>JBNKFP010000267.1:0-3713 GCA_050289365.1 Cellvibrionaceae bacterium | reverse complement strand
TCTGATGCGCCAGCGATCATAATTTTCGGCGGCAGCTTAGCAAAGGCTTTTTGAAATTGAGGCCAAATCAGGCTAATAAACGCCAGGGTTTCCATCTGTCGAAAATCGTGGCCTTTCGGTGCGCTGACCGTGACCGCAGTGTCACCAATCAGCTCATGGCGAGTTCCCAAATTGCCGGCAATTAACCATCCCTTTGGGCGAACCAAGGCGCGAGACTCTCGCGGCAATCCAAAGCGAGTACCGAAACTGCGAACCCACCCAGTATTTACCGCTGACCAACTTTTGGGTAAAACAAACTCAATGGCATGGGAGAACAACACGCCTTTTTGCTTTTTGGCACGGAACGACGGGAAAAGATCTTCACCCCGCATCAAAGCCCAGGTATTGGTAACTATGGCATCGTAACCCCCATTTTGTTTTTGGGTATTAGGTTTGACGCTGTAGATCAGCCAAGGCTTATTAGGGTTGGGAAACCAATGGATCTTACGCCCACGGCGTTCAATTTTGCCGCTGCCGTCCACTTTACCGACAAAATCCATCAGCGGTGTAAACGAAATTTCACTAAGAGAGCTGGCATCATCAATCGAGATACGCACCTTGGCCAACTGTTGCTCCGGTACAAACGTCACTTGATAAAGCACTTTTGGATGCAATGCAGTTTGGGACTGAGCCAGCGTTGAGCAACCCAAGACCATGACTAAAATTCCAAACAGCAAAGGTCTTGCCGGCCCCCAATGAGTCAGAAAATTCAACTTGAATAAGGTGCTAATGGTATATTCCCCCAAACGATTACACAAAATCCGGTTTGAATTGATCATTTACCGAGTCAGAAGGCTAAATCACAAAGGCTAAGTCACATAAGCACTTCGCCGAGCTGGCGTCATATTACGCTGTTACATGAATCCTTAACAGAATACGAACGATAAATTCGCAGCCACAATTCACTTTGCCAAAGGGAGTTTTCCGTGACCAGTTCCATGTCCATCGCCGCCCTCTTTCTGATCAGTTTTTTGTGTCAGTGGCTGGCGTGGCGCTCTAAGCTACCCGCCATTCTTTTTTTACTCGCCAGCGGTTTAGTGCTCGGCCCCGTGAGCGGACTACTCGAACCGGATCTGCTCATGGGGGACCTACTGTTTCCCTTTGTCTCGTTGTCAGTCGCCATCATTCTATTTGAAGGCGCATTGACGCTGCGCTTTGCAGAAGTGAAAAACCTCGGTTCGGTGGTTCAACGCCTAGTAACCCTTGGCGCAGTCTGTTGCTGGGCCGTATCCTCTTGGGCTTGCCATTCTCTGTTTAATGTAGATTGGGGAATTGCGATTTTGTTCGGGGCGATCACCGTCGTAACCGGCCCGACGGTCATTGTGCCCATGTTGCGCACAGTGCGACCCACAGCCAATATCGCCAAAATACTGCGCTGGGAAGGCATCGTCATTGATCCCATTGGAGCACTGTTGGCCGTAGTGGTATTCGAATTCTTGGCTTCCCTGCAATCTGGCCATGCGCTTTCCCACAGCGCCATCACATTCGTCAAGGTCATCGGTATTGGCTTTAGCCTTGGCGCTTTGGCCGGCTGGATTTTGGGTTTACTGCTCAAACATCGCTGGGTTCCCGCTTATTTATTAAACCTCGCCACCCTCACCCAAGTATTCCTGGCGTACACCCTATCCAATTATTTTGCGCACGAATCTGGCTTACTCGCGGTGACGGTTATGGGGATGTGGTTAGCCAATACCAAAGGCCTTCACATTGAGGAGATTTTGAACTTCAAGGAAAATCTGAGTATTTTGTTGATCAGTGGTTTATTCATCTTGTTAGCTGCTCGCATCTCCGCCGACGAATTTGCAGTGATGGGATTACCCGTGGTGGTTTTGTTGTTGATTATGCAGTTTGTCGCACGTCCACTCTCCGTCTTTGTCTCCACCTTAGGCTCGGAATTAAATTGGCGCGAACGGGCTTTGCTGGCTTGGATCGCACCCCGCGGTATCGTCGCGGCCGCTGTATCGGCCCTATTTGCCATCCGCTTAGAAAATCAAAATATTCAAGGTGCAGAACTGCTGGTACCACTCACTTTCGCGGTGATTGTTGGCACAGTGTTGCTGCAGAGCCTAACCGCAAAACCCTTAGCCAAATTGTTGCGGGTGGCACAGTCTTCCCCCAACGGCTTTTTGATTATCGGCGCCAATAGCATCGCGGTGTTGATCGGTAAGGCTTTGAAGGATCTCAACCTGGAGGTTATTTTGTGCGATTCCAGCTGGAGTAACATCCGTAAAGCGCGCATGAACAATTTAGCGACTTTTTACGGTAATCCTGTTTCAGAATACGCGGATCAAAAATTGGATCTGGTGGGTTTTGGTAAGATGCTGGGTCTATCGCCCTTTCGCGAACTCAATACCATAGCCAGTCTTCGTTACCGAGCTGAGTTTGGTCAACACAATATTTTTTCGCTGCAGACCGAGATGGATTCCACCGGTCACGACAAACACCGAATCTCTACGGAATACCAGGGTCAGTTTTTGTTTAACAAGTATCTAACCTATAGCAAATTAGCCGAACTTGTTGATAAGGGCGCGGAAATTAAAAAAACGAAGCTCTCTGCCGAATTTAACTTCGAACAATTCCAGGAACAAAATGCCAGCGTTTCCATTCCTTTATTTGCCATTTCGCCCAAGGGCAAAGTGGAAATTTTTGTCGATAATAAAAAGCCTCGAACCGACGCTGGCTACATCATATTAAGCTTAAATTATGCCCAAATCGATTTTAAAGAGACCAGTAGTCCCAAACCTGGATTATAACTATTGTGTACTCTGATAACTCTGCAGGCTCATGGTACTGGTGTCACCCCCGTACAAACCGGTGCTGCCTTGCAAGCCCACCCAAAAATTGATGTTAATGCGATTTTCGTACAGGGGAATCAGGGAGAACCCGGATCGATCTGGGTAATAGCCACAGCTTTCTCCCAAATCACAAATGATGCCGTCGTTGTCAATATCAGAACCTGCGGCGATTTTGTATTCCCCTGGTGGCAAATTTTCGAATTGGTAAAAATACTCTCCCTGATCTTCGGCAACTTCTTTTACGTCGACCACATCACCGGAATCGCCATCGAATAAAAATACATACAAATAGCCAGCATAACCACTTGCCACCCGTGCTCCAATGCGCATAAACACCTGTACCCGGACAAGTTGACCAGTGTTCGCCATAAATTCGATATAGCCACGATAATTGCCATCCGTCAAATTATCGCGATTGACCCTCACCCGATATTCACCCAAACCCCGAACATCAACTTGACTGGATTGCATTGTTAGCCAGGGTTCAGAGATATAGGAGTCGACGACGCGAATCGCACCAGTACCCAGACTGCGCAGAGTCAGTGGTAATTCGGTACTGAGGTCATCAAAGTTCAGGACATACTGTTCCGCAACAATAGCCGCAGTCTCACCGCCGTCAGCCAAATCCTGAGCAGCTCGTACAGCGAGAAACGCATTGATCAAACCATGACCATAGTAATCATCACGGCCCGGATCGCCCAAATCGCTGGTTATTGCACCACTTGCCAAGAGGCTGTCGAACTCTGCTGGCGTCAACTGGGGATAAATCGATTTCATCAATGCCACAATACCACTCACTTGTGGCGCTGACATGGATGTGCCCTGAAAAAACACATAATTGGGTACCGCTGTGCTACCTTGGCCGCGAGCAGATGAGCT
>JBNKFP010000266.1:0-3725 GCA_050289365.1 Cellvibrionaceae bacterium | reverse complement strand
ATTGCCCGACAAAGCGATACGTCGATACGGCGAGGAATTAATTGAAATGTCGCAAGTGGTGGCGGATCTAACGGCTAGTGAATTGCCTGAGCGAATGCCGAAATCCCCCAGTCCTCGGCAGCAGGGTCTCATCAAGGTGCTCAGGGAAAAACTCAGTGAAGTGGCGCAAACCTTAAATCTTGCTCCTGAATACTTGGCACGCAAAAAAGATTATGAGTATATCGTTCGCGCCGCTGAAGCCGGTGCCAAGGGAAGTGATTTGCTGCCGCCGAGCTTAAGTGGCTGGCGCGCAGAATATGTTCAACCTGTTGTGGCTGAATGTTTATGAAGCATTTGATTTGCAGTATTTATCGCAGTACTAAAAAAGATGAATGTTATCTTTATGTGGATAAAGCGCGAGGCCTAGCGTGTTTACCGGAAGCCTTATTAGAACTGTTTGGTGCACCACAAGAAGTGATGACCATGTTGTTGCGACCAGAAAAACCACTGGCGAGGGCCGATATTCATAAAGTCATGGAGGCCCTAAAGGGGCAGGGCTACTACTTGCAATTGCCTCCGCCGGTGGATTCAGAGATGCAAAGAATTCATCAACTAAACGACAAGATTACCCGGTGACTTTGCGGTGATGGTTTTTTGGCAGGCCCAGGATTTGAAGTCCTTGACGCGCAGTCAGTGGGAGTCTTTGTGCGACGGCTGCGGTAAATGTTGTTTGCACAAATTGCAAGACGAAGATGACGATCAGGTTTACTACACTGATGTCGCCTGCCGCTATTTAGATCCGCAAACCGCGCGCTGCACAGATTACACATCGCGTTTGCAAAATGTTCCCGGTTGCCTGAATTTGACGCCGGCTACACTCTACGACTGTTATTGGTGGTTGCCACCAAGTTGCGCCTATCGCCGGCTGGCCGAGGGGAAAAATTTACCCGCTTGGCATCCGCTGATCAGTGGTCAAGCGGATTCGGTTGTTACGGCTGGGCACTCTGTGGCCAATCGCAGTGTCAGCGAGTCCGAGTTGGATGAAGATCTTTGGCAGGAGCGAGTCGTACAGTGGGTAACCGAGGAGCACTAAAATGAGTGATCAGATTTTGACAGAGCAAGTGATCGATTTACAGTCTCGACTGAGTTTTCAGGAGGATGCCATTCAGGTAATGAGTCAGCAAATGGCTCAGCAAGCGGAGTCTTTGCGGGTTGCTGAGCAGCACATTCGGCTGCTGAACGACAAGCTCAACGAGTTATTGGGCTCACTTGAAGGACGCACGGGTGGCACTCAAGAGCGACCTCCTCATTATTAATTCATCACGTCATTGACCGCTATTTAACGAAAGTACCGCTGGAACAAAAAGTCTTATGTATACACAAGAAGAATACTTTTACGGTTGGTTATTTTATTTACTCAGCATATTGGTATTAATGGGCTGCACCTGGTGGATTACGGGAAAGTTTTCGAACGCTTCTCTTCGGCAGTATTTGCGGCTGAGCGCCTTGGTCTTTTTTGTTGTGCCCTGGTATGCCTCATCAGATCTAGAATACTTGGCGCCAGCCTGGATTATTGCTGGTTTTGAAGGCGTGTTTGAAGGCGGTGAGGCGTTTTGGCGTGCGGGCACGCCATTACTTCTCGGTTTGGCCGTGAGCAGTGCACTTTATGTGTGTTGGTATTTGGGTAAACGCTTGTTGCGGCGCTAGAAAAAAAGCCGTTGTTCTCTGGGGTTTTGGTGGTTCCTAAAGCTTCTGTGCACTTATCTAAAGATCGGGTCTGATCGTCAGATTTTCCGTGTTGAAGGTTGGATTTCGAGATGGTTATAGGGGTGTTTTAATTGGCAAGAGTACTGGCGCAACAGGTAAAAACATGCTGCGCCAGTAATAGAGCGGGATATCTTAAGGCGCTACCGCCTTTCCTGTTTGCGGACTGATTCTACCTGGGCACATACCACGCGCTTTTAAGTTGGCAGCAATCTGCGGAATCGCTTGCAGGGAATTGTTTTGATTTTCGTGCATCAAAATGACCTGACCATTCTGCAATTGGTTGTTTGCGTTCACAATAGCCGAGGTGCTAGCGCCGTCCCAGTCTTTTGAATCGGCATCCCAGGTAATGGTAATCATTCCCAGATCTCTAGCCGCTTGGACGACGGACGCATTTGAAGATCCATAAGGTGGACGGAAAACAGTTGGCGATGGTGCGCCGGCAGCCATAATGGCATCACTGTTTTGCTTCAATACGTTTTTCGCCTGATCGTAGCTAAATCCACCCATGTCAGCATGGGTATAGGAATGGCTCTGCACTTCGCCGACAGTTAACATTTGCTGGATGGCATTTTGGTTATTGCCAATATTGGAGCCGTTGACAAAAAAGGTTACCGGAATCAAATTGGCCTGCTTCAGCGCATTCACAAACGCGGCGGTATTGACCGGGCCATCATCATACGAAATGCCAACGTAGCCATTACAGTTGCTTACCGGTACTGAAGTATCAATTTTGCCGTCGGCGGAATAAATGGCGAAACCACTGATAGTCCCAGCATCTACTGACGCGGCTACAGCGATGTCCAATGTGCCATCCGTTACACGAACATTATTGACCACATAGGAGTAGGCGCCATCGTGCCCGACTTGGCTAAATAGGTCCAGGTCATTGAGTTTTACTTGGCCTTCTACGGAAAGATCAAAGGTGCGTTTCCCTGCTTCTTCCCAGTAGAGTTCCGCCAAAAACAGTTCGACGGTGAAGGTGCCCGATGTAACTGGAATTTTATAGCTGTAATTACCGTAACGTTCACTCTGGAACAGGGTATCTTCACTTACGCCGGCAATGGGATCTGTGGTTGAGTGGGACTCGCCGCCGGCAGAGTATTTGTCCGCCTGGAACTGCGTGCCTTCAAAATTGGCTGGGCTTGTTGATCCCGCGTTTATGGCCAATATCTGCGGCAAGTTAATTGGCGCGGCGGAACTCGAAGAGCTGCTGGCAACAGAACTGATAACCGGTGCAGCTGAACTCGTTGAGGACGCCTTGCTGGAGGAGGTTTGTGTGCTGGAGCTCGTATTAGGTGCTGGTACACCGCAGGAGCATAAGGCAACTGCACTGAGTGCCGGAATACACCAGCGAGCTACGGAAGTCTGGAGCTTGAATATCATATTTATAACCGTCTGTTATTGAGGATAGTGCTTGGATTTTTCCCCCAAATATAGCCCCTCAGACGGATTAATACTGTGCCCAAATTCATATTCTGCCGGCAACCCGACTTATGTCTAATTCACACTGTATCGGCTTTTGGTCAATTGGCATTAAAGGTAATATGATATTCTCGTGAGTTTGGTGATTTAATGGTATATCTTTGGTTATCCTAATTTTTTGGTCGTAAAATAAAACAATGCTTGCTTGAATGCTTATACGCGAAACTAAAAATTATTGCTGTTCTGTTGATAAGCGAAATTCACGATATTGAGCCACTGCCATTTTAATTTTTGAGTGCTCTGTAGAAGGTCACTTGTCCGAATAAAAACGCGAATATACCGTCAATTTAAATTATCCCCTAGCAGTTAATATGCACTAGAGGACTGCGCTCAGCGAGAGCCAGTTTAATCTAGTCTTTGTGTTTGGCTACAGAATTGTTCGGCAGCATTAATCTGCTGAGTATCTTTGTGAAACGTTATTAGGGACACGGTTTAGGTCGCCCAATATGGCTATATTAGAGGATCGATATTTGGGGTTTTTTGTATTAATCCTGAAG
>JBNKFP010000265.1:0-3726 GCA_050289365.1 Cellvibrionaceae bacterium | reverse complement strand
CTCAAACCTTCACGCAGACACATGTCCGCCAGCTGATGAGCAACGGACAAAAAATGATTTGCTTGCTTACCCAAGGCTAAGCGTTCAACGGCCTTTTTAATCAGCCAACTGGATTCTATATCATGCCCGTAAGAGTACCCATGGGAGTGATCGTTCCACTGCTCGTTCATGAATAGGTTCAAATGGCTAAGACCGTCATTATATATATAGCGACAGAACACATTCAGCTGAGCATAAAGTGCAGCGGCTACAGGTTTGGCCATAATGGGTAGCCCCTGCAGCGCGCTATGCAATTCCGTGTAGGCCTCCAGTACGTGCAGATTGGTGTTCATGGTCTTAGGTGAATTGTCTTCTTTTTCTGACAATCGAATATCCGCCGTATTTTTCCATTGGCGGGTAAATGCCTCAAAATAACCACCGAACTGTTGATCTTTAGCGTGCCGCTCAAGCAAACCGAATAATTCTTGAGCAAGACTCAGTGCCTCCATATCCTGGCTGCATTTATAGTAGGCGCTTAGACCGTATATCCCAAACGCCTGGGCGTATGTGTGCTTGCGCCCATCTTGCAATACGCCTTGTGCATCAACACTCCAATTGAGCCCACCGAATTCCTGATCATGGAAATACCTCTTGAGGTAAGCATAAGCTCGTTGGGCCGTTGCGTGATATTTCGGATTTTGAGTCATTCGACCGACTTCCGAAAAAAACCACAATATGCGAGCATTGAGAATAATGCATTTGTCACTATTGGGTTTTACTTCATTTTGATTGCTGATCTCGCCATAGAAACCGCCTTTTGGATCTACTGCACGGGCCAGCCACCAATCGGCAATATTCATCAGCTCAGCCTGAAATTCGTCGACCAAAAACTCGAATTCACCTTGTTCTGTGTCGATCATGGTGCCTGCCACTGATCACGGGCGAGCAAATTAAGCCGAATCATTGCATTGCGTTGATCAACGCTAGCCGCTGAACGCATGCCATCGGGTGGTGTATTTTGGCAATAATCCACAAGCTGGGAAACGCTGGATGTAGCAACATGCATGCGCGTATCTGAGGATGCGTAGTAAATAAATACCTGGCCCGATTCATCCACAATCCATCCATTGCAAAAACAGACGTTGGACACATCACCTACCCTTTCCTGGCCCTGCGGCGCTAAAAAGTGCCCGCCTGGCTGATAAATGATTTTCCAAGGTTGGGCTAAATCGGTCATAAACATGTACAAAACATAGCGCAAACCGGCAGCGGTATTTCGCACCCCATGGGCCAAATGTAACCATCCCTGATCCGTTTTGATCGGCGCCGGCCCCTGACCATTTTTGACTTCTTTAATGGTGTGGTAAGCCTTGTTGTCGACAATCACCTCTTCTTTAACCACCGCGTTGCAGATATCGTCTACCAAGCCCCAACCTATGCCACCGCCAGAACCGACACTGATAAACCCATCTTGAGGCCGGGTATACATGGCGTATTTGCCATCGATAAATTCGGGGTGTAAAACCACATTGCGCTGTTGACCCGAGAAGGTCACTAAGTCGGGCAAACGCTCCCACGTGACGAGATCACGCGTGCGAGCTATGCCGCACTGCGCCTCGGCCGCTGAAAGATCATTGGGCAAATTGAGGTCTTTACGCTCTGTGCAAAATAAGCCGTAGATGTATCCATCTTGGTGTGCGGTAAGGCGCATATCGTAGACATTGGTATCGGGATTCGAACTCTCTGGCATGGTGATGGGATAATCCCAAAACCGAAATCCGTCGACTCCATTGTCGCTCTCGGCCACAGCGAAAAAGGATTTGCGGTCATTCCCCTCGACTCGTGCAACCAACACATATTTACCTTGATGATAAAGCGCACCGGCGTTAAAAACTGCATTGATGCCTTGTCGCTCGAGCAAGTTTGGGTTAGAAGCTTTACGCAAGTCGTAGCGCCAAAATACGGGGGTATGATCCGCTGTGAGGATAGGATTTTGCCAACGCAGGTAGATCCCATTGCTCTTCGAGCAAGCTTGATTGGGCCGATTCACCAACATTTGGTGTTCGCTTAATAGGGCCTGCAGCCGTGTATCGAAATCAGACATAATGTTTTCACTAACTCGTCATGTTTACAGAGGGAGCAGCGCCGTCGAAACACTGCGTAGAGCAATCAAGTCACTTTTGGCAACCCTAGGTGACTTAAGCTGGAACACAATGTAACCGGTTTCAATGCAATATTCCAGTACCTCTTGCTCAAAATATTCCAATCAAATGAGTCGATCTCTGTCCGTCAATGACAAGGACTTTAGATGGTTAAGCGCCACCGGAACTTAAGGTCATACTGATCCATTTGGCCCATTGCGAAATTATTTTGCAGCGAGCTAACATATTGATTTTCGACAACATATCATGCGCGCACGACCCTCAGCTGAATTCACTCAGTTTAAGCGAATAGTGCGTGGACGATCGATTTCGTGTAAATTTTGGTTTTATCATAACAGTTGCCAGACATGTCAAACATTCGAGAAGTGGCTAAAATTGCGGGCGTATCAGTGGCCACCGTATCCCGCGCGCTCACCAACCCGGAAAAAGTATCCGGCAAAAGTCTCGCTAAAGTTAAGGATGCCATTGAATCCGTTGGCTACCGCCCGAACTTGCTCGCGCGAAATTTCCGAGCAACTCGCTCGTTCACCATCGTCGTCTTGGTGCCAGACATTACCAACCCATTTTTCTCCCAGGTGATCCAGGCCATTGAAGATCGCGCCCAACAGAAGGGTTACGCTGTGCTTCTGGGCGATACCCGCGAATCCCAAAAACGCGAAGCAGAATACGTTCAGAGGGTAGAAACACGACTAGCCGATGGGGTAATTCAGCTGCGCCCCCAGTCCATGAGCCCCTCAAATCACGATATTCCGTGGGTTAACGCATGTGGAGTGGAAGCCACACCCGGCCCGGCGATACGCATCGATAATGTGGCTTCGTTTAAAACAATAGTGGACTACATGATTTCGCTGGGCCACAGCCGCATAGGCATCATCACAGGCCTAAAAGATAATCCACACACGATTGACCGCTTAGAGGGTTACAAACTGAGCTTACAAAACGCAGGAATCGGCTTCGATAAAGCCTTAGTGGCTGAAGGAGACTTCAGCATGTGGTCAGGTCAAGGTGCTGCTCACCAATTTTTTCAGCTGAAAAACCGGCCAACCGCCATTTGTTGTTTTAACGACGAAATGGCCATAGGTGCAATCCAGGCCTGCAAAGCCCGTGGTTTAAAGGTACCCACAGACATTTCAGTGACCGGGTTTGACGACATCAATTACGCCCGCTATTCCGATCCCGGTTTAACCACCATGGCCCAGCCGGCTGAAGAAATCGGCAAAATTGCCTTGGATATCTTGGTTCGTATTATCGAGGGCGAAGATTTGTCCAGCCAGCGCGTCATTTTGCCAACCCAGTTTATCATCCGAAATAGCACCGGTTCGGCCCCTCAAATGGAACAACCCGAGGACGTGCCGAATTAAAGCGAGAGTTCATTGGCCAAGCACGACTCGCTGTTGAAGCGAAAACCTGACGAAAAATAAGTCTTGAAAAAAATACCGCTGCATGATTAATATCGCCTTCTAACAATCACCTACGGGGCAATCACGATTGAAGAGATGCCCAATCAAGCGCACCGGATCCGCATCCGGACTTGCGCGCGGCGGAGAGTAGCTCAGTCTGGTAGAGCACTGCCTTCGGGAGGCAG
>JBNKFP010000264.1:0-3746 GCA_050289365.1 Cellvibrionaceae bacterium | reverse complement strand
CCAGCACTCGACCTCGTTCGCGCCGATATTCCTATGGATCACGCCAATCACGCTCAGTTTTTGATCAGCGCGATTTTTTTAGGATTGGCCTTCGGACAATTGGTGTGCGGTCCGCTATCGGATGCAATCGGTCGTAAAAAAATTCTTTATGGTGGGATTGCGATCTATTTGGTCGGCAGTCTCATTTGCTTATTAGCCCAGACAATGCCACTTCTGGTAGCCGGGCGCGTAATACAAGGCTTGGGCATAGCCGGACCTTACATTTCTGTTGTCTCAATTGTGCGCGACAAATTCTCTGGCAATGAGATGGCCCGGGTGATGTCTCTCGTGATGCTGATTTTTATCATGGTCCCCGCGATTGCGCCTAGCCTGGGTCAGCTGATGTTGTGGCTGGGTTCCTGGCGCGATATTTTTACGCTGTACATTGTGTACGCATCGGTCATTGGCATTTGGGTATTCCTTCGCCTGGAAGAAACGCTGCCACCATCGAACAGGATCACATTCAGCTCACGAGGCTTCTACCGGGGCTTTCTAACCGTCGTGAGCCATTCGAATACCATGCGCTACACCGTGTGCATGGGCCTTTTTTTCGGCAGTTTTGTCGGCTACTTAAATTCAGCCCAACAAATTTTTCAAAATCAATATCAAACAGGCAAACTCTTCACTCTGTATTTTGGCATTCTTGCTCTGGTTTTTGGTTTGGCTTCACTGTGTAATTCGCGGTTTGTGATGCGCTTAGGCATGGTTCGAATTTGCCGAGCAGCAGCCGCAACAATTGTTTCCAGTTCGGCGATTTTTTTATTTTTTCATGTATTTTATTCTCCAAGCTTATTGGTATTTATGATTTATGCAGCCATTCTCTTTTTTTGTTTTGGTTTGGTTTTTGGCAACATTAACGCCATGGCCATGGAACCCATGGGGCACGTAGCCGGCATTGCGTCGGCACTCATTGGAGCGATGTCTTCGCTGGTGTCATTAATACTCGGCACCTGGATAGGCCAGCTTTACAACGGCACTTTAATACCCATTACGACCGGCTTTTTCAGCCTGTGCGGCATTGCCTATCTGATTTTAATATTTACCCCAAAGTCGTCTACAGAGACGCTGATCGCAAACTAAATCATACTGCCAGGTGCGTATCAACGAACACTCCTTGCGCACCACTCAATATCAACTACCAGCGATGTACCACAGGAATAACTTTACTGAATTCTAGGTTTTCCACTTAATATTGCAGCCCATGGCCGGGTAAGTTTGACGCTCGATAACTTTGCCCTGCAGCAGACAATCCATGGCGTAGGCCAAGTCTTCTCCCGTAGCCGGACTGCCACTGGAATCGTAATTTCCCGATGCAATACGATGGGGCCGACTGCCATCAAATTGGCCGTGGTAAAACAATTTGAATTGCCGGTCAAACAGGTAAATATCTGGTGTGCAGGCTGCGCGATAGGCGTGGGCGACTTCTTGTGTTTCATCAAATAAATATTGAAATGGGTATCTCCGTAACGCCACTTCGCGCTGCATATTTTCGTAACTGTCAGCAGGGTAAGCCGTCACGTCGTTGCTATTGATCGCCACGAAATGTATGCCCTTTGCCATATATTTTTCAGCCAGTAAGGAAAGCGCTGGGGCTATGTGAATCACATAGGGGCAGTGGTTGCAGATAAACATCACCACTAACCCGTAACCACCACTAAAATCATCAAGTGCAACCCACTCTCCAGTGGTTGAACGCAATTTGAAATGTGGCGCAATACTGGCCAATGGCAATTCTTGAGACTCTGTTAAAGCCATATTAGCACTCCGAAATAATAGAGAAATCATGTGGGTTAATTATCGAACAGCTTTTCATTTTACATTGTTTAACCGGCGCATCAGTCACTATTACACAGACTGACATCACACTCTCTCCAAGCAAGTATAAATCCCTTACACAAAGCCATGACATTTTCAGTACAATCAGCCCTGCCTCGAATAGGGGCAATTAGATTGGTGCGGCGAAGGGTAACGCGGTGTTAGGGTCAAATTTGGTCAGGCCACAATAACAATGAAAAACCGGGATCATGTACAACAGTTAATGAAGCGTTCTATGCCAAGCATATCACTGCAATTCAATTTAAATGAATCTCTACTCGATATTAGATATTAGATATATACACCAATGGGATCACTGGCAACTATACTTCAAATGTTGATTTACCGAACACAGCTTATCTCGCGGGAGTCACGTCCACCATGGAACCAGTAAAACCGGGCAAGGCATTGCTCAATGCAATCAATCATCGGTTTATTGATGAAGTCGGCCCTGTTGGGGAAGTGCTAATAGAAGATACCTTGAACATGTGGCGGACAAAACAATGGCGTGGCCCCTCTGCCTTCCGCCATTACATTAAAGCGCTGGCCAATAACATTGAAAACAAAATCCTGCGCGAACGCTTTTTACACGATGTTGAGCGATTTTTGCTTGCCGCGCAAAGTAAACGCTTACAGGGCTAAAACGACTTAACGTGTTGCCGCTGAGTCTGCACACTATTGAACTGATTAACTGAACCCAATTTGATAATAGAGGTTATTCATGGCCCGTCGCCGGTTACCCATCACTGCGCAACTCTTTTTGCTGTTGTTGTTTGTCCTGCTTATGAATGCTGGTGCATATTTTCTGATATTGCAAAACGTCTACCACGAAGAGCTGAAGTCCCAGGCCAAAACCGTAGTCGCAAATGTCGAAGCCTTTAGTGCATGGGTATCGCGCTCTGGCCGAGTCTGGACCAAAAATGGCAATCAAGACTATCTCAGTAGCGAGGAAGTACAAGCCGTCGACACGCCAGGAAAGACCTATCACTTCTATTCCAAAAACCCCGCTTTGGCGACCCGTGAATTTTCTGAGGTGGTGGCTAACTCGCCTTCACCAGCGAAATTTCGCATGACGTCACACAATGTGATGAACCCGAACAACAAACCGGATGCGTTTGAACAGCGGGCGCTATCGGCCATACGAGAGCAGGATCTATTGGAATATTATGAATTGGCGGGTAACACTTACCGCTTTGCCTCCCCCGTATTTCACAAAGCTTCTTGCATCAAGTGTCACGGCGACCCCGCCAACGCACCCGCAGACGTATTGCAAGTCTATGGGGCTGAACACGGCTTCGGCTTTAAAGAAGGCGATGTAGCAGGCGTCATCAGTGTGACCCTCCCCAAAAAGACATTATTAGAAAGTACGTTTTCCATGTTCAGCTTTGTCGAAGCAGGGGTGATCATTATGTCGATCCTGCCGATCTTGTGGTTTATTCGACGCTCAGTCATATTGCCCGTCCGCAGAATTACGCACGTTGCTGAAAGTATTTCTAAAGGAAAGGAAGCGGAAATTGACGCGGCAAATTTATCTCCAGACAGCCGTAATGAAATCGATCAGTTGACCCTCGCCACCTCGCGCATGCGAGCCAGCTTTGCCATTGCTATGCGCAAAATGAAAGAGGCGCGGGAAACAGCCAACAAAGCCGTAAAATATGCCCAGAGTATCAGCAGCAAATCCGACCCGTCTTGACCACCTTCGCGTATATCACATTTAGATTGTACGGCCCCATTGTCAGGGCCGTCATCCTACCGTAATCTAGTGGCACATTTTATTCACTGCTGGAACGCAATAGCGAGGCGTATTGTGGAAAAACAATTTGAACAACTCATGTACCGCTCCCGTTGGCTTTTAGCCCCCATCTATCTGGGGTTAAGTATTTCCGTTTTTG
>JBNKFP010000263.1:0-3753 GCA_050289365.1 Cellvibrionaceae bacterium | reverse complement strand
CCTTGACAGTGATGTTCAAAATACTCTATTAGCATTACAGGTGAAACACCAAAAGCTAGTTTCCTTGGTGATTAAAGAATTAAAAGCAGAAAAGGGACAGGCATCGCCTGGAAAAATAGTGTAGCCGCTTTAGTCTCATAGATCCATCATCAAATGGTGTTTTAAATCGCTTTCTGCGGGCAAGTAGCAAAACAAAAGAGAAAACAAAAGGACAGGCATCGACTTTGAAGAATTAAAGCGAGAATTAAAGGACAGGCATCGACTTAAAAGAAACAAGGTAGCCTTGATCCAAACTCTAAACCCACTATTAAAGAGGTGCTTCAAATCAGGCCATAACGGTTATTTGACGTGATTGCTGAGGAGAAGGTTAAAAAGAGTGATCAAAAGATAAATTTATAGAATAGATGAGTGCCTGTTTCTCACTGCGCTACTTGATGTGTTGTTAATCAGCCATGGATTTGATTCTTTGGAGGGGATGTTTTTAATGGAGATTGGGTGGGGGTTTTGGCATTGTTACGCTGTGAGGCGCCTTGCGGCTCGGCAATTGCTCCTGCATTGCTCTACCCGCCGACATCCATGTCGGGGTTACACGGCCTACGCACCCTTTGTAAATCCCCAACAAGGATGTTGGAGAGTAGAGCAACGCAGGAGCAGTTGCTGAGCCTTCAGGCGCCTCCCACGCGGTCCGATGTCAAAATTTGGAAGGCACCGCAAAAAAACGCCTTTGAAAAAGGTATTAACCTGGTTCATCGCTGCCCCTGCGAATCAACAGCCATTTCCAATCATAAAACTAAAATAAAAATCGAGTTGGGACGCCGAGCCAGAAAATAAAACCTTTACCAAACGCAATACCTTCCCGCAACAAGTACTGATTCTCGGTAAAGCGCTTTTGCAATAAGCTCGAGTACAAGGCAATCGACCTGCTCTAAGGCGCGCAGATCCCTGCGGCATTCCCGTCGTCAGGGTTCCTCGTCTAAAAGCTGGTGGTACTGTTGCAAAGGTATTTAGCCACCACAACTACTCTCAGTTCATTGGATTTTATACCCAGGTTGGATTTGATATTTTTGTGTCAAACGGGGGCTTTAGTGGTGTATTTCTGGGTAAAAGTTGAATAATTCCCTTTTTCCATTGCTGAAATGTGACGTTGATGGATCTTTGCTGGCGCGATTGGATTTACCATCGTGCACCAAAGGTCAGACAATTGTGGGTGGTTAAATGCCGGCTTGAAGTGGCTTCTGTGGGGCGTCCACTTCTGCATTATTGGGGCACTCCAAGACAACTGCGGTTTATGCAGCACAATTTTCAAAAGAGCCTGCGACCAGACCAATCCTCAATCCAATAACACAAAAAAGACTGGAATTGGCATCAATGAACATACGTACCTTAGTCATTCAAATTCTCCCGCTGGGCGTTATTTCCGCTGGGCTTCTTGCCGGATGTGGCGGACCCAGTCCAGGTTCATCCAGCTCATCTAGCACATCCAGCACTCCTGGTTCGGTTCAGACAAGTTGTCCGAGTAGCGCTAATTTAGCCTATCGAAGTATGCCTGGGGTGATAGGCCAATTAATCGAGGCGGAAGACTTTGACCCTGCAGGCGCTTTCGATTCGACGTCCGGCAATGAAGGTGGTGAATATCGACAAGATACGGATGTTGACATTAAAGCGGTCAATGACGGTTATGCTCTTGGCTGGATGACCGCCGGTGAGTATCTTGAGTACACCATTGATGTCGAGCGGGAAGGTGATTATCCAGTGTATATGCGTTCAGGCGCTGCTGGTACAGGTAGAACGGTCGCTTTCAGTCAGTGTGGTACGAGTTTACTCGAAAGTGTCGCGGTTCCGAACGTTCCCAATTGGGGCCAATTAAAAACCACACTGGCCGGTACGGTGCACTTAGAGGCCGGCTTGCAGAAAATTCGAGTGACGGTCGGCTCGACAGACTTTTTGGATTTGGACTGGGTCCAAATCGGCGGCACAATTGATCTTCGTGAGGAGCAAATCCCAGATGCGGTCGCTTGCGAAGCCAATGTTAGCGGCTCTGCCACCAGTGTAACCATTGATGGTAACAACATCGCCGTCAACAACCGCAACGGACTTACCTTCAAAGGCTTCGGTGTCTTGAGTGCAAATGGCACCAGTGCGCTGTTAATGGATTACAAAGCGCAGCATCCTGAAAAGTACACTGAGTTATTGAAGATCTTGTTTGGTGGGCCCGCTCCCATCATGAACCATGTCAAAATCGAAATGGGTAATGATCGCAATAACTCTACCGGGCCGGATCCCGCGACCAAACGCCTGGCAAACGAACCGGCCAACGTTTTACGCGCACCGGGGTTTCAGCTGGCGGCAGATGCGAAAAAGTTAAACCCCAATCTAAAGGTCAGTATTCTGCGCTGGAATTCACCTGGCTGGGTCAAAAACAACGATCAAGTCTACACCTGGTATAAGGAAACCATATTGGCTGCCTACCGCGAATATGGGTATATGGTGGACTATGTGAACCCGGGTGTGAATGAGCATGGGCCCGATTTGACTTGGTCTAAGCAATACGCTTCGAGAGTGAAGTCCGATAGCAATGGCTTTCAAAACGCCACGGAACGAGCGCTGTATAACTCGATCCAAGTGGTTATCTCTGATGAAGCCGGTCTCGGTTCGTTCGGCGGGGCGATGGTGAGTGATGCGAGTTTGCGCAGTGCCGTGCCCATCGCCGCCTATCACTACAATACCGACGACGACAGGTCCGGTAACTTCAAAAAACTGGCAGATCAATTCGATATTGAAGTCTGGAATAGCGAGGCCCAGGCGACCTTCAGTAATACGTCCTTCAGGCCCAACAACAATATGCGTGACCCGTCGGCGGCGGGAACGGGTATCGGGGGCATTAACGGCCCGTTGGAAATGGGTAACACCATCATTAAAGGATTTGTTAATTCCAGACGCTCGCATTTTATTTACCAGCCCGCCATCGGCTCTTTTTATGAAGGTGGACAGTTTTCGTTTAAAGAGTTGGTCAGTGCGCGTGATCCGTGGTCCGGATGGATACATTACGATGCGGGCTTGCAGGTGTTGCGTCATTTCAGCTGGTTTGCCAATACGGGGTGGGAGTCCGACAGTAATTCCGCCGGCATTTGGCGCATGGTTGCGGCAGCGAGTGCGACCGGTGCAACCGGCACCAATCCCATTAACGGCCGTAACGGCACGCCCAGTTATCTGACCATGGCCGCGCCGGATAAACGCAATTTTTCGACCGTGATCATTAATGACAGTGAGCAGACCAAGACCTACTCACTTAAAACGCGCAACATGGCCTATACCGGTCAACCTAACTTAGAGGTTTGGGAGACTCGGGCGAGGGACAATCGCGAAGCGTTTAACGCCAATTATATGAAGTATCAGTGCGATCTTGCCGCCAATAACGGCGAATATCGGTTGGTGGTAAAACCCTGGTCCATTGTCACGGTGAGTACCTTGCAAAATAGATCCAATGCCGCTTATCACGAACCCTTGCCGGTGGAAGGCGAGCGCGTGGTGCTGGATACCGACAGTGACGGCAATGGACATGACACTTTTGACTCCTATCTCTACGCAGATGATTTTGACTACACGGATAAAACGGTTCCTGTCATTGGCAACGGTGGCACTGTTACCGCAATGGAAAGCTTTGTGGATACTCGCGGCGGCTCAAAAGGCGCGATGCCGCTCTATTTCAGTGACCGCAACGGCGCGTTTGAAGCCTACCTCCAAAACGGTACC
>JBNKFP010000262.1:0-3757 GCA_050289365.1 Cellvibrionaceae bacterium | reverse complement strand
CCGGAAAATGCGGTTGCAATCGGCTCAATGAACGGGTTTTGCCTGGTAAAGTGAGCTTACAGGTTAAGGCGGGTGACCGCTTGATCATCGAGACGCCCGGTGGGGGAGGCTGGAATTCGCCGCAGTAATAAGGGTAGAATAGCGCAATACTTGAGTAAAACACTTGGGCTTTACGTTCCGTTTTTTGTGTTCATCAATCCAAAATCGGTGAAGTGGTGTTTCGGTGTAGCTCGTTCTTTCGTATCAGTCTTACTTAAAGTCGTACCTAAAATCATTGAGGTGATTAACCATGAGTATCGTGGATACCATTAAGCAACAAATCGAACAAAACCCCGTCATTCTCTATATGAAAGGCTCCCCAGACGCGCCTCAATGTGGTTTTTCCATGCGCGCATCGCAAGCTGTTATGGCCTGTGGACGTCGCTTCGCTTTTGTTGATGTTTTGTCCAATCCAGACATTCGTCAAAACTTACCCGCTTACGCAAATTGGCCTACATTTCCACAGTTGTGGGTGAAAGGTGAATTGGTTGGCGGCTGCGACATCATTACAGAAATGCATGAAAATGGTGAGCTGAAAACCTTGATTGAAGGTGCCGTTCCCGCCGATTCTGAAAGTTGATCAACCCATTTGCCCTGCGCTTCAGCAGGGCAAATTTTTGAGTCTCCCCCTGAGTTCTTAAGCTTCCCTGGCATCTCAGCCGTTGCGGCCAAACTTTGTTTTAAATTCCGCCGACCAAGCGAATCGTTTCTGTCGAGCCGTTTGATCAATGCCGGCGTCTCTTTTATTTTGTTGGCAGCAAATCCTAAAAAAACTTCGCCGAATTTTTACGCTATAAAATTCCGGCACAATAAATTTCTCCAAATACATTAAAATCTCGCAAAAAAGGTATTTTTACCATGCTTTCGCGAAATTGGGGGCTTAGTATGTAGCCTCTCCCCATACGTTTGCCGTTGAAAAGTGTTAAGAGTATTATGCCGGCGCTGCTCTATTCGATTTTAGTTTTGGTGAAAAGCTCATGAAAGAAGAAAGTACGAACGTCATATTTTTTGCAGATGTTGTCGGAAGCACAAAGCTCTATGAAACATTAGGTGACACTCAGGCTCATCAATGTATATCAGAAGGGCTGGCAAAAATTTCGGAACAAGTCGATTTGGCGGGTGGCAGGGTGATCGAAGTCATTGGTGATGAAGTCATGGCTTTATTTGCTGATTCAAAGGCCGCGTGTGAATGTGCATGCAGTATTCAGAAATATTTCACCCATAACAGTACCGCATGTGGTCATCAAATTGCTTTTCGAATTGGGTTCCACAAAGGGGCTCTAGGTTTTAATGAAAATGGTCATCCATTTGGCGATACCATTAATGTTGCAGCGCGGGTTGCCGCACTGGCGCGAGCCGGGGAATCCATCACGACTTCGGAGTCCGTTGACGACATTGAGGAAACGAATGACTTCCTGTGTCAGCCGTTTGGACGAGTGCGTGTGAAAGGGAAGAGCGAGCTTATCAATACCATGAAGGTGGAGTGGGATGTTACTAGCGCCACTAAACTGATGATAAAAACCAATCTTAATCGGCCTGCCGAAAACGTCGATGGTTTGGAGTTGTTTATTGGTGATCAAAAATACCGTGTGCGTGGCGCCAGTGCACCCTTTACCTTTGGTCGTGATACGGGATGTTCTTTGGTGGTCAATTCCGACTCCTCTTCGCGAATTCATTTGAGTCTTGATGTGCGCTTTGGAAAATGGTTTATGACGGATCGCAGTACGAATGGTACCTATATCAGGCTCTCAGCAGCAGACTCTGCCGAAGATAAACCCATGTATCTACACCACAGTGAATGGGGTATTGAAGGCGAGGGTTATATTGGCTTGGGGAAAAAGCCAGAAGAAGACGATCCAGATACCATCAAATTTGTGTGTAGCGCCATAGCCTAAACCCTCTACGAGAGCTTAGGCTAAGTGGGCCAGAAAAAATGGAATGAAAGGAAAGATCGTTCGGTCGATGACGCTTCCCAAGTCACAAGCTGGCCGCGCTGGACGACGAACTGCTGCTGGATGAGCTGCTCGTGCTGGATGAGCTGCGGCTGCTGAGCATACCATCGGCCTTGGCGTCCTCTAAGGTTATGATATGAGTGCGTTTAAATAGGTCATTGATTTGTAACTGGTCAATGAGGGCCAAGTTGGCATTGCTTTCGGATTTGGGTGCCAGCCAAAAAGAAACAAAAGGGTAGGATTGTTGTAGGCGGTCGCTGTAAGCCGTAGCGTCAAATTTTTTGTTGACGCTGGCATCGCTATCGGGACGCGGCCCCCACTCCGCTACAGCGAAAGGGCGCTCCAAATCCAGCAGTGCTTTATATTCACGAATTTGCAGTGAGTCTGTCCGTACTACTGGCGCCACAATATCCACGGTTTCTTCGCCTGGGTAAGCCCAGACCGCGCTTTTGGCATCGGCGGAGATTCGGGTTGAATCCAAGTCCAGGGGACTGTATACCCAGAGTAAATTGTTGAGCCCTTTGGTGTCTGTTAAGTAGGTGTAAATCGATTCCCATAAGTCTGTATACCGCTTGGCGCTGGTGGGGGTTGTGCTGTCCACATTTGCCTGCACTCCCCACCAATAACCCCCATCGTTCATTTCCGGGAATGGGCGCCAGAGCACAGCGATATTGCGGCTTTGCAATTCGTCTAGCGCCGTCGCCACATCATCCAAATATTGTTGCCAAGTGGGGTATATGGCAGACGTTTCGTCGGTTAGGTCCGTGAGGTTGACATTGCTGCTGTAGGCCGTAGTCGGGTCGTCATCTGTGCTGGTCCAGGGGTTGGTGGGTGTCCAGCTAACGGCAATGAGGCCGCCTTTTTGCCAGTGTTTGGCCAGTATGTCATTGGATTTGGACAGCTCCAATGCGTCATAACGTTGGTCTTTGGCGTAATCAACATTGATCACCACGGGGGTTGCGCCAGCTTGAGTGGTTAGCAGCTCAACCAATTTTGCATAGCTTGCGATATTGTCTTCATCCGCGATTTGATCACCACTACCCAGATTTTGGCCTATAAGATTGCCGTCCAAGCTGGCCTTGAAACAGGTTAAATCGGCCAGTAACTTGAAAACCTCTTCGCCCTCTTGAGATAGATTGGTGTTACTGGCAGCCTGGGCGCAAGTGGGGGGCTTTTGACCTGAGGCAACGGGGCGTTTAGTGCGGTTGTAGCCTGTTTTACATCCCTGCGCAAAGACCATTATTGATATGGTCAGAATGCCTAAAAGTCGGCGATTCATTTATTGTCTCCTAGCCAATTTTATTAAAGGGTAGTGGATATTAGCATCTTAGTGGACGGATTGGGCTTTACGGATAAAGGCGATAGACTTTTGCTGCGCTTTATTGAGTTTAGCAGTCGCCGTAAGTCTGGCACTATTAGGCCAATCGCCGCACTAGGACCTATGCTTAACGCTGAAGTTGCAAACGCTGTAATCCTTTAGGACCCAACATGAAAAACATTGTATTAATTGGTATGCCCGGCGCGGGCAAAACTTCGACCGCCGAAGTTATGGCCACATTGTATGGCTACCATTGGTTGGACACGGATCAAGTTATAGAACGTACAGTAGGGAAGTCATTGCAGGCGATTTTACAGGAAGATGGAGTGGATGCATTGATGGAAGCGGAAGAGCATTGTTTGTTATCAGTCGCCTTGTCCAAACAAACTGTCGTCGCCACCGGGGGGAGCGCCATCTATGCAGAGCAGGGTATGGCGCGGCTGCGCCA
>JBNKFP010000261.1:0-3763 GCA_050289365.1 Cellvibrionaceae bacterium | reverse complement strand
GACTCAAGATGACGAGGCGGCTTTTAACGCACGTCAAATTATTTGGGGTAATGTCTTGCGCTCGGTTGGTGCGGAGCAATCCTATAGACGCAACTTGCGCACCTCTGTGCAAGGCAAGGAAGTGGCTCAATATTTGTTGGAAGATTCGCAATTTCCTAGAACCATTGCGCACTGCTTATTTGCGATAGCCGACTCTACCCAAAAATTACCGCGCTACGAACCTGTTTCTGAAGAGGTGGATAAGTTGCGCAAACGGGTATTTAAAAAGGTTCCCTACGAGGATCTAGGTGAGTCTATGCGAGGCTATCTCAATGGCCTACAGATTGAGTTGGGTAACTTGCACATGCACTTTGCAAAACAATGGTTCCATTAATCTTTATTATATCGTGACATGAATTTACGTTGATGGCCCAATGTGTTTTTTCTATTAACGTAAATTTTCTTCTGCATCATGAGTAAATTAATATTCATCATTCAAGCGCAAGACATAGTTTTTGCCGCTTGATATTGGTTTAAAACGGCACCTCAGAAGGTGTTGCAATGACGGCTTAATTAGGATCGCATTATGACCATTCGTGTTGCTCTAAGACACAACACTTACTACAAGTTTGACCGCCCTGTTTCCCTGTCCCCCCACACGGTGAGACTTCGTCCGGCACCCCACAGCCGTACGCCTATCCATAGCTACAGTTTAAAAATTACGCCCGAAAAGCATTTCATTAATTGGCAGCAAGATGCCTTTGGTAATTATTTGGCGCGCTTGGTCTTTCCAGAAAAAACCACGCGTTTTTCGGTAGAGGTAGAAGTCATCGCCGATATGACGGTGATCAATCCATTTGATTTTTTTGTCGAAGATTACGCGGAATACTACCCCTTTAAATACGACAAGCAGACTTTAAAAGAACTGGCCCCTTATTTGGAAACACTCGAATGCGGCGCCAAATTCGACGCTTGGCTGGAAAAAAACAAGCCTGAAGAGAAGACACGTATCAATGACGCTTTGGTGGCCTTGAATCAAGCGTTGCAAAAAGACATTGAGTATGCGATTCGACTGGAACCGGGTGTTCAAACCCCAGAAGAAACGCTCACTCTGGCAAAAGGTTCTTGCCGAGATTCAGCTTGGGTTCTGGTGCAAGCCCTTAGACATCTGGGGTTGGCGGCGCGTTTTGCCTCGGGTTACTTGGTGCAGCTCAAGCCGGATATGGAATCGTTGGATGGTCCTTCGGGAGCGGCAGAGGACTTCACTGATTTACACGCCTGGTGTGAAGTGTTTTTACCTGGTGCCGGCTGGGTTGGTTTGGATCCGACTTCGGGGCTGCTGGCCAGTGAAGGGCACATCCCCTTGGCCTGTACGCCTGACCCCGTTTCGGCAGCGCCGATTAATGGCTTTACCGATAAGTGTGAAGTGGAGTTTTCCTACACCAACATTGTCGAACGAGTGCTGGAAGATCCGCGGGTAACCAAGCCCTATACCGAAGCTCAGTGGGAACAGGCTTTGGCTCTCGGCGATAAAGTAGACACCATTTTACAGCGCGATGATGTGCGCTTGACCATGGGGGGCGAACCAACATTTGTTTCCATTGACGACATGGAATCACCGCAATGGAATACGGAAGCCTTGGGTGCCGACAAATTACGTCTGGCTAAAAATTTGTTGTTGCGTCTGCGCGATCGCTACGCGCCCAATGGTTTACTCCATTATGGGCAGGGTAAGTGGTATCCCGGGGAAGAAATTCCCCGTTGGGCACTGGGATTATTTTGGCGCAAAGATGGTGAGCCTCTGTGGTACAACCCAAAGTATCTGGCGCGAGTTGATCGTGATTACAAACATACCATCGACGACGCCAAGCGCTTCACTGAAAACCTGTGCGCGCGCTTGGGGCTGATGACCACCTTCTGTCAGGCCGCCTATGAGGATGGACTGCACTACCTGTTGCAAGAGCAGCATCTGCCAGAAAATTTGGATTCGATGATTGCTTCAGCGAAAGATTCGTTGGACCGGCGGCGGTTGGCGAAAGTGCTGACCCAGGGGCTCGATACGCCAACCGGTTTTGTGTTGCCGATTGGCTGGAACTACTTGTCCGGCAATTGGAGCAGCAGTAATTGGCCGCTGCGCCGTGGCCGGGTCACTTTGATTCCCGGTGATTCGCCCATGGGGCTGCGCTTGCCCTTAAACGATTTGCCCTGGGTGGAAGAATCCCTGCGCGAAGTGGAAGTTGAGCAAGATCCACTTGAACACCACGAGCCCTTGCCGCGTCGCGATCAAATGGTAACCCATTACGAACAGAGCAAATCCCAAAATTTGACCCCGCCTCCGTGGATGTTGCAAAGCCCAGGTGATAAAGAAAGCCCAGGTGATAAAGAAGAAAAGGTTGTTAGCGAACGCAGCATTGGCGAAGAGAAAGAAAAGAAAAAGGTCATTCGCAAAGAAACTTTGCGCGAATACTGGCAAGTACTGCGCACCTGCTTGTGTGTAGAGCCACGTCACGGGCGTTTGCATCTGTTTATGCCGCCACTCCACAACCTTGAGCACTATGTCAATTTAATCGCTTGTGCCGAAGCAACGGCCAGTGAATTGAACTTACCAATCGTGATTGAAGGCTACGAGCCGCCGCGCGATTCACGCATTTTAAAATTGTTGGTGACGCCGGACCCCGGCGTCATTGAGGTGAATATCCACCCGGCCAACAACTGGCGTGAGCTGGTCGAAACCACCACTTCACTCTATGAAGAAGCGCGTCAGGGACGTCTTGGCACGGAGAAATTTATGTTGGATGGCCGCCATACCGGAACTGGCGGTGGTAACCACGTCACCATGGGGGCCGCCACACCTGAGGACAGCCCGTTTATACGGCGCCCGGATGTGCTGCGCAGTTTTATTACTTTTTGGCAGCACCATCCCAGCTTGTCCTATTTGTTTTCAGGTATGTTTATCGGACCAACTTCGCAGGCGCCGCGAGTCGACGAGGGGCGAGACGAAATCTTGTACGAGTTGGAAGTGGCGTTCCAGCAAATGCCCAAGGGCGAAACCAATCAGCCTTGGTTGGTCGATCGGCTATTGCGCAATCTGCTGATCGATATTACCGGGAATACCCACCGAGCCGAGTTTTGTATCGATAAATTGTATTCACCAGGTTCATCTACCGGACGTTTGGGTATATTGGAGTTTCGCGGTTTTGAAATGCCTCCTCACCCGCAAATGGCGCTGGTACAAACCCTGTTGCTAAGGGCTCTGTTGGCGCGCTTTTGGGCTGAGCCCTATCACAAGCCTTTGGTGCGCTGGGGTACGCATTTACACGATCGTTTTATGTTGCCGCACTTTATTTGGACCGATGTGAAAGAAGTGGTCAAAGATCTCAATGAGCGCGGCTTTGAGTTTGATATGGACTGGTTGTTGCCATTTGAAGAATTCCGCTTCCCCCATTATGGACGCGTTCAACTGGATGATGTCACCATTGAGTTGCGCTGGGCGATTGAACCGTGGCATGTGTTGGGTGAGGAAGTGGGCAGCTTTGGTACGGCTCGCTACGTGGACTCTTCGGTAGAGCGTATTCAGGTGAAGCTCTACGGATTGACCGAGGGCCGCTACGTATTGGCGTGCAATGGTCGCCGGGTGCCTTTACGCAGTACTGGACGCAAGGGTGAATATGTTGCCGGCGTGCGCTATCGCGCATGGCAGCCGCCTTCGGCATTGCATCCAACGATTGGTATTCATGCGCCGTTGACGTTTGATTTGGTGGACACTTGGAACGGTCGCTCCATT
>JBNKFP010000260.1:0-3802 GCA_050289365.1 Cellvibrionaceae bacterium | reverse complement strand
ACGAAGGTCTGCGCTTTGCGATCCGTGAAGGCGGTCGTACAGTTGGTGCTGGTGTGGTTGCGAAAATCATTGCTTAACAACGCCGCTTGATAAAAGGCTGGCCCTCGTGTATGGTGCCAGCCTTTTTGTCTATCTGTGGATTGAAATTGTAGTTGCAGAAAAATTATAGGCCAGTAGTTCAATTGGTAGAGCGTCGGTCTCCAAAACCGAAAGTTGGGGGTTCGAGTCCCTCCTGGCCTGCCATATTTAAGAAGATAGTTGTTTGGTCAAGTCATGAATGCAAAAGTAGAAACAGGTGACTTCCGCTTCGACGGTTTGAAATGGCTCGTGGTGGCTTTGGTTATAGGCGCTGGCGTGTTCGGCAACTCCTATTATTCCGATGATGTATCACTTTTGTATCGTGTCTTGGGATTGGTTTTGTTGGGCGGGTTGTGCTGTTTTGTAGCGTTGCAGACAGCAAAAGGCAGCGCTTTCTGGCGACTGATGAGAGAAGCCCAAGTGGAAGTACGCAAAGTCGTATGGCCGACTAATGCGGAAACCAATCAAACCACTATGTTGGTTGCTGCGGTGGTGGTTGTCGCGGCTGCAATTTTGTGGGTTTTAGATTGGGTCATTGGTCAATTAGTTAAATTTGTGATCGGCTAGGAGTGCTCATGGCGAAGCGCTGGTACGTAGTACACGCATACTCCGGATACGAAAAAAAGGTCGCGGCGGCACTAAAAGAAAGAATTGAATTGCACGACATGCAAGATCTGTTTGGCGATGTTCTTGTCCCCACTGAAGAGGTGGTGGAAATGCGCGGCGGACAAAAACGCAAATCCGAGCGTAAATTTTTTCCGGGTTACGTTCTTGTGCAAATGGAATTGAATGACGATTCTTGGCATTTGGTAAAAGAAACTCCCAGAGTGATGGGCTTTATTGGTGGTAAAGCAGATAAGCCTGCGCCAATCACCGAAAAAGAAGCCGAGGCTATTTTGCAGCGTGTCGATGATTCTGCAGATAAGCCCAAGCCCAAAACGTTGTTTGAACCGGGTGAAATGGTTCGAGTCATTGATGGTCCCTTCAATGACTTTAACGGCGTAGTGGAAGAAGTGAATTACGAGAAAAGCAAGTTGCGCGTGGCAGTATTGATCTTTGGTCGATCAACGCCGGTTGAGCTTGAATTTGGACAAGTAGAGAAAAGCTGATTTAGTCAGTCCAAAAGTTTACAGAATCTGCCTTCTCTAACGATGAGTTAGGGGAGGTTTTTGTGTCTTTGGAAAACGCGAGTTTTTGCAAAGACGGGGAGCCAGAGAAAGGCGGTTTTGCCACTGTCTCGAGGCGCTACCACCCATCCATTGTCGAAATAGGTAAATTATTATGGCAAAGAAAATTGAAGCTTACATTAAATTGCAGGTGAAAGCCGGTCAAGCGAACCCCAGCCCCCCAGTCGGTCCAGCTTTGGGTCAGCGTGGCGTGAACATTATGGAGTTTTGTAAGGCCTTTAACGCCCAAACTCAAGGTATTGAACCTGGTTCACCCGTTCCTGTTGTGATCAGTGTGTACAGCGACCGCAGTTTCACATTCACCATGAAAACCCCACCCGCGTCGTTCTTGTTGAAGAAGGCTGCAGGCATCAAATCGGGTAGTTCCAAGCCTAACACGGATAAAGTAGGCAAAGTTACCCGTGAGCAATTGGAAGAAATTGCCAAGGCGAAAGCGCCAGATTTAACAGCAGCCGATATGGATGCTGCTGTGCGAACGATTGCCGGCTCGGCACGTGCAATGGGTCTAGTGGTGGAGGGTATATAACATGGCTAAGCTGTCAAAACGTCAAAAAATGATCCGTGAAAAAATCGATGCAACCAAACAATATGGCATTGATGAAGCCGTGGCTCTGTTGAAAGAATTATCAAAAGTGAAGTTTGAAGAAACCGTCGAAGTTGCGATTAACTTGGGTATTGACCCGCGCAAATCCGATCAAGCAGTTCGCGGTGCGACCACTCTGCCGCACGGTACGGGTAAGTCAGTGCGTGTTGCGGTGTTCACTCAAGGTGGCAATGCCGAAGCTGCAAAGGCGGCCGGTGCCGATTTTGTCGGTATGGAAGATCTTGCCGAACAAGTTAAGGGTGGCATGATGGATTTCGACGTGGTTGTTGCTGATCCAGCGGCAATGCGTGTTGTTGGTCAATTGGGTCAGATTTTAGGCCCCCGCGGCCTTATGCCAAACCCAAAAACTGGCACTGTCACGCCAGATGTGGCTACAGCGGTAAAAAATGCGAAAGCCGGTCAAGTGCGTTTCCGCGCTGACAAGGGCGGTATTATTCACGGCGGTATTGGCAAGTTATCTTTCGATCAGAACCTGATCAAAGAGAATCTTGAAGCGCTTGTGAACGATTTGAAAAAAATTAAGCCTTCCACCTCCAAAGGTGTGTATCTAAGAAAAATTTCTTTGAGCACTACTATGGGTCCCGGAATGGCAATTGATATGTCGACTCTCGATATTTAATCGAAGTCGCACGAACTTTGGGGTCCAGCTCACGCTGGGCCGTCAAAGACCGTAGGCGCTATAGGGCTTGCTCTGGCTTAATCAGATAACAATATATTTGTTGTTTATCCTACGCAGACGGTGTGACCCAATTCAGTTAATACTGGATGTGATCACCGATTCACGGGGCGAGTCTGACTCTCCCTTATCAGTAAATCCAGGAGATAGTAATTGTGGCTATTAGACTCGAAGACAAGAAGGCGATTGTCGCTGATGTTAACGAGACTGCGGTCAACGCGTTGTCACTGGTAGTTGCCGACGCTCGTGGTGTTACCGTCGGCAAAATGGACGCTTTGCGTAAGCAGGCTCGTGAAAACAATGTACGTTTGCAGGTTGTTCGCAACACATTGGCACGTCGAGCTGTTGCAGGCACTGAGTTTGAATGTGTACAAAATGCTTTATCCGGTCCCAGCATTTTTGGATTTTCTATGGAAGATCCTGGTGCCGCGGCACGTTTGTTCAAAGATTTCGCCAAAGAAAACGAAAAATTTGAAATTAAAGTGCTGGCAGTGGGCGGCAAAATGTTGGAGGCATCGCAAATTGATGCGCTGGCTAAATTGCCTACTCGTGATCAAGCTTTGGCTATGTTGATGAGCGTAATGATTGCGCCTGTCACCAAACTGGCTCGTACATTCAACGAAGTTCCAACCAAAGTTACTCGCGTTATCGCGGCAGTTCGCGATCAGAAAAAAGAAGCGGCTTAATCAATTTTTGTTGTTAGCCTTTTTTATTAACATTTTTTATTTAAATCTGGAGATTGAGTAATGGCTCTATCTAAAGAAGACATCTTGAATGCAATTGCTGAAATGTCTGTAATGGACGTTGTTGAGTTAGTTTCAGCTATGGAAGAAAAATTTGGCGTTTCTGCTGCCGCTGCTGTAGCCGTAGCCGGCCCAGCTGGTGGTGGTGATGCTCCTGCAGCTGAAGAACAAACTGAGTTTGATGTTGTTCTGACTGCAGCTGGCGACAAGAAAGTTAACGTGATCAAAGTTGTTCGCGCTCTGACTGGCTTGGGCTTGAAAGAAGCGAAAGATATGGTTGATGGCGCGCCAAAAACCATTAAAGAAGCAGCTTCTAAAGCGGATGCTGAAGATGCGAAAAAACAACTTGAAGAAGCTGGCGCATCTGTCGAGCTTAAATAAGTTGAGTTGTAAACACGCCAAATTCGATTTGGCACAGGGCTGGTAGGTGAATTCACCTGCTGGCCTTTTTCTGTTTGCGGCCTAATGTTGGCCGAAGTGGTACTCAATTACAATTACAATAATTGATTCGCCC
>JBNKFP010000259.1:0-3806 GCA_050289365.1 Cellvibrionaceae bacterium | reverse complement strand
CCGATACTTTGGCAAAGTGCAAGCAAGCTGACGCTATTTTGATGGGGTCTGTTGGTGGCGTACAGTGGGATAAATTGGATTCTGATATTCGACCGGAAAAGGGATTGTTAAAGCTGCGCTATGAGTTGGGACTGTATGCAAACTTGCGTCCTGCGATTCTCTATCCCCAGCTTGCCAGTGCCTCAACCCTTAAGCCCGAAATTGTTTCTGGGTTGGATATTGTGATTGTTCGCGAGCTAACCGGCGGCATATATTTTGGCCAGCCCCGGGGAATTAGGGTTTTGGAAAATGGCGAGCGACAAGGTTTCAATACCTACGTCTATGCCGAACATGAAATCGAGCGTATTGGGCGCACAGCCTTCGAGATGGCGCGCAAACGCAAAGGTAAGGTCTGTTCTGTTGATAAGGCTAATGTTCTCGAAGCCACAGTATTGTGGCGTGAAGTCATGGAAACTTTGGCGCCGGAATATCCCGACGTCGAGCTCAGTCATATGTATGTCGATAATGCCGCCATGCAATTAGTGCGGGCCCCCAAACAATTCGATGTCATTGTAACCGGTAATATGTTTGGGGACATCTTGTCGGACACCGCAGCGATGCTGACCGGATCCATCGGCATGTTGCCGTCGGCATCTCTCAATCAAAGCGGTTTTGGCTTGTATGAACCGGTTCATGGATCAGCACCCGATATCGCAGGTTTAGGCATTGCCAACCCGCTAGCCACCATCTTGTCTGCTTCTATGATGCTTCGCTATTCGTTGAATGCGAGTGCAGCTGCTGATGCCATTGATTCAGCGGTGGGTAGAGTTTTGGATAAAGGTTATCGCTCGGCAGACATACTTGCGGAAGGCACGCAAAAAGTGAGCACAGAACAAATGGGCGATGCTGTTGTAGCAGCCCTTGAGGAACATTAATACTTAACGAGGTCAAGGTTATGCAAGTAGGATTTGTAGGTTGGCGCGGAATGGTCGGTTCCGTTTTAATGGGACGGATGCAAGAGGAAAACGATTTCAGCTCAATCGAACCCGTATTTTTTACCACCTCCAATGTCGGTGGTGATGGTCCCGATGTCGGTAAGCCCGTTGCCCCCTTAAAAGATGCATACGATATCGTCGAACTGGGCAAATTGGATGCGATCGTTTCTTGTCAAGGCGGTGACTATACGAACGCTGTTTTTACCAAGTTGCGAGAATCGGGTTGGCAGGGCTATTGGATCGATGCGGCATCCACATTGCGCATGAATGACGAAGCTGTAATCATCTTGGATCCGGTTAATCGCGGCGTTATTCAGGATGCTTTGTCGCAGGGCGTTAAAAACTATGTCGGTGGTAATTGTACCGTGAGCTTGATGTTGATGGGGCTGGGTGGATTGTTCCAAAAAGGCTTGGTGGAATGGGTAAGTGCGATGACTTACCAGGCTGCAAGCGGCGCGGGCGCCCAGAATATGCGTGAGCTGATCAGTCAAATGGGAGCGATTCACGGTGGTGTGGAAACTCTTTTACAAAACCCAGCTAGCGCCATATTGGATATCGACCGCCAAGTTGCAGACACCATGCGCAATGGCCTGCCAATTGACAATTTTGGTGCGCCTTTGGCCGGTAGTTTGCTGCCCTATATTGACAAGCAACTGGACAATGGGCAGAGTCGCGAAGAGTGGAAAGCGCAAGCCGAGACCAATAAAATCTTGGGATCCGAGCAAGAGATCCCGGTTGATGGAATTTGCGTCCGCATAGGTGCGATGCGTTGCCACAGCCAGGCTTTAACAATAAAACTCAAGCAGGATCTACCAATAGAGGAAATTGAGAATATCATCGCGCAAGCGAACCCCTGGGTAAAAGTAATACCCAATACAAGGGAGAACAGCTTGGCGGAATTGACACCGACCAAAGTAACAGGAACTTTATCAATACCGGTAGGGCGGTTGCGCAAGATGAATCTTGGTCCGCAGTATTTATCCGCATTTACGGTGGGTGACCAACTCCTTTGGGGTGCTGCTGAACCCTTGCGGCGAATGTTGAAAATTCTTCAAGAAACCTAATTTGTTAATGACTGCTAACGATGCATCCTAATAAATTTAGGGTGCATCTATAAAAGTATTATGCCTCCGCAACGTCTATGCTCTGTTAATCGCTCCGTTTTTCACACAACTTAATAGGCAGCGTCTACCCTCTCTAAAAGAGTTTTTAAGTTAAGAAATTTTACCTAATCTCTGTGTTAATATGGCGCGGTTTTCACCAAGTGTGACTATTATTATTAGAGTGTTAATACATTGTCTGCTTTATATATTCGCTTAAGTTGAAAAAAAGCTATTTATAATGAATACTTACAGCGATAAGTGAAAGACTATTCGAGGTTTTCACCGATATACCAGTAATTAATGATCTAAAGTCAATTTAGAGATATCGGAAAACCGCATCAACATAAGGATTCTCCTATGGGGCTTAGCAAAAAAGCGTTTTTTATCGGCGTTGTAATGGCGTTTCATTCGTCATTCGTGGCTGCGCTTGGTCTAGGTGAAATAAAACTTAATTCAGCGCTCAATCAACCCTTGGATGCTGAAATTGAGTTGCTTCATGTGCGCGATTTAGCCGCACGGGACATTATTGTCAATTTGGCAACGCCGCAGGATTTTGAAAGAGCCAGTGTCGATCGGATCTATTTTTTGACCAGCTTAAAATTCAAAATCGATCTCAATGCTAAAGGCGGCCCAGTTGTGCATGTCAGCACGACAGATCCGGTGATGGAACCGTTTTTGGATTTTATCGTCAGTGCGCAATGGCCCAGCGGTAAATTATTGCGGGAGTACACCCTGTTGGTGGACTTACCCATTTATACCAATGCCAAGCCAGCACCGGTACGTGGCGCAGAAACCGCTCCGACGACGCGACCCGTAACTCAGAATACTGCGTCCCGCACCACAACGACCCGCCGTCCAAGTCAAATTGCTCCTACACCTCGCCCGTCAGCTTCGCGTGCTGCCATCCGTGGTGAAGAATATGGTCCGGTCAGCTCTAACGATACTTTATGGAATATTGCCAGTCGCATTCGCCCGGACAGTGACGTCAGTGTGCAACAAACTATGTTGGCAATTCAGCGCTTAAATCCTGAAGCCTTTATCAATAACAATATAAATCTGTTGCGCAGAGGGCAAATCTTAAGGGTGCCCGATAAAGAGCAAATTATGGCTACGACGGCTCGTCAGGCCATTCGCGATGTGGCTGCGCAAAATCGAGCCTGGAGTCGTGGCGAAACGGCTTCAAGCAATAGCAGTGCACAACTTGAGGGCAGCAAGTCGCTTGCGACGAATAAATCCACCGAGAACAAAATTGAAGGTCGAATAAAGCTATCCACTATGGAAGCCAGTGACAGTGCTGAGGGCAGTGGTAGCGGCAAAAGTGACAAGGGTACAAGTGCTATTGAGTCGCAGTTGATGGCAACTCAGGAAGAACTGGATGCCGCTACTCGCGAGAGTTCAGAGCTGCGGTCTCGTATTCAAAGCATGGAAGAGCAAATCAAAACCATGGAGAAGTTGCTGGAAGTCAGCAACGATGAAATGCGATCGATAGAATTGGCTGCGCAGCAAATTGAGCAGTCCAAGCAGGCTGAGGATGCGGCAGCCGGGATTGAACCAGCAGAGGCCGAACAGGCAGTAGCTGAAACGACCAGTTCGGCGGAGGCAGTTGTTGAACCGAATCCAGTGGTGGAGCAGACCGCAGCCGTTGAGCCTGTTAAAGCCGAGCCTGTAAAACCTGTTGTGCCCTCTAAGAAAGATTCGATTATGGATTTGGTGCAGGAGAACCTGCTCT
>JBNKFP010000258.1:0-3807 GCA_050289365.1 Cellvibrionaceae bacterium | reverse complement strand
TCGCCTCCAATGGCGGTTTAGCCAAGGTGCGACACTCGTTAGCGATAACGGGTTTGCACAAATTTTTTGGGGACCGAGTTTATTCCGCAGAGCAGGTCACTCGAGGCAAACCCGCTCCAGATTTATTTCTCTGGGCGGCTGAGCAGCAGGGCTATAAAGCGGATTGTTGTTGGGTTGTTGAAGACTCGGCACTGGGGGTTGAGGCAGCACTGGATGCTGGGATGCGCGTCGTGTTTTATCCAGGAAGCAGTACAGATCTGGCTCACTCGATTACAGCAAAGGAGCTGAACCCGCGTGTGGTGACGATTGAAAATATGTCGGATCTACTGATGGCTTTGCGCTAGCGTGAAAACCTGTTGTTTCCCTCTGTGAGGTAAACGGCGACTCTCTGATTATCCTGTGTGTGAAACGTCTTCGTCCTCTAAGTCCCCATTGTCTTTTAGCCATTGTAAAACGGCTTGGCGGCTATCCAACATGGATTGATAGGTTTTCAAAACGGTGGAGTTGGGCGTTTGCAGTTTTTTAATGCGTTCAATGCGATCTTGCAGGAAATTAATGTCTTCAATGACCTTAGCCGCGATGGCTGCATTACTCGCATTATAGGGAGATCGAGGGATCAGTCGATCAATAGAAGCGGGAATATGCTTGTCGGGCGTTTCTGAGTTCATGAACAGTTCCTTGGATTTTCTTGCACTGGTTTACTCATTTAAACAGCTGGTTTTCTCAGGCTAAGTATGGCTGCAAAAAAATTATCTGGCCAGTTTATGGCCAAAATTGAGCATCTGAGATACGCCAGTTCTGCAATACAGCATAGTTCAGCTTTATATAAGATAAAGCCATCGAGGATTGAGTTTGGAATTATCTTCTTAACAGGTGAAGCAAGATGGATCCCGGGCGAAGGTGAAATGGATGGTTAATGTATAGTAAAAACAAAGAGTTAAAGTTCTTCATTGACCGCTTTTCTCCAACTTTAGTGAAATCCGTTGGACTCTGCAAAAAATAATGAATATGCCAGTTTATTAAGATTCGTCTTTAATTTTAATTAAGAATGATTCTATATTGTTATAGTCATAAAATACTTGATGTACGCAACTCTGTTCACATATTGAGCAAAAAGGTTTTATTGCAGGCTCGAAAATCACCATCGCTTCACACGACCACGTAAGTTGACGCTGTTCATGTCAAACCGCCGTTGCTAAAGTTAGTATTTTAACCTCTGAGCCGTTACAGTCTTGTTTGCAAATGCGCAGCGATTAAAGCGTGAGGCTCGATAAACAGTAATGACTTAAGGTTATGACGATGGAAAGTGAAAAATTTGATTTGGTGTTCAGTGGGCAAGTGGCCAACGGTCATGACGTGGCTCAGGTCAAAAAAAACATAGCGCAGTTATTTCGCATAGACGGCGCTAAAGTCGAAGCCTTGTTCAGCGGCAAACCGATCGTTTTGAAAAAGTCTTTGGATGCTGAGACTGCCAATAAATACCGTGTGGCTATGAAAAAAGCGGGGGCACTCGTCAATATTGTGCAATCGGCTGTGGCCACGGAAAAAACTCAATCGATTCCAAATTCGACAGCCGCGAAGCCTGAGCCCCAAGCATCACCAGCTCAATCACCTGCATCTTCAAAACCGGCGTCCGCGGCAGTGGATCAATTCACGACGACTGCTGGCGCCGGTGGCGATAAGGTAACCGTCAAGCCTGCCCCCGATGTCGCTGTCCCAAATTTTGGTATTGCAGCGCCGGGTGCAGACTTGCTGACAGACAGTGAAAAGCCCAAAGTCGAGTCGGTTAAAGTGGATATTTCGGAAATTTCATTGGCGGAACCCCAAGGTAACTTAGTCAGTGACGATGAGATATCTCGACCCGAGGCGGTGTCTGTGGCTGTGCCTGAGTTGGATGTGGCTGAAGCGGGAAGTGACGTATTGAAGCCAGAGGAGCGAAAAAAAGTAAAACCCGTCGATGTCGATACGTCTATGTTAAGTGTGGCTGCACCCGGAGAGCGATTGGCTCCTGCGAGCCAAAGCGCTGCTACTGCGCCCAACGTGGATCACATAAAACTGGTACAAGAGTAAAGAGAGTGCCCCTTGATGACGAAGCGGGGCACAGAGAGACACATTAGCTGTTTTTGTAGTTTTCTATCGAGTTGATGATTTCCTGTTTGGCCGCATCCACATCGGCCCAACCTTCAATTTTTACCCATTTTCCTGCTTCCAAATCTTTGTAGTGTTCAAAAAAATGTTCGATTTGGCGGGTTTGTATTTCGGGTAAATCTGTATAGGACTGAACTTTGTCATACAAAGTGGTGGTTTTACTGACAGGAACGGCCAATAATTTTGCATCTTCACCGGATTCATCACTCATTTTGAGAACCCCGATTGGGCGACATTTCACAACGCATCCCGCTTGCAGTGCCATGGGCATTACGACCAACACATCCACTGGGTCACCATCACCGCATAATGTGTGGGGAACGTAGCCGTAATTGCATGGGTAGCGCATGGACGTGCCGATGATGCGGTCGACAAAGAGTGCGCCACTGTCCTTGTCAATTTCGTATTTTATGGGTTCGCCACCTTGAGGAATTTCGATAATAACGTTAATTTCATCGGGTGGATTTTTGCCAGTTGGGACGGATTCTAAACTCATGTCATGTTCCTAGTCATATGGTTACTTCAAACGCGCGCAAGTGTATCACAGGCCGGGAAGGCCTTTACACCGTCTGTTTTGTAATGTTTGTGTGCGGTTGTTGTCTGTAATGTTCAGGCGTTGAATGCGGTCCAGGCGGGGCTTTACTATGAAGCGATTTATCTCGATGAAGAATTTGGTTCTGTGGTTATTGTGGACAGTATTGGCTGATTTCAGTTTTGCTATGCCCAAACCGCCATCTGTTATCCAAAACTCAAGTCCAGCGGTGGCCGTGTTTGCGGGCGGGTGTTTTTGGTGTATGGAACCGCCTTTTGATAACGCGGATGGCGTCATTGCCACCCGCTCTGGATACACCGGGGGTGAGACCAAACAACCTACCTATCGCCAGGTGAGTGCCGGCGCTACTGGCCATTTTGAAGCCATAGAGGTGACATACGATCCATCAAAAATCCGCTATGAACAGCTATTGCATATTTTCTGGGTGAATATTGACCCTTTAGACAACCGTGGTCAATTTTGTGATAAGGGCAAACAGTATCGCAGTGCGATTTTTGTCGCCAATGAACGGGAAAAAAAATTGGCGGAATCCAGTCTTAGATCAATGACAGAAATGTTGCGTCAGTACCTTAAATTAGACTCTGCGGCCCCTCTCGACATAGCGACAGAAATATTGCCGCTACAGACATTTTATCCCGCAGAGGATTATCATCAGGACTACTATAAGAAAAACCCAATTCGTTATAAATATTATCGCTGGCGCTGTGGTCGAGATCAGCGTTTGGAATCACTCTGGGGGAAGCGAGATTAAAGTGTGGGCAGTGTTTGCTTCGGTTTGGCTGTTACGTTACGCAAGGGTTTTCGCAATGCTCAAATTGGTAACAGTAAAGCTGTGTCCACGGCTTTTCTTCGCTCATTAAACTGGTTAGTCTGCCAAACGTATTCAAGGGCGATTCGAATATGCCCAATACCGCAGTGTTAAAAATTGGAGTCATCACATTATGCAACATATTCATATCCTCGGCGTATGCGGCACATTTATGGGCAGTCTTGCTCAATTGGCCCAAGCCAAAGGATATCGGGTCACTGGTTCCGACGTCCATGTTTATCCGCCAATGAGTGATCAACTTAGAGCGGCGGGGATTGAACTGATCGAAGGTTTTGAT
>JBNKFP010000257.1:3536-3807 GCA_050289365.1 Cellvibrionaceae bacterium | reverse complement strand
AATTTATGGAAAAGTGCAGCGCTTGGTCAAAAAATATAAAGCACATGATGAAGCCAATGAATGCAAAATGGGTGATCGTGTGGAAATAATTGAATCCAGACCAATCAGCCGTCATAAGCGATGGTCAGTTGTCTCCATCCTGGAGCGGGCGAAATAAGCGAGGCGTACAGATGATTCAGCGAGAAAGTCGACTAAATGTAGCCGATAACTCTGGCGCTCGTGAACTCCTTGTCATTCAAGTGATGGGAGGCTCTGTGCGTCGGTATGGCAG
>JBNKFP010000257.1:0-3526 GCA_050289365.1 Cellvibrionaceae bacterium | reverse complement strand
GTGATCACAGGAACTGTTAAAAAAGCTGCTCCTAATTCGGCTGTGAAAAAAGGGACTGTTGTCAAAGCTGTCGTTGTTCGTACCAAAAAAGAGTACAAGCGCGAAGATGGCAGCTATATTCGTTTCGATGATAATGCAGCAGTCATTTTAGCAACTGATGGGCAAAATCCAGTTGGAACCCGTATCTTTGGCCCCGTCGCTCGGGAATTGCGAAAGGCCGGTTTCAGCCGCATTATGTCTCTGGCACCGGAAGTGCTCTAACCTTTTAGGAGAGTTTGTGATGCGTATTAAAGAGAATGACGAAGTACAGGTCATTTCCGGGAACTATAAGGGTGTTCGTGGTAAGGTGATTCGGGTAATTCCCAGTAAAAACCGTGTTGTGGTTTCGGGTGTGAATTTAGTTAAGAAGCACCAAAAACCGCGCCCGACTGGTGGCCGTACTCAGGCTCAAGGCGGCATAATTGAATTTGAAGCACCTATTCATATTTCAAATGTGATGCTCATTGATCCACAGAAAGATGAACCGACCCGTGTAGGCATTCGCCGGGATGAAGATGGAAACCGCACTCGTTTTGCAAAAAAAAGCGATGCGGCTGTTGATTAACAAGTGGTAAATTCAGAGGAGAGCCAGGTAACCCCATTGTGAATCAAGGCTTGGCGGACTTGTTCCATAGGTTAACCTGCTACTCAACTCGGAGGATAGACGTGTTTACACCGCTAAAAGAGCAATATAAAAATGATATTGTGCCTGCATTGATGAAGGAATTTGAATATGCAAGCATCATGCAGGTGCCGCGCATTACCAAAATGGTCCTGAATATTGGACTCGGTGAAGCGCTCGACAATGCCAAAGCGATAGAGTTTGCAACAAATGATGTGACTGCTATTACCGGTCAGAAACCAGTTGTTACCAAAGCTAAAAAATCTATTGCAAGTTTCAAGCTGCGTGAGGAACGCCCAATTGGGATAAAAGTTACCTTACGTGGGGATCGGATGTGGGCCTTTTTAACCAGATTGATCCACATTGCCCTGCCTCGTACTCGTGACTTTCAGGGTGTCTCGCCAGACGCTTTTGATGGTCGTGGGAATTACACACTCGGTTTGCGAGAACAATTAATTTTTCCGGAAATTGATTACGACAAAATTGATAAAATTCGTGGCATGGAAATCACTATTGTGACAACGGCACAACAAGATGAAGAAGGTCGCCGTCTTTTGTCAATGATGGGCATGCCATTTCGGCAGGATTAGTTAGGAGAAAAAAATGGCGAAAAAATCAATGGTTGCACGTGAAAGCAAACGTAAATATAGAGTACAAGTACGTAATCGCTGCCGACTGTGTGGTCGACCGCGAGGGTATATTCGTCGATTTGGTTTATGTCGTATTTGCTTCCGTGAGCAGGCTCTTGAGGGAAATATTCCTGGAGTCGTAAAATCAAGCTGGTAAGAGGTGCATTATGTCAATGAGTGATCCAATTGCTGATATGTTGACACGCGTTCGTAACGCCTTGATGCGGGAGCATCCGACGGTATCAATGCCGACTTCAAAAGCTAAAGAAGCGATTGCCCAGGTACTCAAAGATGAGGGGTATATCGAAGATTTTAAAGTAGTACAGGAAAAACCACAATCTGTATTGCAATTGAAGCTGAAATACCTTGGTAGTCGTCGTGATCGTCGCTCTGTTATTACAGGCATCGAACGTGTAAGTAGACCCGGACGCCGGGTCTATGTTGGGAAACAAGATATTCCTTGGGTGTTAAGCGGCATGGGTATTGCCATTATCACAACATCCAAAGGACTTATGACCGGGCAGCAAGCTCGCCAAGCACGTGTTGGCGGCGAAGTGCTATGCAAGGTTTGGTAAGTGGAGGTTTGGTATGTCACGTATAGGTAAAATGCCTATTGAGTTACCCAAAGGCGTGAAACTTGATCAAAAAGGGTCAACGATTTCAGTTACCGGACCAAAAGGCTCGCTTTCGCAAACTTTACATCCGGATATGATAATTGAAGTGGATAATGCCGTTATAACTGTCAAACGCCCTTCAGATTCGCGTAATCATCGGTCCCTACATGGATTGACCCGCGCACTATTGAATAATATGGTTGTTGGGGTAAGTCAGGGATTTTCGAAAGTATTGCTAATTGAAGGTGTTGGGTACCGTGCTGAAATGAGCGGTAATGCGCTTATATTAAATGTTGGCTATTCACACCCGGTTCAATTTGACCCGCCTAAGGATGTTCAATTTGCCGTTGAAGACCGTGGCAAGAAGATTATTGTCACCGGGCTTGATAAGCAAGTCATTGGTGAGTTATCTGCTAATATCCGCAAGATGCGTCCGCCGGAACCTTACAAGGGTAAAGGTGTTCGTTATGAGGGCGAGTATGTACGGCGGAAAGCTGGTAAAGCCGGTAAGGTGTAAGAGGTTATTATGGCTGTTAAAACACGATTAGCACGAAAACGGCGACAACGTCGTATTCGCATGAGAGTATCCGGCACAGCGGAACGTCCACGGCTAAATGTATTTCGTAGCCTCGAGCATATTTATGCTCAGGTAATCGATGATGCAGCGGGCAAAACGCTGGTGTCAGCATCAACGCTAGATAAGAAATTGGTTTCTGATTTAGCCGGTAAAAGTAAAAAAGAGCAGGCTGAGCTTGTAGGCAAAGCTGTTGCAGAACGCGCCACTTCTGCTGGTATTACAACTGTCATTTTTGACCGGGGTGGTTTTAAATACCATGGTCGTGTGAAAGCTTTGGCAGATGGTGCTCGTGAGGGTGGTCTGAAGTTCTAAGGAGATTAGCATGGGCCAAAGACGACAAAACTACGAACAAGAGTTTGATGAGCGCATTATCGATATTACCCGGGTTGCCAAAGTAGTCAAAGGTGGCCGTCGCTTTGCTTTTCGCGTCACCGTAGTAGTTGGTGATAATAAAGGGCGTGTGAGTGTGGGCATTGGTAAGGCGCGAGCAGTTCCGGATGGCATTCGGAAAGCATTGGAAGCAGCCCGCAAGACGTTGGAGAGTGTTCCGGTTGTGGGCACGACGATTCCACATGAAGTGGTAGGCCGTCATGGGTCTGCTCGTGTGATGTTAAAACCTGCTTCCAAAGGTACCGGTGTTATTGCTGGTGGTGGTGTGCGTGCCGTTGTTGAGGCGGCTGGGTATCATGACATTCTGTCGAAGTCCCTGGGAAGTCAAAATGCGTTGAACGTATTGTTGGCAACGATGGACGGGCTGCGTCAGTTGAAGAATGTACAACAAGTTGCTGCGGATCGTGGCAAGAATGTTGTTGACGTATCCCCGTTTTGGAGTCGAAAGTGATGACAAAGTTACGCATTACTTATAGCAAAAGCGCGATTGGTTACAAGAAAGATCAAAAAGCGACAATTCGTGCGCTTGGTTTTCGTAAACTGAATCAGATGGTTGAACATGATGACACGGCCGTTATTCGTGGCATGATCAACAAAGTTACCCATCTGGTAACTGTTGAAGAGGTAAAATAAGATGAAATTACACGATCTGCGT
>JBNKFP010000256.1:0-3864 GCA_050289365.1 Cellvibrionaceae bacterium | reverse complement strand
ACCACGGGACCGGAAGTCATAAAATCGACCAACGCGCCAAAAAAGGGTCGATCCTTGTGTTCGGCATAAAACCCCTGCGCCTGTTCACTGGACAGATGGATCATTTTTGCAGCGACAATTTTCAGACCTGCGTTTTCAAAACGGCTGTATATTTGGCCAATGACATTTTTGGCAACAGCATCAGGTTTGATTATGGAAAGGGTTCTTTCAACAGCCATCGGGTTCTCCTTCGAAATAAATTGTAAGCCTTCATCCTACGCCAAGCGCAGTTTCCAGCGTTTTTTTGGTTATGAGGCAAAAAATGGCGCAATTATACGTGCAATGCAGGAAAAATGGTAAGTCGCGGCGTGTGATGGGGTTAGAAGCTTAAACACAATGCAACAAGTGATGTAAGCTTTCTGCAAACGGCTTCTATTTTAGTCGCGATATTGAAATTGAGTGTGCGTCACGATATCTGCTTGGCTTCCGCTTGAATTCGCTGAACCATCGCTCGCAAGCCATTGCCGCGAGTGGGACTGAGATGCTTGAGTAAGCCCAGTTGATCAAAGTAATGCTCAATATCAAACTCAATGATGTCCCGAGGGCTTTTGCCATTGTAAGCTGCAAGCACCACCGCCAACAGACCTTTGACAATAAACGCATCGCTGTCGGCATCAAACCAGAGAGAACCATTTTCAACCCGGCTATCAATCCAAACTTGGCTCTGACAGCCACGCACTATGTGCTCATCGGTTTTTTTACTGTCTTCAAGGGTGGGAAGCTCTTTCCCCAAATCGATGACATACTTATAACGGTCTTCCCAGCTGTCAAAAAACGCCAGTGAATCCACGATATCATCACAGGTTATAGTCTGGCCAAATGGATTTTGATTCATGAGACTCCTAAAAAAACAGTCCGGTTTCCAGTTGCGCTTCTTCCGACATCATCTCTCGGCTCCAGGCTGGATCAAACACCAGGTCGACATTGACCTGTTCAACATTGGGGACCAACGCGACCCGGTATTTTACATCACCCACCAATACCGGCCCCATACCACATCCCGGGGCAGTTAAGGTCATGGTGATATTAACCGCCTTGCTATCTTGATCTATGTCGACAGAGTAAATTAAGCCTAGACTTCTGAGATTAACCGGGATTTCGGGATCATAGACCGTTTCCAGCGCCTGCCAAACCTGCTTCTCGTCGATATCACGAGAATCCGGCGAGCTAAACTCCAGATGAAATTTTTCCAAACCTAAGGCATCCGCGTCGGTACCATCGACGCGCACCATATTACCCTGATGTACCACAGTATAATTGCCACCCAGAGACTGGGTAATGGTGACGAAGGTGTCGGCCGGCAAAGTCACTGGCGTACCCACTGGCACCAAGCGCCCTGGGCATTCTCGAAGGGTTACCACCATACGTTGTTCAGACATAACTTACCCGACTGCGTTAGACATTAAAACTTTCACCACAACCACAAGCATCTTTGACATTGGGATTATTCATCACCAAATTGCGGTTCAAACCCACTTTTTCATAATCAATCTGCAACCCTTTCAGGGCGGACAAATGCTCGGGAGCAATAAACAAATCGACCCCTTCGGCCAGAGATTTACGCAAGTCTCCTTGGGTTGCCGCGGCAACTTCTTCGATCACATATTTAAAGCCGGTGCAGCCACTCTCTTTTAAGCTGAGTCGCAGTGCCGCCTTTTGGCTTTTTTGCAGCTGTTGACGAATATGGGCAACCGCGGCAGAAGTTGCATTGATGCTGTCTAACCACTGTTGATGGTCCGCTTCAAATGTTTGCACAGTCACGATTTCACCTCCCAGACTTAGCTGAGGATTATGGGTCACAGTAAAAAGGTCTTGGCTTTGGCCAAGGCGTCAAATAGGGCATCAATATCTTGTTGGGTGTTGTACATGGAAAACGAGGCGCGAACCGTTCCGCTGATGCCCATCTGGGCCATCAGCGGTTGAGCGCAGTGATGCCCGGTACGCACCGCAACCCCCTGCTGATCCAATAACATGCCCACGTCTGCAGGGTGGGCACCGGGAATGAGGAAACTGTATACCCCAGTGGCCTGCTCCGCTTGGCCGATACGTTTCAAGCCGGCCTGCTCACCCCGAGCGATGCAATACTCCAGTAACTCCCGCTCATGCTGCTCGATCAAGCTGCGATCCCATTGAGCGATAAATTTCACCGCCGCTGCAAGCCCTATAGCACCGGCAATATTGGGGGTACCGGCTTCAAATTTATAAGGCAGCTGATTGTACGTAGTACCAGCAAAACTCACGGTTTCGATCATTTCTCCACCGCCCTGATAGGGCGGCATTGCGTTCAATAATTCGGTTTTCCCCCACAGCACGCCGATACCCGTGGGGCCATATAATTTGTGCCCGGAAAAGGCATAAAAATCACAGTCTAAATCTTGTACATCGACCGGAAAATGGGCGACGGCCTGAGCACCGTCAACCAAAACTTTCGCACCCGCGCCACGAGCCATTGCGATCATTTCTTTTACAGGATTGATGGTACCCAAAGCGTTGGATACATGATTCACCGCTACTAATTTAACCCGCTCATCCAACAGGTCTTGATAGGTGGAGAGATCCAATTCTCCCGATTGCGACATAGGAATAGCAACCACTTCTGCGTCAACGCGCTCGGCTAACATTTGCCAGGGTACGATATTGGAGTGGTGCTCCAGAGATGACACCAAAATACGATCACCGGGGCGAAGGTTTTGCGCGGCATAAGTCGAAGCGACCAAATTAATCGCCTCCGTGGTGCCGCGCGTCCAAATAATTTGTTGCGCCGTGGGGCTATTAATAAAACTGGCGAGCGTGACACGGGCATTTTCAAAATCCGTAGTGGCTCGATCACTCAGCACATGGGCCGCACGGTGGACATTGGCGTTGTCACATTCATAATAGTGAGCCAAAGCCGCAATCACTGATTTCGGTTTTTGAGTCGTTGCCGCATTATCCAGATACACCAGGGGATGGCCATTCACCTGTTGCTGCAGAATCGGAAATTGCGCGCGAATATCGGCGATTAAACTGGACAAGTTGACCGCTGTAGACTGAAGAGATTCCATTACGCTATATGCCTCAATAATTCTGGATCGCGGGCAAATTGCTCGGCAATCAGTGGCCGCAAGTAATCGGCAATCGGTTGCAGGCGAATGGTATTCAACAATTCATTAATAAAACCGAAACTCAACATCACTTCCGCTTCTCTAGCACTAATACCGCGCGTGCGAAAATAATGCATTGAAGTATCATCTAATTGTGCGACTGTGGCACCGTGCGCACATTGAACATCGTCGGCATAAATTTCCAATTCGGGTTTGGTATCCACTTCCGCTTTGTTGCTGGTCAATAGATTGCGGTTGCTGAGTTGAGCTAAGGTTTTTTGCGCTTGCGGGTGAATGTGAATTCGGCCGTGGAACACTGCGCGACCATTACCACTGACGATGCCGCGAAATACCTCGTTCGTAGTACAGCTGGGAACGCTGTGTTCAATGCAGGTGTGGTAATCCAGCAACTGGTCCTGCCCAGGTAAATAAACTCCATTCAAAACACACTCGGCGCCCTCACCTAAATGTTGTACCACCAAGTCAATGCGTTTTAATGCGCTACCCAAGGCTAAGTGAAAACCGCGCAAACGGGCATTACGCTGCAGCGCCGCATGGACACCACCAATGTGAATTTGACCACCTCGCTCCAAGTGCAAACGGTAGTGTTCCAACTCAGCATTTTCACCCACTAAGAATTCGGTTACACCACAGGCAAAATGGGCACTTGAAGAGTCCACAGGAGATAAATATTGCTCGATCACGGTGGCTTTCGCTGAGCATTCCATTTCCACTAGTACAC
>JBNKFP010000255.1:0-3866 GCA_050289365.1 Cellvibrionaceae bacterium | reverse complement strand
GGCCATAAAATCCGCTACGTAGTTCAAGCCGGTGACTCGTTTTGGAAAATTGCCAAGGCCTACAAAGTCAGCACACGCAATTTAGCCAAGTGGAATGGTATGGCGCCTAACGATCCCATTAGACCAGGCCAGAAATTGGTGGTATGGACCAAAGGCAGTGTCAATGCCAGCAACAACGGCAAAGTTCGTAGAGTTGCCTACAAAGTCCGCAAGGGCGACTCTCTCGCAGCCATTGCCAATCGATTCAATCTACGAGTTCGCGATATTCTGAGTTGGAATCAAGTGAATCCGAAAAAGTATTTACAACCAGGCGATAACTTAACGCTGTTTGTTGATGTCACCAATGCCCGCTAGCGTTTCAGCTTAGGACCGTGAATAACGGTCTTTTTTGGCTTTCTCCTGTGAAATCAAATTCAAATTCATTTGCGCCTGAGTCGCAAAGTGACGGAAGCTTTCGAACTGTTCCTGACTGAACTTGCCGCCAAAATCGGCTCGATCCCCATAAAACAAAGCGGGAGTGCGGTCCCCCACCCTAAGCACATAAATGAATGAGGGTACCTTACCCAGGTAGCGAATGATGTCATTGGAATAGAGATCTTCGTGCTCGTGTATAAACGCCTGATTGTTCCAAACCGCTCCCCCCGTACTCATAGCGTGGGTAAAAATATTATCGCTGTAGGGGCCAACATCAAAATCGAAAGTGGCGCGCCAATTTTCTGTCCCCTCGCCGAGCACATATTTGGCTTTGGCAAAATGGCGTTGGATAAAAGCCACTGCCACTCGCTCAATACCTATACCCCGGTGAATCCCCTCCAAGACCATTTGAAAAATCGTATTCACATCGGCATGTTCAGACGCCGCCGTAGTCAATTCACGCAGAATATTGAGTTGTAATTGCGCATCACCGCGTAAAATCTTATGAGCGTCAATCTTCTCTTCTTTGGAGCTTTTGAATTTCACGTTTTTGCCAGGAATGAGTGGGCAGGCTTCTGCAGCGCCATATTGAAGCGCAACTTCGGCGGCACGCTCTGCTGATTCTTGTACCAATTTTAAGGTTTGCTCAGAATCCAGGCTGGCGTATTCAGCGATTTCATCCATGACTTTTTTCGCCGCACTGGAGTCCCATCCCTTCAGCGCTGCGCGGCTCATGCGCTCACCAATGACAACCGCTTGAACCTTACTATTGGGTTCACGTCCAGGGTAAAGCGATTGCTCTAGGGTTTCACCGAGTTTCCAGTGTTTAGCCAAGCCTCGAGTAATGGATTTAAAGGAAGTCCCCAAAATACGTTCCATAGCTTCACGTCGGGTTTTCGCATCTGCATCGAGCAGTTCTGAATTAGCATCCGTAATTTTTTCATTTGCCAAAAAGGCCATTTCGCCCAAGTGAAAGAGTAATCCTGCAATAAACACTTCCTCAGCGGCTTCGTCATTAACCAGTTTAACCAAATCCCGAGCTTGCGATGCCGCATGAATACCCTGGGCCATCAGTTGTAACAGACGCTCTTTGGCGCCATTTTTCATCAAGGAATCGATTAGCAAAAGTGAGATGCACACCGCCCTCATTCCTTTGAGACCAATCAGCACTATGGCCCGGCTAACCGTATTAATAGGTGACTTGGAATAATTGTAGTGAACACTATTGGCCACACGGAGAACGTGTGAGGTGAGATTAGGATCACGCAAAATGACTTCGGCCAATTGATTTGCCGTGGCCTCATCACTGCCAGTGAGTGAATTCAGCTCCGCAATGACTTTACCAACCACCGGCATATTTTGGCGCGTCAATTTTTTAAGCCAATTGTCCAATCCGCGTGTCGACATAGATCCCCTGTATCCTAAGCGTGAGCTCCGCAACCGATCTTATAACGCAGACTAGTTACGGAACTGGTTCTTAGAATAGTTTAGACCTTATATCGCAAAGGGGCTTGATAAAAACAGGCCCGGACAATTTTGCTCAAGCACCGCCAAACCGAAGAACTAATCGATCCAACATTTTGCTGCTCAGAAGACGCTTTGCAACTGCCATGACCTTAGTAGGCGACGTCACTCTATAACGATTTTTTGGGTTTCGACTTTCCAGAGCCTGTAACAAAACTTTGACGACGGCCTCTGGTGGTAGGGTAGAACGCATCGTTACCCCCTTTTTATTCAGCCGCTGCAGGGCTTGGGTGTACATGGTTTTGTGACGACTGCCGTCAATATCCACCTCTCGTTCGAATGCCGCCAAGGCATTTTTGCGAAAGTCGCTCACAATCGGGCCAGGCTCGATTAGGCTACATTTGATGGATGTGTTCGCCAGTTCGATGCGCAAGGTATCCGTTAACCCCTCTAGAGCGAATTTGCTTGCTATGTAAGCGCCGCGGTTCGGCACGGACACGAAACCGAGAATGGAACTGTTCTGTACAATACGCGCATCGTTTTGTTGCAAAAACCCTGGGATGAGCAGTCTGGTTAGCTCATGGGTGCCAAAAACGTTCACCTCAAATTGGCGGCGCAATGCGTCACGCGTTAAGTCCTCAACGGCGCCGGGCAAACCGTAAGCACCGTTATTGAAGAGTGCTGATAATTTGCCTTCGCTGTGACCCAAGCTGAATTCGACGGCCCTCTCAATGGAGTCCGTGTCGGCCAAATCCAGTTGCACCACGGTATTTAAGCCGGTTTCGCGTAGACGCTGCACATCCGCTTGTTGCCGACAAGAAGCGATAACGTCATAACCTAAGGACTGTAAGCTCACAGCGGCGGTGTAACCGATACCGCTGGAACACCCAGTAATAAGAATTGATCGTTTCATGGGTGCTCTGTGCTTTGATGGTCGAGTTGAAAAAGTTGCTGCAGCAACGTGCTCAAATGCACCGCTGCCTGTTCAGACAATTGGCGAACAGCACGCTGACCACTGACTTCAAATGGCCCTCGCATATCGATTTCCGACTTGGGGTAAATCGCCAAATACCATGGCTGAATAGCGGTTTGAATGAGCTGAAGGGAACGACTGTCTCCAGTGAACAGTGCCAGAGGCAACCCTGCCGTCGCACTGCCAGTAAATTGACCAAAACCATCGTCCCAGAGTTTGTGCAAACGCAAGTGGCAGTCTTTAATGAATACGCCAACGAAGGGATCAACACAAAACCCATTACCTCCTCGATCGTGATCACAACCACCCATTTCAGCTGAGACCGTATGCAACGGCTGATACGCATCCCCTAATAAATGCATAACATAAGCTAACACCAACGCCTGATCACGAGGGTCATCAATGTCGGGATAGGCTTCGATGAGCTTTGGCCAAACCTCAAAAAGACGGCCCGAGTGGCGAAATTGACACCCGCTGGTCGACACTCCCTGACCTCCTCGGCGCAAAAAAATACGGTTCGCATAATGCCAATCGTTGGTGTTGCGTTGACGAAATTCTGTTAATGCTTGCGGGACTCGACCACTGCCGAAACGCTTGAACAGGGTAGCCACACTTTTATCGCGATCGGAATCCGGCCAAGCACTCGCTGCAGCCGATAACAAGATCACATCCTTGCGATTACTGACCTTCCAAGGCCCCCGCGTCAGGCGCTTTTGAAAATAGGCCTGCTGCTCTAAATTCAAATTCGCCATTGCCCTCGAACCGATCCAACGATGCCCCTCTCGGCTCCAAGCTAAGCAGTCAAAACTGATCAAAAATAAAAGTAACCCAACCCCTAATGGCCGAATCATCCGTTGCGGCTCGATCGATGCTTTTTGATCAAATCGTAAGCGGCTTGAATTTCTTGTGATCGCTCCGTGGCCACTTTGACCATCTCGTCCGGCACTCCTTGGCCACTGAGCTTATCGGGATGGTATTGACTCATTAATTTGCGATAACTGCGCTTTAGTTGAGC
>JBNKFP010000254.1:0-3872 GCA_050289365.1 Cellvibrionaceae bacterium | reverse complement strand
AGACCGCGGCGGCCACGCCAATTGGAAAGCTCAACAAAAAAGTCACCAATAGGGTAAAGAGGGTTCCCATAAGCGCCCCCAATATCCCCGCCATTTCCGGTTCACTGGAATCGCCGGAGGTGAAAAAACGGGTATTAAAGAAAGTGGTCAATTCACCCGAGTCCACCAAACTTTTGATTCTCGCCTCCTGCTCTTCAGATGTCCGCCCGGTAAAAGCATGTCCTGACTTCCAGGATTTGTAATAGGTATCAATATCGTCGTCAGCTAACAGCCATAACGTCCTCGTCTGTCCTAACAACTCAGGGTTATCAGCCAACATATCCCGCATTTCAAAGCCGGCACCCACGGATACCATCGAATAGAGTTCACGCCGTGCTTTACGTCCTTTCACTTCAGGGAATCGCGCTTTTAATGCAGCGCGAATCACAGCTTCGAAATCACCATTGCGCAATTGCACTTCATCCTTGGCATTGTCAATTTCCAACATATCCGGGTCTAAGGTGACCTCAAGTCGGATGTGAGTTTGTTGAAAACCGCCCAGACCATTGCCGAATATTTCTACAAATAAAACAATCAGAGCCAAGATACCAATGGCAACCGACACCATTCCGTATAATCGAAAACGCTTTTCAGCGCGGTGGCGGCGGGCTAGACTTTTCTGTACCAGTTCTGCCTGGCGGGACAAGGGCTTAGTCATATTGCTCTCGATATTTTCTAACGATATACAAAGCGAAATAGTTGAGTGACAAGGTAACCAAAAACAACACCAGCCCAAGCGCAAACGCCGCCAAGGTTTTAGGACTATCAAATTCTTGGTCGCCAACCAACAAAGTTACGATTTGCACGGTCACAGTGGTTACAGAATCAAAGGGATTTGCGGTTAAATTGGCAGCCATACCCGCCGCCATAACCACAATCATGGTTTCACCAATAGCACGGGATGCTGCCAAAAGCACACTGCCGACGATACCCGGCAATGCCGCCGGAATAACCACCTTTTTCACCACTTCGGACTGAGTAGAACCCAACCCCAAAGCGCCGTCGCGCAAGCTTTTGGGCACAGCATTAATCACATCGTCGGACAGGGATGAAATGAACGGAATAATCATGATACCCATAACAATCCCAGCGGCCAGAGCGCTCTCGGAACTGATGGCAAGCCATTGATCCAGACCTAAATCCAGCCCCAAATCACGGATTAAGGGTGCAACCGTCAAGGCGGCGAAAAAACCATATACAACGGTCGGAATCCCAGCCAGCACTTCTAGCACCGGTTTGACGATGCCACGTACACGGGTGCCGGCATACTCGGTCAAATAGATCGCAACCATTAACCCTGTAGGTACGGCCACCAGCAGCGCTATACCCGCAATCAGAAGGGTTCCGGCAAACAGCGGGACGGCACCAAAGCTGCCTGAGCTACCGGTTTGATCCGCCCGAATCGCCATTTGCGGGCTCCATTCCAAACCAAACAAAAACTCCACTATAGAAACTTCTTGGAAGAAGCGAATGGACTCAAACAAAACGGAAAGCACAATCCCAACGGTCGTCAGAATAGCGAGCGAGGCGCAAGCCATCAGCGACCAGCGAAAAATGTTTTCCACTTTGTAGCGGGCTCGCAACTGCGGCGTTATTCGGGTCCAGGCAAGCATGGCGCCTATGATGGCGAGGGATAAACTGAGGGCCGTTATCGCCCAGCGGTTGATACGATCCAAATTCAACCAGCGATCTGCCGCTGCGGCAATACTCGGGTCCACCGAGTCACGGGCTAAATTCCCCAGAGCGACATTGTGAATTTGATTCATCACCAGGTTCAAATTGTTGCCGGAACTTTCAAGAACCGCCTGTGGCACCATTTGGCGCACCATATGCTCAATGATGGGCCCATCAAATACCGACCATAGCACCAGAATCCCCAACGAGGGCAAAGCGCACCAAAAGGCCGTCAGCGTTCCGTAATAAAAGGGCAACGAATTCAGCGCCTGCATGCCACCGACTCCAGCAACGGCGAGGGAGCGGGTACGCCCGGCGATAAATGCCGTGGCACAAAGACAAGCTAAGAGAATGATGAGCAGCGAAAGCCCCATGAGAACACCCATTTACTTCAGGTTGAAGATACAAAAGGTCCAACACAATTTCTGTGTCAGACCATTATGTGCCGTCAAAGCGACAGTGTTATGACAACTGCTGACTCTTCGTTATAGTTTGAGCGACTTCATTGTTTTAACGTCTTTACCCACTTCTTTACGTTTGGCATTGCTTAAAGGAATCATACCCTTTTCAGCCAAATAACCTTCTGTGCCCCAGGCTTTTTCGCTGGTGAATTCAGCAAGGTAGTCTTCAATCCCTGGGATAACGCCAACGTGAGCTTTTTTGACGTAGAAGTATAAAGGACGAGAAACAACGTAGGAACCATCAGCAATTGAATCAAATGTAGGGGCATTGCCGTCGATCAGGGAGCCTTGAACGGTATCCGCATTTTGATCCAAGAAGCTGAAACCGAAGATACCGAGAGTGTCTGGACTTTCCGCCAATTTACGCACAATCAAGTTGTCATTTTCGCCCGCTTCGATGTAAGCGCCGTCTTCACGCAGTCCATGACAAATGGCTTTGTACTTGGATTTGTCTGACTTTTTCAAGGCTTTAATCCATGGGAAGGTTTTGCAACCACCTTCCATTGCCAGCTCTGCGAACGCATCACGCGTACCAGAAGTTGGAGGAGGCCCCATCACCACAATAGGCTTTGCAGGCAAGGTTTTATTGACGTCCTTCCAGGTTTTGTAAGGGTTCGGAATGACTTTTTCGCCACCCTTTGGATCGGGAACCGTTTTGGCCAATGCCAAAAAGATGTCTTTCAAACCCAGCTTCATTTGCGGGGACTTAACACTGTTGGCCAACACAATACCGTCGTAACCAATCAACACTTCAACGATATCTCTAACGCCACTGGCCATACAGCTGTCGTACTCCGATTGCTTGATACGACGTGATGCGTTAGAGATGTCAGGGTATTGCACGCCTACACCGCCACAGAATTCTTTAAAACCGCCGCCGGTGCCAGTCGGTTCAACTTTTGGCGCCTTCTTGCCAGTTTTGCGAGAGAAACGCTCGGCAACAACTTTAGAGAATGGAAAAACCGTTGATGAACCCACAATCATAATGTGGTCACGTTCGGCCAAAGCACTTGTTGAAGCCAAGGTAGTGCACGCAGCGCAAGACAGAGCAAGCAATAATTTTTTCACAAATACCTCCGAAGACAGGATTACACGTAGAAGCAAAAAGACTCGCTTCCTGCATGGGACGCCATCCTAGAGGGTAAATGTGACAGTTTTGTTGCAGCGATCGTGAATTGAAATGGGGCTGTAACCCATCTTTAAAAACCTTGGAGTAGCGCACACTGGGAATCAATCTTGCCCCAGAGAAGACAATTGCCCTATCCCTGGGTACAATCGCGCTTCCAACACCATAAGAACAGGTTCAATGACCCCTTTTACCAGTCTATTGTCTTATATAGCTCGTACTGCCAATCGCCCCGCCCGCGGGATCGGTCAAACCGTCGCCTGGCTTACACTGGCCTTAGCCATCATTACTTCGACCGTGGTTTTAGTTCGGGTTGTCTTGCAATGGGGCTCCATTGGCCTACAGGAATCCCTGACCTATCTGCACGCATTGGTCATTATGTTGGCCAGCGCATACACTCTTGGCGAGGACGGTCATGTTCGTGTCGACATTTTCTATCGACGCTATGGCCAGGTGAGCAAAGCTTGGGTCAACGCGCTGGGAAATGTATTACTGCTGTTGCCATTTGCGATATTTACCGTGTTCATCAGTTGGCAATATGTCTGCGCATCTTGGGCCATGAAAGAAACGTC
>JBNKFP010000253.1:0-3882 GCA_050289365.1 Cellvibrionaceae bacterium | reverse complement strand
CCAAACACCATCATTTAAATGCGCATTGTTGAGCGCACTAAATAGAAATTTTTGAGGATCGTGTGCGCTGTTCAAAGCGTTTTTTATTTTCTGGACTTGTTCTGCCGAAGCGTCCGCAAAGGTCACACAGGTTACGCCAGTGGGCAGTTCTGTGAGATCGGATTGAGCTGGATCCAACACTCCATTACACAACACCAACCGATACGCATCTATGTCGTGAATGTGTTGCTCATCGGATATTTTAATCGGTGACTCATGAGTATTTGCAGAATTAAAATTCAGCGACTCCAAAGCCCGCAGAGAGGTGTATTTCCACTGTTCGGTTTTACGGGTCGGCCACTGCGCTTGCTGCCAAACCTGTCGGCCTTGCTCACGCAAGGGAGCAAGCCACTCCAAGTCAGAGTCTAGTGCTACGTCAGCCAATTGTTGCTGCATTGCAGACATTAAGCAACCTCACTTTCTATCCAGCCGTAACCTTTTTCTTCCAATTCTAAGGCCAGGGATTTATCGCCACTTTTCACAATTCGGCCACCAGACAAAACGTGAACATAGTCTGGAATAATGTAATCCAACAGGCGCTGATAGTGGGTCACCACAATAAATGAACGTTCCGAATTACGTAGCGCATTAACACCATTGGCAACGACTTGTAGGGCATCGATATCCAAACCGGAATCGGTTTCGTCAAGAATGGCTAATTTCGGCTCCAACAGCATCATTTGCATAATTTCGTTGCGTTTTTTCTCGCCGCCGGAAAATCCTTCATTAACACCGCGCTTTAAAAACGACTGCTCTAAATCGACCGCTTTACAGGCCTCGCGCGCTTTTTTCATAAATGCAACAGCATCCATCGGTGTTTGGCCGCGGTGAGCAGCCATAGCATCCACTGACGCTTTTAGAAATTCCATATTGCTAACGCCGGGAATTTCTACGGGGTATTGAAATGCCAAAAACAAACCTTCACGAGCGCGCTCCTCGGTTTCCATTGCCAATAGGTTTTTCCCAAGAAATTGCACTGAACCGGAAGTCACTTCATAGCCGGGACGGCCAGACAAAACATGACCGGTGGTGCTTTTGCCGGATCCATTAGGCCCCATGATTGCGTGCACTTCGCCCGCTTTAATCTGCAAGTTCAAGCCTTTTAAGATGGCTTTTTGTTCGACACTTGCGTGCAAATTTTCAATGGTCAACATGAAACCAAATCTCCAAACAGGTTGATAAACCCAACGACTGGGTTGAATAGCAATTTTTAACCGACCGAACCTTCCAGGCTGACTTCCAATAACTTTCCAGCTTCTACCGCGAACTCCATCGGCAACTCTTTAAAGACTTCTTTACAGAATCCATTGACGATCATAGATACTGCTTTTTCCGCATCAATGCCGCGTTGCTGACACAAATACAATTGATCATCGCTGACTTTTGAAGTGGTGGCTTCGTGCTCCACCACAGCAGACGGGTTTTTACTTTCGATATAGGGAAACGTATGCGCGGCGCATTGATCGCCAATCAGCAGTGAATCGCACTGGGTATAGTTGCGCGCGCCATCGGCGCCGGGATTCATACGCACCAAGCCGCGGTAAGCGTTTGAGCTTTTACCAGCAGAGATACCCTTAGAAATAATCGTTGATCGGGTATTTTTACCCAAATGAATCATTTTTGTGCCGGTATCCGCTTGCTGATAATTGTTGGTCAAAGCAACCGAATAAAATTCACCAATACTGTTATCCCCTTTCAATATGCAACTGGGATATTTCCAGGTAACGGCCGAACCGGTTTCCACTTGGGTCCAAGAAACACGAGCATTGGTATGCGCGACCGCGCGCTTAGTGACAAAATTGTATATCCCGCCACGCCCCTGCTCATCACCTGGATACCAGTTTTGAACCGTTGAATATTTAATGTTTGCATTATCCAAGGCAACCAACTCCACCACTGCCGCATGCAGCTGATTTTCATCCCGCATGGGAGCGGTGCACCCTTCCAAGTAGCTGACCTGACTGCCTTCATCCGCAATGATTAAGGTGCGTTCAAATTGGCCAGTCTTGGACTCGTTGATGCGAAAATAAGTCGATAATTCCATGGGACAGCGCACCCCTTTCGGAATGTACACGAAGGAACCGTCGCTGAAGACAGCACTGTTGAGCGCTGCGTAAAAATTGTCTTTCTGGGGAACCACCGTACCCAAATATTTTTGCACCAGTTCAGGATATTCATGCACGGCTTCTGAAATAGGGCAAAAAATAACACCTGCGTCTTTCAACTTACCGCGGAATGTAGTGGCGACTGACACTGAATCAAATACGGCATCCACAGCAACACCCGCCAACATGGCTTGTTCGTGCAGGGGGATACCGAGTTTTTTATAGGTTTCTAAGAGCTGTGGATCGACTTCATCCAAACTCTTTGGGCCATCCTTCATACTCTTTGGGGCGGAATAATAGGACAGCGCTTGAAAATCAATTTTGGGATAGTGAACATGGGCCCATTCAGGTTCGATCATTTCCTTCCATGCTCGAAAGGCCTTGAGACGCCATTCAGTCATCCACTGCGGCTCGTTTTTTTTGGCCGAGATAAAGGCAACAACGCTTTCATTCAACCCTGGTGGCAGGGTGTCGGACTCAATATCGGTAATGAATCCAGCGGCGTACTCTTTTTTAATTAGCTGATTGATCTGCTCTTGAGACATAACTACATTAACCTTTTGTTTACGGCTTCTACTGCGCCGCCGAAACCTGATTACCCAAACCGGTAAAGACTTTTAATCGCTCCGATTTCAGTTAAAAAACGCCTGCGGATCGCCGCATTTTTGCCAGCTCACTGGTGATCAATCGAACCGCGAAATCAACTTCCTCGGCGGTTGTAAACCGCCCTATACTGAACCGGAGTGATCCGTGTGCAGCGGCATCACTCACTCCTATCGCTTTCAACACATAGGACGGTGCCATACTCGCAGAGGTACAAGCTGAGCCCGAAGATATCGCCAAATCCCGCAGCGCAATCATCATTTGTTCACCATCAACGCCATCGAATTGGATATTGAGGATACCCCGAGTACTTTGATCAAAATCACCATTCAGGGTAACACCGGGCAAATGTTCTATGCCCCGCCAAAATTGCTGGCGCAAGCGGCCAATTTGCTGCTGTTCTTGTTCGCGCTCGACCAAAGCAATGCGTGCGGCTTCACCAAAACCCGCTATTTGATGGGTTGGCAGAGTTCCAGAACGCATTCCGCGTTCATGTCCACCACCATGTATTTGCGCCGCGATATTAACCTCAGGTGCGCGACGTACATAGAGTGCACCTATGCCTTTAGGGCCGTACATTTTATGGGCCGATATGGACAACAGATCCACCTCAAGTGCTTTGACGTCAATCGGTTCTTTCGCAACGGCCTGAGCTGCGTCTGCGTGTAGCAGCACACCCTGCTTTCGACATAACTTACCCACAGAGGCTATATCGGTTTTCACACCCAATTCATTGTTCACCATCATCAAACTGACCAAGCAGGTGCCTGGCTCAATCGCTGCGGCAACTTGTTCTGGCGTAATTCGCCCCAAACCATCGGGCTCTAAATAGGTGACCCGAATACCCCGCTCCACTAAAGCAGAGCACGTATCCAATACGGCCTTATGCTCAATTGCAGATGTCACTATATGGAGTGACTGCTGTGGTGATTGTTTGTGCAGTGCATCCACAACCCCTTTCAAGGCTAAATTGTTTGATTCTGTGGCGCCACTGGTCCAAATTATTTCGCGCGGGTCTGCGCCAATCAACTCAGCCAGGTGACCACGGGCTTCTTCCACTGCCTCTTCTATGGCTTCATCTTCGACTTCAGCAATAACATCTTCCGTTTCGGCAATGACTTCGGCTTCGGCAACG
>JBNKFP010000252.1:0-3885 GCA_050289365.1 Cellvibrionaceae bacterium | reverse complement strand
ACAAGCAAGGAAAAGTAACTCGCCAGCAGGCGAAACCAGCACTTGAAAACTTTAACGTAATAAAAAAATAGAACCAATAGCCGGAATTTATTCCAATCTCTAATCCCTCACCGGCCCGCGCAGCGATTTAATCCTCCCCCGGTGATTTTTACCGTCCAATCGCCGCATCTTCGCACCGTAAGTCGCTTTCGTCGCCTTGCGCGCTTTATGGGTTTTGGTTGCCGCCAAAATTAATTCTTTTAGTCGATCCAGAGCATCCTGCTTATTTAATTCCTGGGTGCGATAATTTTGCGCTTTTATGATAACCACACCCTGCTGGGTGATTCGCTGATCGGCAAAACTCAACAGGCGCTGCTTATAAAAATCCGGTAGTGCAGATCGTTTTATATCAAAGCGCAAGTGGATGGCACTGGAGACTTTATTGACATTCTGACCACCGGCCCCTTGAGCGCGTATGGCAGTGAGTTCAACCTCCCACTCGGCCAAGCCAATATTTTCTGTCACTTGCACCAAACTATTAGACACGAATCACCTATAAAAATAAAAACTCAAATTTAACCCTGAATCCGTGATCTCGAAGCGGATTCAGGGTTAAAGCTAGGGCTGTGCATTGCGCACCAGACGCAGAGCCGCCAACTCGGTTTTTGGCAAATTGCGGTGCTCGCCTTTGCCAAACGAGACCACCCAAGTGACATCACTGCGAATTCCGTTAGGGGTCGCTGACCAAAATAATTCCGCTGGGGTTTGCGGGAATACATCAGTATTGATTGCAGGATCCCAACAGCTGCGATCAACAATAGAATCCAATTCGTTTTTGTTTGGCACCCGCCAATCATCATAATCGGCAAATTGACTTTGCTGTGCCTGCATTAATGCTTGTTGCCAAGTCAACATAGAAGGTTGTTGGTTGTTGGGACGGCAAACCCCTTCAGCAGACCAATCATATCCCTGGGCGCAGCGACGCCACTCAAGCCCCGTGGTAGTGTCAATCACAGTCCCTTTGTCGCTAAACTGATACTGACTGGCAGGAGTATTGGTCACTAAAGCCGAATTGCATTCCGCCCAAGCGCTCACAGTAAAAACCTGAATGCAAGTCGCCAGGAAAATGATTCTTGTTTGATCAAATAATTTTTGAGCTGCACTCACTTTACCGCCCTCCCCTAACCAAGCGCACGTATGAACGATCGGACTTGTTAGTTGAACTGACACTGGCATCACTAAAATACACATACCAAGCCAAATTAGGGTCACTCGCTAAACTGTGTTTGGTGAAAAATCTAGGTTGTTTGGCATTGGGAAAATAATCTTGATCCAATGCGGGTGTGACTTTGGAGTATACGGCGATCGAAACCAATTCCCGCACCGAGGGCATGCGCCAGTCGGCAAACCCGCAAAGTTTGCTCTGGTTCACCCAAGCTGTGTAATTTTGGGTGTTGCAAGGCGACGTTGGACAAGTTTCATTATCCAGCTTAACTTCGCCAGCGACACCACCGTTGGTTAAAGGATCATTGGAGTACCAATTGTAGGTGTGCATCCCATAGCGAGCATGATTGCTGTCGCTTTCTTTTACTTCCCAAATCAAACCGGTTACCTTGTCTTCAATGCAGGACCAGTGGGTGCCGTCAGTTTCAGAGCCATCGTCTATCCAGGATTGATTTTGAATGGCGAGAGCTTGACCGTTCGCGTCCAACTTAACCCAATCAAAGCCAGCAATTCCGCCGCCAGTTTTGGTTAAGGCGCCTTGCTTGGCAAGGGCATCGCGGCCTATATCCGCGTCTTGACCGGGAAACAAACCCTGTGGACACTCTAAATCGCTGGCCTGCTCATCTGCACAGAGGATAATGCCGGTATCATTCAATTGGCCATAGCTTGCTGTCGGAGAACCCGCAGAAGAAGCGACTTGATCGCCCCCCTTTTTGCCGCAAGCGCTGAATGCCATGCACATCAGCGGCAATAGTATCGTCAATCGGATTGGTCTAACCATTCTTCACCTTTGCTGCCAATTTCTAGAAAACATAACTGTCACTGCGTAAGGCCGCTCAAACGACCACTCAGGTGTTCACCGCCCGCTGCAGAAGCTCGTAGCCACACAGTCTGCATTGTACCTGGGCCGGGCCTACGTCAACTTGCGGAGTGTCTAAATTCTCCATAGATGATGCAATATTGTCCAAACTACCCCGGCAATGGTACCATGCGCAGCGTTCGCCATTGAGCGAACTCAGCACTAACGGACAATCAAACTCGACTGAGGTCCGCTATCGCTGAGAACGTTGTTGAGTTTAACTTTCTGGCTGGCCCAGACCATCGCTGCTGTACGACAACACAATCGTTTTGCCTCTTTGATTTACAGTGAACCGAAAAACTCTACGCATTCACCCGGATTCAGGAATATTGGCTGAATTGAGTTCTATTCCTAACCCAGTATTCATTACTCTCATTAGACTGTATTCATTAGGCTCCGCATGCAAAATACCTATATCTATACCTGGTTCAACAACCCCAAGGGCGATCTCTTAGCCGGGTTGGTCGTTGCGCTCGCGCTCATTCCCGAAGCAATCGCATTTTCGATTATTGCGGGAGTTGATCCCAAAGTGGGGTTATACGCATCTTTCTCCATGGCAGTTACGATCGCCATCGTTGGCGGCCGCCCCGCTATGATTTCCGCCGCCACCGCAGCAATGGCCTTGCTCATGGTGACCTTAGTCAAAGAGCACGGCCTCCAGTATTTATTAATCGCAACGCTGTTGACGGGTGTTATACAGATCGCTGCAGGTTACCTGCGCCTAGGCGACTTAATGCGCTTTGTATCCCGCTCGGTTGTCACCGGCTTTGTCAATGCCCTAGCCATTTTGATTTTTCTCGCCCAATTGCCGGAACTAACCGATGTGACCTGGCATGTATATGCTATGACGGCACTGGGCTTGGCCATTATTTATGGCTTTCCCTTAATTCCCAAAATCGGCAAATCCATTCCCTCCCCCTTAATCAGCATTTTGACACTAACCATTATTTACGTAGCCAGCGGCATGGAGATACGCACAGTAGGTGATATGGGTGAGCTGCCGGATACACTGCCGGTATTTTTATGGCCCGATGTACCGCTCAACTGGCACACCCTGAGTATAATTTTGCCCTATTCGATCGCTTTAGCCGTGGTAGGTCTACTGGAATCCATGATGACCGCCACCATCGTTGATGACTTAACCGATACCAACAGCGATAAGAATCGCGAGTGCAAAGGCCAGGGAGTCGCCAATCTGGTTACCGGTATGCTTGGCGGTATGGCCGGCTGCGCGATGATTGGTCAATCGGTAATCAATGTCAAATCCGGTGGTCGAGGACGACTGTCAACGTTTGTTGCCGGCCTATTTTTGTTGCTGATGGTCGTGTTTGCAGATCAATGGATTGGGCAGATTCCCATGGCCGCGCTGGTGGCGGTGATGATTATGGTTTCCATCGGCACTTTTTCCTGGGATTCGCTGCGCAATATTCGCCAATATCCCCTATCGAGCAATATAGTGATGATCAGCACTGTTATTGTCGTGGTAGCAACTCACAATTTAGCCTTGGGGGTTTTTGTAGGAGTTCTGTTGGCGTCCTTATTTTTTGCCAACAAAATTGCCCGCTTTATGACCGTGAAAAGCGAATTGGATAGCTCGGGAAAAACCCGCACTTACCGAGTCATAGGCCAAATATTTTTCGCCTCATCCAATCAATTGACCAACGCTTTTGATTTTCGAGAAGCCATTGAGAATATCCAAATTGATTTATCACTGGCTCACTTTTGGGATATTACGTCAGTTTCAGCACTGGATAAGGTTGTACTAAAATTTCGGCGCGAAGGTACTAAGGTCGAAGTGATCGGTTTGAACCAGGCCAGCGCTA
>JBNKFP010000251.1:0-3900 GCA_050289365.1 Cellvibrionaceae bacterium | reverse complement strand
GTGGCTTTGCCCGGTGGCGATAAGGCCAATCGCGAACCCTGGCGGAACCTTTTAGCCCATTTGTGGAATGCAGATCTTTTGGGCGATTTGAAAGAGGGCATGGACCATTTTCCTCATTTAAACAGGTTGGTGGAGCCACCCGTAGAAATTCTATTACAGGCTATTGAGCGTGGCATCAACAGTCCTCCGGCTTCATCCACGGGCCGATTATTCGATGCCGTTGCTGTGTTGTTGGGTGCGGCGCCGCAGGTTATTTCGTATGAGGGACAGGCCGCGTTAGCCCTGCAAAATCTTGCGGAATTGGAAATAAATCCACTATTAGAGCCTTACCCTTTTGCCATTAAAACAATTGGGGATTTGGTGGAAATTCAGTGGCGACCGTTTTGGCAGGCGCTAATTCAAGATATGAAACGGGAGTTGGCTCGATCAAAAATCGCAGCTAAATTTCACCGAATGTTAGCGCAATGTGTGTGCGCTATGGTTTTACCAAAGTGTGAAAACATGGCGAATCCGATTGTGGTGCTCGGCGGAGGTGTAATGCAAAATGGGTTGCTCCTTAAAATGATCGAGAACGAACTCATCCGTCAAAATATAACCGTGTTATATGCGCAAAAAATTCCCGCCAATGACGCGGCTATCAGCTTTGGGCAAGCGGTGGTCGCAGCTGCGCAAGCACAATAACCAAACCAGGTTGAACCATTTCTTCGGTATTAACTCTGCGCCAATGGGTGATCTCTGGGTACATTAAACCCTGCTGCATGCTTGTGCCCGCCGCCGCCATAGCGGGAAGCGATCTCGGCTACATCCAAGCCGGTGGGGCCAGAGCGAAGGCTGAATACACGATACTTCGCTGTGTCGTAATAGGTCGCCGAAAAAGCCTGCCCCTCAGCCAGTAAATGGCCGGCATCTGAGGCCATGGTTGGCGGCAGAGAAGCTGCAGGTACAGGATAGCCCGCAATTTCAATGGTGCGCCGGCAGGTAGTCACCAGTTCGAATAGGTCTTTGTTGTGTTTGCGTCGGATAATTTCACCTTCCCGCGCTAACAGCTGGCTATCTTGTGCCATAAGTAAATCCCATTGTGCAAATTCGTAGGGATAGGAACCTAAGGCCGCAATAATTTCACGGGTCTGCTCAAGTTGAAAGCGCCACAAGTCCCCGTCTTCAATGTGCTCTATCAATCGCGGTCGCGCTGTTTGGGGATGAAAAAAATCCCAACTGATGCCAGCTCCAGAGCGATTCATATCAAACAAGTACGCTAGTGAGTGGGGTTTTGCTGATTGCGAATCGATATAGGTTCTATAGGCGTCCCAGCAATGTATTTTTGAACTCTCATTTAAATCGACCGAATAAATGGTGTGTTGCTGCAACAATAATTGAATTTGCGTAACAGCCGTTTTGTGGTGGTCTAACACAAGTGTGCTGGTGGCCTGTTGTATTAGGGTTTTCATGGCGTCGGCTTTGTAACAGAAGTCCACCAATATCACATGCTTGCCGGTGACATCTATAGGTGGGTTATGGTGAACGCCGGGTTGCCATTCAATTGTGATCAGAGATTTTTTTAATCCCCTCAAAACAGACCAAGCGGCTCCGAACCCATCTAAACAATGACTGTGGTAAATACAAAGCCAAGAGTTCATAACATATTCCTTTTCTGCCCTGTACATGGCAGTCAATTCGATTAAACTTACGGACAACCTTGGATATAGATCTTTTCACCCACCGCGTCGTCAGTTCCGTCTCGGTTGGCCGGCCCCTCACTCCTCATTTACGCCCAGTAAACTGCGGTTCTGCGGGAGGTACTTCCTAGCTGCGGGCAAAAATCTTTAATTTCCAAGGCCGCCCTAAAGTGCTGCCTCGCGCATCGGCATTGCACAATAAAATAGGAATGAGTTAAAAGAGGAACTTATGTTTCGGTATTTGGAAACTCGTATCATTGGCACTGCCGTGCCAGGCCCAGGGACTCCTCCCGCCACACTGTGGCAATTCTACTGGCATTATATAAGCCAAAGTAAGTTCTGGTACGGTATTAACGTGGTGACCGTATTTTGTGTTGCTCTGCTGGAATTGTCTGTGCCCGTTACCATGGGGCAATTGACCAACCTATTGCAAGTGGATGACCCGCGAGCAACTCTGCAAGAGAATGCCTGGTTCTATCTGGGGCTCTTGTCCGTGTTGCTGATTTTTAGACCCGTCATACAAATGGCGGATGTTGCGCTGCGCTTCAATGTACTGCTCCCCGGAGGTACTTGTTTGATCCGTTGGCAGTCCCATTGGCAGGTGGTTCGTCAAAATTGGTCGTTTTTCCAAAACGATTTTGCCGGGCGCATTGCCAACCGGGTAGTGCAAACCGGGGGCTCGTTGCGTGAAAGTGTTTTGTCCACTACGCGTTCGGTGATTTACATATCCGTTTTCGGTTTCAGTGCGGTTTTTTTAATGCTTTCCAGTGATTGGCGGTTGGCATTGCCAACGGTGTTTTGGCTGCTGAGTTACGCTGTGTTTCTTAAGTTTTTCATCCCCAGGCTGCTGGAGCTGGCTCGTATGTCTTCTTTGGAGCGGTCAACCGTAATGGCTCGTGTCGTCGACAGTTACACCAATATTTTAACGGTAAAACTATTTGCCCGAGCTGAAGACGAAGATGCCTATGTGCGTGACTCAATGGATGCCCATCAGCGCGCTATGGCTGCGCATATGCGCTTAATGAGTTTGTATCTGGGGACGTTGCACTTATTGAATGGCGTTTTGATTGGCAGTACCGTCTTGCTTGGGGTGATTTTGTGGCTAAACGGAACAGCCGCGGCAGTGGTGGTGGCCACTGCTATTCCTTTGGCTTGGCAAATTGCCAATTTATCAGGCTGGATTTCATTTGATATTGCCAATATTTTTGAAAATATTGGGGTGGTGCAAGAGGGAATGCAAAGCATTGCAGTGAAGCATCAATTGACCGACAAGCCTTCTGCGAAACCTTTGCAATTGACGCAAGGGAAAATTGAATTTGCCAATGTGAATTTCAATTATGGCAATGAGATTAAGGTGATTCAAGATCTCAGTTTATGCATCCAACCTGGGGAGCGGGTGGGTTTGGTGGGCAGCTCTGGTGCCGGCAAGTCCACATTGATTCACCTTCTGTTGAGGTTTTTTGAAATCCAATCTGGAGCCATTCGCGTCGATGATCAGGATATTCGGGATGTGACTCAAGAAAGTCTGCGCGGCGCGATTGGTTTTGTCACACAGGACACCACTTTGCTGCACAGGTCCATCGCCGATAACATCCGTTACGGCAAACCTCAGGCGTCAGATGAAGAAGTGGAGGCAGCAGCAAAACAGGCCCAGGCCCATGATTTTATCGTGGCGCTTGAGGACTGGCAGGGGCGCAAAGGTTATCAGGCTCGCACCGGTGAGCGGGGTGTTAAACTGTCTGGTGGCCAGCGCCAGCGCATCGCCATAGCGCGCGTGATTCTCAAAAATGCGCCTATACTCATTTTGGATGAAGCGACTTCGGCGTTGGATAGTGAAGTGGAGAGCGTGATTCAGGAGCAGTTGATGGGGTTGATGGATGGTAAGACCGTGATTGCGATCGCCCACCGGTTGTCTACGATTGCGCGAATGGATCGCCTGGTGATCATGGATCAAGGGCGCATAGTCGAGCAGGGTACTCACGCGCAATTACTGTCTCTAGGCGGCATTTACAGTAAATTATGGCAGCATCAATCCGGTGGATTTTTGCCGGAACGGTTTGACGAGCCGGGAAATGTGGAGTATTCCTCATAGGCTTTTGTACCAGCGAAGTTACACCACTTCACGGAAATATGGTTATTCTGTCTTGGGTGCGGCATCTCTATCCAGTGCGCCAATATCCAAAAAGGGTGCTGCGTCGATGTCGCTCGCGTCCATCATACTTGC
>JBNKFP010000250.1:0-3902 GCA_050289365.1 Cellvibrionaceae bacterium | reverse complement strand
CGCGCACTTTGGATTACTCGTATCAATGCGCAATCACGTGCTGAAGGCTTAAGTTACAGCCGCCTGATTGCAGGATTGAAGAAAGCCAATGTTGCTTTGGATCGTCGTGTTTTGGCTGACTTAGCCATTCATGACAAGCCGGCATTTGCTGCCATTGTGAATAAAGCGAAAGAAGCTTTTGCCGCCTAGCGGTTGTTTGCAATAAGGCATACTAGGAGGGGAAGGGCTTTTACAGTTCTTCCCCTTTTTATTAAACATTTAATTTGGACGCGCACCGATTTTCGAGTGGTGAAATAGAGTAATGTTCGCAGTCCAAAGGCAAATTCATTAACACTGGGACCAAGTAATGGAAAACCTGACGTCATTGATCAATGAGGCGCTGTCTTTGATCGCCCAAGCCGACAGTTTAGCGGCGCTGGATCAAGTTCGAGTCGACTATTTAGGTAAAAAAGGTCATGTCACCGCGCTGTTAAAAAGCTTGGGTACTTTCAGCGCGGAAGAGCGTCCAGCGGCAGGGGCTAAAATCAATGTCGCCAAAGAACAAATATCCAACGCGATTAATGAACGTAAAGCAGTACTTGAAGCAGAGGCAATAAACACCAAACTCAGCGCTGAGACCATTGATGTTACTTTGCCTGGTCGCTCTGCCGACACTGGTGGTTTGCATCCGGTTAGCCGCACTTTGGAGCGCATAACCCAGATCTTTTGTGCCGCAGGCTACAGTGTGGAAGAAGGACCTGAAATTGAAGATGACTTCCATAATTTCGGTGCGCTAAATATTCCCGAATACCATCCTGCGCGTGCGATGCACGATACGTTTTATGTCGACGATAATTATGTTTTGCGCACTCATACGTCACCGGTGCAAGTGCGCACTATGGAAAACAAAACTCCACCCATTCGCATTATCTGTCCGGGCCGGGTTTATCGCTGTGATTCGGATATCACCCATACGCCTATGTTCCATCAGGTAGAAGGCTTGGTGGTGGACCACGATATCAGCTTTGCCGATCTTAAAGGTACTGTGGCCCAATTTTTACAGGCGTTTTTTGAACAAGATTTTCTGGTGCGCTTCCGTCCATCGTATTTTCCCTTTACCGAGCCCTCCGCGGAATTTGATATGCAGTGTACGCATTGTCAGGGCAGTGGTTGCCGGATTTGCAAAAATACGGGTTGGATAGAAGTCGGTGGCTGTGGCATGGTCCACCCTAATGTTTTTAAGGCCAGCGGGGTCGACCCTGAGGTCTATACTGGCTTTGCCTTTGGTGTGGGTGTCGAAAGGCTGGCAATGTTGCGTTACGGCATTAACGATCTGCGCTTGTTTTTTGAAAACGATTTGAAGTTTTTGCGGCAGTTTTAGTTTTTAGCTGAACTGGCAGAATCAGACACATTTATGTTAAGCAATATCTTGCTGGTCAATAAAGACGGCATAGCAAGGCGAACAGATTAAAGGAATCAATGACCCTCTATGAAATTCAGTGAAAATTGGTTGCGAGAGTGGGTAAACCCCAGTGTTACTACGGCAGATTTGGTTGCCAAATTAACTATGGCCGGGTTGGAAGTGGATGCGGTGGAACCGGCCTGTGAGGAATCTTTTACAGGTGTCATTGTCGGCAAGATTCTGTCTGCTGAACAACATCCCGATGCTGAAAGGCTGCGTGTGTGTGCTGTCGAAGGTCACCAAGATGGTGTAATGCGAGTCGTCTGCGGTGCAGCCAATGCTCGGCCTGGAATTAAAATTCCGTTTGCCACCATTGGCGCGCACTTACCCGGTGATTTTAAAATCAAAAAAGCCAAGCTGCGTGGGGTGGAGTCGTTTGGTATGCTCTGCGGTCAGACAGAATTGAAAATGGGTGATGATGACACCGGCTTGTGGGAGTTGCCTGAAGGTGCTCCGGTTGGCAGTGATCTAAACGTTTGGCTGCAAACTGAAGACCAAATTATTGAAGTTGATCTGACGCCGAATCGCAGTGATTGTTTAAGTATTCGCGGGTTGGCTCGCGAGGTTGGCGTGCTGACCGAAACAGCGGTGGAATCACCCCAAATCCCCGCTGTTGCTGCACAAATCGATGATGTTTTTGATGTTGATGTGGTCGCTCAAGATGCTTGTCCGGTTTACGTCGGTAGAGTCTTGCGCAATGTTGATGTCAGCAAGCCGTCTCCTATCTGGTTGGTTGAAAAATTACGGCGCAGTGGTATTCGTAGCATAGATGCCATTGTCGACGTCACCAATTATGTCCTTTTAGAGCTAGGCCAACCGATGCACGCTTTCGATTTGGATAAATTGAAAGGCGGTATTGCTGTGCGCATGGCCAAAGCTGACGAAGAAATAAAATTGCTCAACGAGCAAACGCTAACATTGCGTGAAGATACCCTGGTCATAGCCGATCAGTCTGGCGCACAGGCGGTAGCAGGAGTAATGGGTGGCGATGCGACTGCAGTGGGTGGTTCCACCCAAAACATTTTTTTAGAAAGCGCATTTTTTACGCCTAGACATATTGCCGGCAAAGCGCGCTCCTACGGATTGCACACCGACTCCTCCCATCGATTTGAGCGCGGCGTAGATTATCGATTGCAACAACTCGCCATAGAGCGCGCCACCGCTTTATTAATGGAGATTGTTGGGGGCAATCCCGGTCCCGTTATCGTTCGATGCAGCGATGCACATATTCCCCAAAAAGAGCCGGTTACCTTGACTCGCAGGCGCCTTGAAAAAGGCCTCTCTCTGGATTTGAGTGGTTTAGATATTGCCGCAATCATGCAGCGCTTAGGGTTGGAGCTAATCGAAAAAAATGGCGACGGGTGGACATTTTCTGTGCCCAGCTATCGTTTCGATATCGAAATAGAAGAAGATTTGCTCGAAGAAGTAGCACGAATTTATGGCTACGATAAATTGCCCACACGAGCCCTGACTTTTTCCCCAGTCTTGGAAAAACACAGCGAAGTGAATACACCTGTTAGTTTACTCAAAAGTGTATTGTGCAGTCGCGGATACCAAGAAATCATTACTTACAGTTTTGTGGATCCAAAAATTCACCAACAGTTGTTTGGTGATACTCCCGCACTGCCTCTGCGCAATCCCATCAGCGCTGATCTCGCGTCTATGCGGACTTCGTTGTTGCCCGGATTGATCAGTACCTTAAATCACAATTTGAAGCGTCAGCAAACCCGGGCCCAGTTGTTCGAATTGGGAATGGTATTTCAGCCCAACGGCGATGATATTCGTCAGTTGCATCAGGGTAATAAGTTGGCTGCGTTACTTTATGGAACCAGTCGTTCCAATAACTGGGCAGAAAAATCCCGCGAAAGTGACTTTTTTGATCTTAAGGGTGATCTAGAAGCCTTGTTACACATTGCGGCCAGGGGTAAAACGGTCCATTTCGAGGCAGCGAATGACGTTGCTTACTTGCATCCTGGTCAAGCGGCGCGAATTTTTATCGACCAAGCCGTTGTTGGGGTTGCTGGTGCCCTGCATCCGAGCTGCGCTAAGCAGATTGGACTGAGTAAGTCTCTGTGGTTGTTTGAGTGCGATCTCAACCCATTGACAGAGGCTAATCTGCCTGTATTTTCATCCTTGTCGCGTTTTCCTGAGGTTTCTCGAGACCTGGCAATTGTGGTTGATAAAGCGGTATGTGTCGCAGATATCAATAGCAGTATTCGAAAAGTTGCAGGTAATGTGTTAAAAGAGTTAAAGTTGTTTGACGTTTATAGCGGCGAAGGTATTGATCCGAAAGGAAAAAGTCTTGCTTTTAGCCTTACCTTTCAAGGTTCGGATCGGACTCTAACCGACGAAGAGGTTAATGCTTCTATGGCGGGGATAGTCACCCAGCTGGAGCAGCAGCACAACGCAACACTCAGGTAATTACACTATGTCTGATACATCTTTAACCAAAGCGGATCTT
>JBNKFP010000249.1:0-3933 GCA_050289365.1 Cellvibrionaceae bacterium | reverse complement strand
GACCCGGCTTTGGACTTTCGTACCTAGCCGGCCTGCTGAATAATTTTGGCCTGTTGATTTTGGCGGAGGTGTTTCCCCCTTATTTTACTAATGTTATGCGCCACAAAGAAGTTAACCCTCACGTCCCTTTAGCCTCCGTTGAGCAGCATTTGATCGGTGTGTCCAGCTGTCAGATTTGCTCATGGCTAATGGAAGCCTGGAACATGCCGGAAGAAATCGTGGTGGCCATGCGCCATCAGAACAACCCGAACTATCAAGGTGAATACAGCGTATATCCCAAGCTGATTTATGTCGCACGGCAATTGCTTGCCAACAAAGGCTTTGGTAATGGGGTTTACCAGGATATACCCAAATCACTGATGGAAGAGTTGCACCTCGACCCCGAAACCGCAGACATTACGGTCGAAAACATATTGGAATCCGCCGACGACTTGCAGGCTATTGCCGACAAGATTCAGACCTAGGCCGCAGTCTTAGCGTTACGGTGTGGAGTGCAATCCCGCGTAGAGATTTTGCTCCCCTTGAGATTTAGCAATAATCGCCGCGCAGCAGCTATCACTAAAGACATTTACTGCTGTGCGCAGCATATCCAATACCCGATCCGTCACCAATAACAAACCAATCCCCTCCAGTGGTAAATTGAATGCCGCCAGAATGACACTGATTGCAACCAAGCTGGCAGCAGGGATACCGGCGACACCAATCGACGTTAGCAAAGCGGTTACCACCACCAAAAACTGCTGGCTAACACTCAATTCCAAGCCATAGGCCTGAGCGATAAACAATGCCGCGACGCACTCATAGAGCGCCGTACCATCCATGTTGATCGTGGCGCCTAAAGGCAAAACAAAAGAGGTGGTTTTGTTGGACACACCTGCGGTTTTTTCCATACACTCAATGGTCAGCGGCAAAGTGGCCGAAGAACTGGCCGTCGAAAACGCCGTTAACATCGCGGGAAACATCGCTCGGTAATGATCGACTGGGTTAATACCACCCAAATAGCGCAACAGCAGAGCCATAGTGACAAAGGTGTGTAAAAACAGCCCCACCACCACGGTTGCAAAAAATATCATCAACGGCCAAAACGCCCCGAATCCTGTGGACATAATGGTTTTTGCCACCAGAGCAAAAACACCAATAGGCGCAAATTTCATCACCAGCATGGTGATGTCCATCATCACATCAAACACCCCCTGCCAGAGCGTTTGTAAAGCTTTCGCGCGATCCGACTGCACACGCATCATATAAAAACCAAACAGCAGCGAGAAAAAGATAATACCCAACATCTGCCCATCATCTGCTGCCGCGGCAAAAATATTAGTGGGAATCATCCGTAAAAACACGCTGGCAATGTCACCACCGTCACGCCCTTCAATTTTTTTCAGACTTTGCGCCAGTTCTTCGGGGGAGCTTAAATTCAGCTGCTCATGGGCAGGCTCGCCGTTAACAATCCCTGGCTGAGTGAAGTTGACTAAGGCCAACCCCACCAATATCGCCAGCAAGCTCGATAATACGTAAAAGCCAATGGCTTTACTGCCCATACGGCTGAGATTTTCACCAGTGCCGGCACTGGCAACACCACAGATAATCGATGAAATGATCAATGGCACCACAATCATTTTCAGAGCATTCAAAAATAAAGTACCCAAAAAAGTCAAAATAGCGTGAGGCGATACAGGACCAAGGCTAAACGATTCCGGCACCACGGCACCAAAACCGGCTGCCAAGCCTATCGCGATAAGAATTTGCCAATGCAGTTTCACGCGGTCTCCCTAGAGGTTGTGTTCATTAACAGGGTTATAACCCGGGGTGGTTTGCAGTGCCAACTTGAAATGCTTGGCGGGACGAAAGATGGGACGTTTTTGAGCCGCAATTTGAATGAGCGCTCCGGTTTGCGGATGGATCCCTTGGCGCGCTGCACGCTGAGCCACAGCGAAAGTTCCGAACCCTGCGATTCGCACTTCCTGCTCGATAGCCAGTACGTCCGTGATTTTATCGAGCATGGCACAGAGCGCGTCATCCGCCTGTCGCACGCTGATATTGGCCTGCGACGCAATACTCTGTAATAAATCCGCTCGCTTCATAGCCCCTCTATTGCGTCCTACTAAAAGTCGCTGTCAATACCAAAACGAATTGCTAAATCTCAGCGTTGCATTAAACCACTTAGTTCATATGATTGGAAACCGTGCACATCGTGTTTAACAAAGTGAGTGGAACCTTAATCTTTCACCGAATTTGTATCCATGCTGATATTTGCGCATAATCTCCTCAAGGATTTCGGCTGCTCTGAGAGCTATAACCATTTAGACCGTTCTTTGATTAACACCGAGAAAAACAACACCCAGGTTTTGAACATCACTAAACGCAACATTAACCCAACCCACGGAACCGTCATTTTAGAATGCTAATGAAATGGCACTTTTCGATCGCAACCCTCTGGGGCCACTAAGACACAATGATTAAACCGGCGAGACCCCCCATCAAAACCCGCGCACCCATGGCATTCATCAAACTCATGCGCCTGGATCGCCCCATCGGCATTTACTTGGTGCTTTGGCCTACATTGTGGTCGCTGTGGCTGTCCGCAGAGGGCGCCCCAGACAGCAAAAACTTGATCATTTTCATTTTGGGCTGTGTGCTGATGCGCTCAGCAGGCTGTGTCATCAACGATTTTGCCGACCGAAATATAGACGGTCATGTTCAGCGCACCCATGACCGCCCCCTTATCACAGGCGAAGTTTCACCCTTCGAAGCCTTGTGCCTGTTTGCAATGCTCTGCACCTTAGCCTTTTTAATGCTGCTGTTCACCAACGGCTTGACCTTGATGTTATCGGTGGCGGGCGTGATCCTCGCGGCGATATACCCCTTTGCCAAACGCTATACCCAATTGCCCCAAGTCGTGCTCGGTGCGGCCTTCGCGTGGTCTGTCCCTATGGCGTTTGCCGCCCAAACTGACACTTTACCTCGCTCTGTCTGGCTCATTTACACCGCTGTCGTGCTTTGGACCGTCGCCTACGACACGTTTTACGCGATGGTGGATCGCGAAGATGACCTCAAAATTGGGGTGAAATCCACGGCGATTCTTTTTGGCGAAATGGATTTGGCCATGACCGCTAGCCTGCAGCTACTGACATTACTCACTTTAATGACAGTTGGAACACACTTCAAATTGAGCTGGATCTACTACCTCAGCTTAGTGGTAAGCGCTGGGCTATTTGCGTTTCAGCACTATTTGGCACGAAACCGGGAGCGCCAGGGCTGCTTCAAAGCGTTTCTCAATAATAACTGGGTAGGTATGACAGTGTTCATAGGAATCGTCGCCCACTACGCCATTTACCCGGCACTGTCATAAAACCGTAACAAAGTCTTTATTTAATGGCCTCCTCCGCGAATGTGAAGAGTAAACCCGGCGACAACTATAATTGAGAAAGCATTCAAAGCACTAGGCTCTCACCAAGGCGCTGAGAATCTGGACTATTTGAACACAAGTTGCGCTTTTGAGTAGGTTGTAACCATGGCTGATAAAACAATATTAATAGTGGATGATGAACGCCCGATTCGCGATATGCTGCGAGTTGCACTGGAAATGGCGGAATACAATTGTGTGGAAGCCTCAGATGCACAAGTTGCCCATGGCTTGATTATTGATCAGAAACCCGATCTGATATTGCTGGACTGGATGCTCCCTGGCACCAGCGGCGTGGAATTAGCCCGTCGTCTCAAGCGCAATGAGGTCACCGCCAACATCCCTATTATTATGCTCACCGCCAAAGGCGACGAGGCCGACCGGATTGCCGGCCTGGAGTTGGGCGCTGACGACTACGTAACCAAGCCCTTTAGCCCCAAAGAACTGGTTGCCAGAGTTAAAGCCGTGCTGCGTAGAGCCAGCACCAAACCCCTGGCCGATCCGCTGGCGCAGCCGTTGACCATCGG
>JBNKFP010000248.1:0-3952 GCA_050289365.1 Cellvibrionaceae bacterium | reverse complement strand
CGAGTCGGCTTTCGATATGGAGGGGGCGTTTAACGATGTCAGCATCGCTCTAACACAACCAAAGTTCGCGCAATCTGTCATTGAGGAATTGGATGAGTTGTTAAAAAGCTGGGGTGGTCTCGGTGCCTATGATCGCGATTTACAAATATCCCACCAATATTTAAAACAGGAATTGGAACAATTGGCCGTAATGGCAACGGTGTTACCGGCCATTTTTTTAGGCGTAGCAGCTTTTTTATTGAGCATAGTCGCCAGTCGCCTCATTAGCAGCCAGCGCGACCAAATTGCTATTCTCAAAGCCTTTGGTTACAGCAATTGGCAGGTGGGATTACACTATGCCATCTTGATTTTATTGATCGTCACCTTGGGTGATATCAGTGGGGTTGCTGCGGGAAGACTATTGGCTGAAGGGCTCGGCAATATGTATCAAGACTACTATCGCTTCCCCTGGTTATTGGTGGAACTGGATCCGCTATTTATCTTTAAAGTGATTTTATTAACCTATGTCGCGGGTCTGTTAGGTGCCCTGAAAGCCATTTATCAAGCGGTTATATTACCTCCTGCAGAGGCAATGCGGCCAGAGCCGCCGGGCAACTATCGCAAAACGCTATTTGAGCGCTTGGGCTGGCGCAAGATGAACCAATTGTTGCGCTTAGTTTTGCGCAATATTGAGCGCAAATGGATTAAATCAGTGTTGTCTATTTTAGGAATTGCAATGTCAGTGGCTATATTGATGGTCAGCGGTTTTCAAACCGATGCGATAGACTATATGTTGGATATCCAGTTTAAAGTGTCACAAAAGCAAACGGCCTCCATTGGCTTTTTCCGGGGCACCAGTCAGCGTGCGCAATTTGATGTTCTGCATTTGCCGGGTGTCTATTACGCAGAACCCATGCGCAGTGCCCCAGTTAAACTTCGCCACTTACAATATCACTACCGCACGGGTATTGTTGCCTATCTCAAGGATTCACAATTAAATGTCATACTCGATCAAAATTTAAAGCCGGTAAGTTTACCGGATCAAGGTATTTCTCTTTCGCAGTATTTAGCGGATTTATTGCATTTACAGATTGGCGATGAAGTGCAGGTGGAATTCTTAGATGGTTCTTTAAAGGTGGTCAATATACCACTGGTGGCAACTGTTCAGGATTACGTGGGTCTACAAGCCTTTATGACCATCGATACTTTAGCCCGCTATGCACCGGAACCCCGGGCCATTGAAGGCGTTTTGGTCAGCTCTTTTGAGCATGATAAAGACCTACTTAAAACAGCCTTATTGCAGATTCCCGCCGTGGCCGGAGTGACTTTTCGTACAGATATTTTATCAGCTTTTCAAAAAATCATGGACGAGACCATTTTGGCTTTTTCGTTTTTCAGTATTTTATTGGCGGGCACCATTGCGTTTGCGGTGGTTTACAATAATGCTCGCATAGCTTTCGCCGAGCGTGCCAGAGAGTTGGCCAGTTTACGTGTGTTGGGCTTTACCCAAGCGGAAGTCGCCACCCTATTAAATGGCGAAGTGGTGATATTAACTTTGGCTGCCATTCCTTTGGGGTTCGTTGTCGGGCGTGGCCTATGTTGGATGATGAGTTTTGCGATGCAATCTGATATTTACCGAATTCCTTTTGTGCTATTGCCTAAAACTTATGCAACGGCCGCAGTGGTCGTCTTAGTCGCAACCGCTGTTTCTATGCTGATGATGAGTAATAAATTAAAAAATCTTGATATGTTGAGTGCGCTGAAAGCAGTGGAATAAAAATGATCAAAAAAACGATGAAACGCAATCTAATATTGGGGGCCATTATCGTCATAGTGGCGTTTTTGTTACTTTATGGATTTAAATCTCAGCCGCTTAAAGTGGAGCCCTTTGATGTTCGCCAGGGCGCATTTTCAGTGGTGATTCGCGAAGAGGGTAAAACTCGTGTGAAAGACCGCTACATCATAAGCGCCCCGGTTATGGGCGATATAGAGCGGGTAGAACTGGAGCCCGGGGATGAAGTAAAAGCGGGTGAAGTGCTGTTTCGTCTTAAAGCGCAGCCCAGTGATTTATTGGATGCCAAATCCTTAGCCTCAGCGCGGACGCAATTAAAATCTGCGCAAGCGCAAATGTCTGCAACCAGCGCATCAGTCAATGCTCAGCAAATTGCTATGGAGTTGGCAAAAAAAGAATGGCTGCGACTGCAAAAAGTGGCGAAAACAGGATTGGTTGCCAGCGACGAACTGGATCGTGCTAAGGCCAATTTTCAGTTGCAAAATGCCGAATTGTCTTCTTTGCAATTTCAGCTGCAAGTGGCGCAATTTCAAAAAAATAACTCGGAAATCCTATTGCAACAATTTGATCAGTTGACGACCCAATGGTTGGACATAAAAGCGCCAATAGCCGGTACAGTTTTGCAGCGCTACCGCGAAAGCGCTGGACCGATAATGCCCGGTACTCAAGTGTTGGAGTTGGGTGATATCCATTCGCTGGAACTTGAAGTGGATGTGCTCTCCGCAGATGCGGTAAAACTTAAAAAGGGTATGAGGGTAAAAGTGAGTCAATGGGGTGGAGATCACCTATTGGACGCGATTATAAGTCGCGTAGACCCCTCTGGCTTTACCAAATATTCGGCCTTAGGTGTGGAGGAACAGAGAGTCTGGGTGATAGCACAATTGACCAGCAGCACCGAACGATTTGTCGATCGATTGGGTGATGGTTTTCGGGTGGAAGCTGAATTTATTCTGTGGCAGGGCGATCAGGTTATCCAAATTCCGACCAGTGCACTGATTCGTGATCAAGACCATTGGTATGTCTTTAGATTGACGGGTAATAAAGTCCAAAAAGTGGAAGTGAAAAAAGGACGGCAAAGTGGTTTGTGGGTGCAGATTCTGGATGGCTTGAAAGCCCAAGAGACTGTGGTTCGTTATCCCAATGACCAATTGGCAGACGGCGCGACAGTGAGTTTTTGACGTTAGCTTAGGAGAATTCGTGCAAATTTCGCTTCTGTTTGAGCAGTAAAAGCGTAGCCCAATAGATTGCAAAAATAATGGTGGCGACGCCAAAAAGAAAAGTGATATTGGCAATGGTTGGGGCCGAATCAACGCAGTTTAGCATTGTCAATAAATTTCCCCAATCGTGATAATCATCGCTTAAGCCTCGGATTAAAGGCAGTGAACGGGTTTTGGCATCGGCAATATAAGGGGCAACATCGATCATATTTTGCCCTGACCACCATAACATGATCGCTGCGGCAAAGTTGTCGCGCATTTGCCAGCTAAAACTGAATAGAGCGATAAGTGGCATCAGTATTTGAAATAAACTCCCGCCTAAAATCAACATAAAATTGCCAAAGGGTGAAAATAAAACATGGCCAAATTCATGAAAGGGTAGGTTGACATTGTGTAAAAAAGAACTGCCGATGGTCTCCCAGTTGACTCCGTGAAAAATAAACCAAGCTCCCCACAGACTGAATAGAGACAATAAAACCACTCGACCCCAAAAGGCTAAGCTGTCGATTTGATCCGGAACGTAAAGAAAAAACTGCCGAAGCTCCGCGAAGCGGCTGGGTGTATCAGATTCATCAAGGCGATTAAATAGGTTTCGCTGGGGCTGGGATTCTGTGCCCGAATCGCCTCGCCATTTCGCATAAGCAATGCCGCACGAAGGGCAAATTAGTTCATGAACATGGTGGTCCTGCGTTTGCCGCTGATATCCGCATTTGGGGCAGCGAGTCGTTGACGCCATCGTTATAGTGTTTCACCCGGGTAGGCAAATCCCCAGTCTTTGCGCATGGCATCCATTAACTGCATGGTTTTTAAGGTTTCGGTCAGAGTGATCGTTGGGCTTTCATTTTCTCCATTTTGAATACATCGCTGCACTTCCTGTACTTGATAAATAAAACCGTTTTTGTGTTGTTCACATTTTATGGTTTCACAGCGCTGAATATTGCGTGTGCCATTGTGGATATAAATA
>JBNKFP010000247.1:0-4025 GCA_050289365.1 Cellvibrionaceae bacterium | reverse complement strand
TGAGTATTACCACCCGGACCTCACGGTTGTACCCTGGCGCGAAGACGAGTTGGTTTGCTTTTGTGCGCCGCAACACCCGCTGGCCCAGCATAAAAATCTAACGGACGCCGACTTGTGTGCGGCACAATGGATTTTGCGTGAATCGGGTTCGGGCACCCGCCAAGCGTTTGAGCGGGCCATGCACGGCTTGATGCCACGCTTGTCCGTTCTACTTGAGTTGCAGCATACAGAAGCCATTAAAAGAGCGGTGGAAAGTGGCTTGGGCATCTCCTGCTTATCCTTAATTTCCTTGAAGGATGCCTTTCAACGGGGCTCTCTGGTGCCGCTGCCCGCCCCTCACCGGGATTTTCACCGCATGTTTTATGCAGTCATCCACAAACACAAATACCGTAGCGCTGGCATCCTCAAATGGCTTGAACTCTGCGGTATTGATTTAGACGCCTTTGCTCTAGGTCAAAAATCCCCCTAGACCGAATTGCAATATTCACTATGTGAATATTTCACAGAACGCATGGCACTTTCACACTGTAACGCCGCTTTGACAGCCTTATTCTGGACACACCATAAGTCGTCGCCAAACACATTGCGTGAGCTTCGGTTTTTCCAGATCAAAGGAACGTGTCATGAATCAGAATCAATGTTACCGTCTGCAAGTCAAAGCCACTGATCAACAATTTCAAGTACAAGGAATGGAAACTGCGGAATATTTGGCCAACGCCCCGTCGGCACCCACGGAAACACCGGTGGAGGAATCGGTCATCGGCTACTGGATTGAACTGGTCGGGCAAGATTGTGAAGTGATCTATCGCAAATTTCTCAATAATTTGCCGCTCAATCTGCCCCACAGCTGGGAGCAATGGGGCAAGCGTAAACGCCAAAAGGCGCGCTATGCCATTGATGTTCCCGCACTGCCCAATGCGATTTACGCCAAACTATACGAGCAACGGTTCAACGCACCGGGCCAAAAAACACCTGAGCGCACCAAACATTTTCAAGTTGAACTGAGGGGCGCGGCCTAAGGCTATGCCATTACCAGTTTTTGGGGAAGGATTTTAAAATACGAATGTGTTTTTGATGAATCTCGATATAGCCGCCAATGACCAGCTCTTTCATCACCCGGCTGACCATCTCGCGGGAAGCTCCTACCATGTTGGCGATATCTTGATGGGTTAATTTAGGGGATTTGTTCGGGCTGTCGGAACACAATCGCTCGAGCGTATGCGCGACGCGACCATACACATCCAGCAGGGCCATATCTTTAACATTTTCGGTGAGAGCTCGAATTCGACCAACCAATTCGATTATCAGTGGTTCATACAGCTGTGGCTGCTCACGCATAAAAGCACGGAAATTATCACGGGAAATACACAGCATGGTGCAGTCTTCCACTGCGGATACAGAAGCGGAACGCGGCTTATTGTCGATTAGAGATAATTCACCAAAGTATTCACCTGGCCCCATGTAATTGAGTACCAGTTGGCGACCTTCGTTATCGTCAGTGTAAACACAAATTTGACCGGATTGGATGATGAATAATTGACCTGTTTCATCGCCCTGCATAAACAAAATCGTATTTTTCGGGTATTTGCGCAGGGTGGACACCTGCTCCAACTGCTTTAAGCAGTCCGCGGGTAGTTGCGAGAACAAATGAATTTTTTCTAGCATGGCGTTTCCTGCATTGGTTGTTATGAGATTGAAAACGCATTAAATTGCGCTGCATGCGTTGCACATTCATGCACAATTCGGCATGACATTCCACACAATACTCAGAGAGCAAGGCGTGCTAAAAACTCCGGCCGGTGGCACCAAAAAGAACAAGATTTGCCCCAAACTGCCGCCCACCTAAAACTTTTTCGCTGATAAATTTATGACGTATTCTGCGACAAACCAAGACAAAGTTAAACCAAAAATCGCTCATCCAGTGGTTTTCACTCTGGTTTTATTGGTATTTGTCGTGATTTCCATTTTTACGCCAGCCATTGAATTGCTGGAACGCAACCTCGGCCTAAGCAGTTTATTCCGAGTGAGAGGCGAAATTGTACCACCAGATGATATCGTCATAGTGACACTAAACTCTGCAGCCGCGGAGCGCATGGGATTTTCGCGGCACAGTTATACGTGGCCACGAACCGTCTATGCAGAATTGTTGAATAAGCTGCAAAGTGTCAATGTCAACCTGATCATCTGGGACATTGCGTTTAAAGAGGCTCGAGGAGAGGAAGAGGATCAAGCTCTAGAATTAGCACTCGCCAAGCGGCAAAACAATATTTTGTACAAATATTTAAAACGCCACCAAATTCCGACGCTGAATGGGGCGATCGATATTGAAGAGGAAATTCCACCACCGGAACCGTTTTCCCAGCACGCCCTCGCCAGTGGCTTTTTTGTTTTGCCAAAAACCACTGGCAATATTTTTCACGCACCACTGCAACAGGTATTGCCCAAGGGCGTAGAACCGGCCCAACCTTTATTGGCACTGTTGGCGGCACAACCGGTTGCCGTACAGAACAGTCTGTGGCTCGCACTAACCGATGAAGCTTTGGATCCGAATTCATCACTTGAAAAACAAGCGAAAACCCTAATGGCGCTAGCCTCCAATGCCAAGGCCAGTGAAATCCCCAAACAGGCACTGCCTCTGTTCCAATATTTTGCCTCCAGTGAACCACTCATGATCAATTTTTATGGCGCCGCGCAAACCATCAATCATATTGATATTGATCGCGTACTCACCATGGATCAGCAGGTGCTGGCGCAGTGGTTCAATCATAAATATGTCTATATCGGCTATTTGGAAAGCTGGCAAACCGAACAGCAAGATGCTTACAGTACTGTATTCACCTCCACCCGGGGAGTGGATATCAGCGGTGTCGAAATTTCTGCGACAGTTTTGGCCAATTTGATCCACCAACAAAATATTCGACCATTCAGTAAAACACTTATGGTGTTGTTATTTGTTGTGTTCTACGTCGGCACCATTTACTCCTATCGGCTAGCGATTGGCTACATCGCCTTTGCTCAAATTGCGGCAATTGTCGGTTACAGCACAATGGGTTACCTGATGTTCTGCCGCTACTACCTTTGGCTACCCTTAGTGAGTCCACTCATAGCGATGCTTTTGGGTAATGCAGTCCAACTGCAGTATTACTACCGCAGCAATCGCAAACGCCTGCACCATATTCGCTTCGCACTGAGTCAGTACTTACCTCAGCACGCAGCCAATGATCTCAGTCACAATATCAACGCACTGGAAAAGCAGCATCAACTGGTCAGCGGCGTGGTGTTGTTTACCGATATCAAAGGTTACACCAGCCTGTCTGAACAGCTCGACCCCGCAACCTTGCACAGTTTAATGAACCAATATTATGACTGCCTAATTAAGACCGTTAAGCAATATCATGGATTTGTTGGTAATATTGTCGGGGACAGTTTGATGGCCCTGTGGACAGGGCCCGCGATCACGACGGAGATGTGTCAACAAGCTCTAGCTTGTGCACGCAGCATCCAAATGAACATTAAAAACAATAAAGAATTAGCGGAACAACTGCCCACTTGCATTGCTCTCCACGGCGGCCAATTTTCATTGGGCAACTTGGGCGCAAAAGGCCATTTTGAATATTCTCCAGTGGGCGACATCATCAACACCTGTTCACGCATAGAACATTTCAACCGCGATTTAGGAACTCAGCTATTGCTTTCCAATATCATTAAAACCCAGTTGGCCAATGCGGATACGGAAATGGCGGAATTGCGCTATTTGGGCGACTTCAACTTGCGCAATAAAACCGCTGCCGTCCCGCTGTTTACCGATGCGCTCTCCTCCGTCGAATTACAGCAACGTTTTATGCGCGCGGTAGAACTGTTTCAACAGCATCAATTTACCAAAGCCCTAAACCTATTCAACCAAATTTTTGATCAACAACAGGACGGACCAAGTCAGTTTTATATCCGAGCTTGTCAACAACAACTTGAATTTAACAGCGCTAAACCATGAGCGAAGGAGCAATCATGAACAGTCTTCCGGTGCA
>JBNKFP010000246.1:0-4032 GCA_050289365.1 Cellvibrionaceae bacterium | reverse complement strand
GGACAAGCAAATATAAGTAACTCGCCAGCAGGCGAAACCTGCAGCTTAAAACTTTCGAGTGCTAAGAAAAATTGGAGATTTATCGAGTGAAACGACTGAATATAAAACGAGGAACTTATTCCGAACACTAGAGCAATCCTCGTGGGCACGAGAAAACCCTGCAAGACAAAAACTTCGCTTGCTGAGATCTCAAATAAATGCAATTTTACTCACCAACCACATTGTCTTCCTTGATTTTGCTCGTCTAACCAAGCTTTCAGCGGCGCAAAATATTCAACCAGAGCGGATGCATCCAGTTCGCGCTGGCCCGTAAGGGCTTGCATGGCATCCTGCCAGGGTTTACTTGCCCCCATCGCCATCATGGCTTGTAATTTTTTACCCGCTGCATCGCTGCCGTAGATAGAGCAACGGTGAATCGGACCGCTGAATCCCGCTTCCTGACAGAGGGCGCGATGAAATTGGAACTGCTGTAGGTAGGCTAAAAAATAGCGCGCGTAAGGTGTATTGCCGGGAATGTGGTATTTAGCACCCGGATCAAAATTTTCTTCGGTGCGCGGCACGGGTGCAACGACTCCCTGGTATTGCTCACGCAATTGCCACCAACCTTTGTTGTAATCTTTTTCGCTGAGCTGGCCATCAAACACTTGCCAACGCCATTTATCGACCAACAAGCCAAACGGCAGAAACGCAACCTTATCCAAAGCTTGCTCTAATAAAAAGCCTAAATCACTGGACTCCGGCGGTACAAAATCGATAAAACCAATTTGTTTGAGATAGGCGGGCGTAATCGACAAAGCAATGGTATCGCCTAGGGCCTCATGGAATCCATCGTTGGCACTGCCGCGGAAAAAATACGGCAATTGATTATAGGCCCGCTGATAATAGTTGTGGCCCAGCTCATGGTGAATCGTGTTGAAATCCTCAGCGTTGCGCTGTATGCACATTTTTATGCGCAGATCGTCTACACCGTCGATATTCCAGGCACTGGCGTGGCATACCACTTCCCGGTCCCGAGGTTTAATAAAGAGCGAGCGCTGCCAAAACGTTTCAGGCAGAAGCGCAAATCCCAGTGACGAAAAAAAGTTTTCGCCATAATGGACCATATCCAATTCGGTCAGTTTTTTTTGCTCGATTATTTTGGTTAAATCATAAGGGCGTTCGCTGTCTTCAGGTTTGACCAAGTCGTAAATATTATTCCACTGTTGAGCCCACATATTGCCCAGTAAATGCGCGGGAATTTTGCCGGTTTTACTGACCACCGCATCTCCATATTGCTCGTTGAGCTTTGCGCGAACATGGCAGTGCAGTGCCTCATACAAAGGTTTCACTTTTCGCCATTGCGCATCCATTGAAGCGGCAAATTCATCGGCGGACATGTCGTAATTTGAGCGCCACATTACGGATAAATTATCAAACCCTAAATCCCGCGCTCCGGCGTTGGCAATTTCAGCCTGGCGAGCATATAGAGAGCGCATCGGCGGCGATATTTGGCGCCATCCCAGCCAATATTCTTTCATCAATTCAGGATCGCGACTGGAGGCCAGGACGTTGCTCAGTTCCGTCAAAGTCAAACACTCGCCACTGGGTGGACAGTATTTGCCCCCACCATAGATCGCTTGCAATTTGGTGCGTATGGTCGACAGTTCCTGCGCCAAGGCTTCATCGTTGGGAGAAGGGAAATTAATTCCTAGACGCAATAGATCCAATTTTCGACGCGTCTCTGCGGGTAATTCAACCTGATCCCACTGTTTCACTTGTGCCGATAAATTTACCGCTGCCAAAGTCCAGCCCTTGTAGGCTTTGGCTTTTATGAATTGGCTGTCCTCATTGATATAGGTCGCGGCCAACCAAGCGGCGTGACTTAAAAACAAATCCGCTTCAAGCAATTGCTTTTCCGCATCCGCGATGAACACTTCTGCGGATGCAGCAGTGGCGCTGACCGGTTTAGACTGCGGCACTTGGGGGTCAGAGGAATGCGAACAACCGCTTAACAGCGCGGCAAGCAGAGCAAAAGTGCTCAATGACCGATAAGATTTGCGGCCTGACATCGGTTCTCTCCTTCGGCAATCACCTATTGGGGTGCCCATTGTGCAATAGCGCCCCACTCGTGTCGACTCTTGTGCTTCGACAACGCTGTTCAGCAAGCGCGATGAGTTTCGAGTTAAAGTAGGTTAAACTTGTACGCTAGCACGGTATCGCTCAACGCCAGTCAGTTGGACGATCACAACAGCGAAACCAGTGCAAAGCTTAGGCTCGACACACCCTGATCACTTATTCAACGGAAATTAGAATCGCACAAGGATTCACTATGTCTTCAGCGGCTACCGATTTCAATCACATCGCCAGCAAATTATTTAACGAAAAACTCATTACGGCCCCACTGACAATACGAGCCCAACTGGGCCGTGATGCGATTAATGCGCAATTACTCAGCAACGGTGTGGTTGAATTGCAAGGCCAAAAATTTGCGGATATTCATCAAGCCATGATCCAAGTCCTCAACAATCAGCATAGCTCTTGCAGCGCTTGGCAATACTGGAATTATTACTCTGAAAAATACCAATCATGGAACCCGCTGGAACATCTGCGCGCACGCTTGCAGAGTTTAGGTTCAACCGAAATTCGTACCAGCGTTTCCCACCCCCTCCGCATTGACGAAATTACGGTTACCCCCTACGCGGGTGTTCTGGGGCTAACATTTTGTCCGGGCAAAAAGATATTTGGTCTCTATTCAGGCCAATGGCAAAGGGATCTCGAATTGGATCTGCAAGCGATAAAAGCCTGGGGCGCCACGACCATCATCTCGCTTATGCAGGAACACGAGTTCGCCAAATTGCAGGTCCCAGATTTTGGCGAAAAAGTTGCGCAAGCGGGTTTTCTCTGGGTCCACGCCCCCATTCGTGATATGCAAGTTCCAGATGAACAATTTGAACGCGTATGGCAAGCCCACGAAATCGATCTATTCAATCGTTTGCAACGAGGTGAGCGCTTATTGATTCACTGCCGCGGTGGATTAGGTCGCACTGGCTTATTGGCAGCACGCATTCTAGTGGATTTCGGTGAAGAGCCAGAGTCCGCCATATTACAAGTCCGCCGCGCACGTGAACATACTATTGAGACCTACCTACAGGAAGCCTACATTCTCAATCACGAATGGACCAAAGTCACTCAACCTACAAACGTCAAAGGTTTTTAACAAGGAACGAACATGCCCTCCATCCTAATCACCCAATGTTTGCAAAATGATTTTGTAAAACTGATCGCCAGTGGCGAGCCATTGCCAAATAAATTACATATAGGTCACAGTGAAGCCAAAAGATTAATGGGCGACACCCCCAACAATGGCCCCATCAATCGTTTTATGCAATGGATAGCCCAAACACCAGATATAAAAACCATTCACATACGCGACTGGCACTCCATTACAGACCCCAAGCAACAATCCCACCTACAACAATTTGGCCCGCACTGTTTGGCGGGCAGCGATGGCGCCCAATTTGTTTTTGGCGACATTGACGAGCAGAATAAAAATCTTCTAGGGGTTATTGAAAGCACCACTTTAAACGATTTTAACGATACCCAATTGCAACCACTGCTGGAAACCTTCAGCCAGGAACATCCCGATGAAATCATTAAAGTCGGCATCATCGGTGTTTGGACGGAAGCCAAAATTCTATTTCTTGCCTATGAATTAACCACTCGTTTTCCACAGTTCGAGCTCGCGATCTGCAGTGCTTTAACCGCCAGCTCATCGCGTAATCATCACTATCTCGCCATTGATCAATTAAAACGAATCTTAGCTGTCAGGATCATTGATTCGGTTGGCGATTTTGCCGACTTTCTTGCTCAAAATGCCCCCTTACTATTGCCATTAAATTACTCCAGCCAGCTCAAAATTCACCAAACCACAAATCGGAGAAGAAAAAAACGAAACCCCTACCGTCGCCGGAAGAGGCCATCAAGATCGATCCCCGCCGCGCTCTGCTCTCGCAAACGGAACCTTCGAGAGAGCGGTGTCTGAACCAATTTCAT
>JBNKFP010000245.1:0-4073 GCA_050289365.1 Cellvibrionaceae bacterium | reverse complement strand
GTGCCCCTTCACAAGCGCAGGTTGCGGATTTAAATCGTCATCCAATAAGTAGACGGAAGTATTATTTATGGGACGACCAATACTTGGTAAACCAGATTTATGTGCATTCACCTCGCCGGAGCTTGCAACTACAGCATTTTCCGTCGGACCATAATTATTCACCAGCATATACGGTAATTTATGCAAAGGAGAGTGTTTTAACTGATCACCGCCAGTTAATAAGTATTTTAATGCGGTGGTTTGCGGCCAATGTTCAAATATAAGGCTTTCTGCCAAAGGTGTAGGGACAAAACAGTGTGTAATTTGATAAGCATCCAGTTGATTAATCAAAAGCTTCGGCATCAGCACTAAATCCTTAGAGATCAAACACAATGGGACGCCCAAACTTAAGTATGGCCAGACTTCCCAGGCCATAGCATCAAACCCTACACCCGCAATTTGTGTCGCCTTTGATTGGGAAGTTACGTTAAAGGCTTGTCTGTGCCAATCACAAAGTTGACACAAGTTTCGGTGGGAAACCATTACGCCTTTAGGCTTACCTGTGGTACCGGAGGTATAAATAACGTAGACAAGATTCAAACTACTAATTTTAACATCAGGTGTTTCGGTTGATTGATTGACAAGATTTGACCAATCTCTGTCAAAGTAAAAGTGAGTTACCGGCGAACAGTTTGAAGCTATTCCCAATCCATCTTTCCATATATTTTCTTTGGTTATCAAAATGTTTATACCGCTATCGCCGAGCACATAACCAATTCTCTGTGGTGGATACTCCGGATCAATAGGTACATAAGCACCCCCCGCCTTCAGTATCCCCATCATCCCAACGATCATCTCCAACGAACGCTCTACACAGATCCCCACCCTAACTTCCGGGCCAACACCCCGCTCGATTAGGTGATGCGCCAGCTGATTACTTCTCCGATTCAACTCTGCGTAAGTCAGTTGTTGTTCCTCAAACAGCACGGCGATTGCATGCGGCGCATCCTTCTCTTGCGCCTCAAACAACTGGTGAATGCACTTGTCTTTCGGATAATCGGCCTCGGTTTCATTCCATTCTGTCAATATCTGCCACCGCTCGTCTTCACTCAACAGCGGCAATTCCCACAACCGTTGTTCCGTATGTGAGATCATCACTTCCAACAAATTCCGATAGTGCCCCACCATCCGCTCTATAGTGGAAGACTCAAACAAATCCGTATCAAACTGCACAACACCTTTCAATCCCCCCTTGTATTCCACCAAATCCAAAGTCAGATCAAACTGTACCGTAGCTATATCACTCTCCAACGGTGATACCGACACACCAGGCAACTCAAACCCCGTATCTGCCGCATTCTGTAACACAAACATCACCTGAAACAGCGGCGCATAACTCAAGCTACGCTCCGGATTCAGCGTTTCTACCAGATATTCAAAAGGAATATCCTGATAAGCATAGGCCGACAGCGCCGTCTCTCTGACTTGGCTCAGTAAATTCTTAACTCCGTCATCCCTGCCCAACTTAGCACGCATTACCAGCGTATTGACAAAAAAACCAATCAACTGCTCTAGTTCCGGTTTTTGCCGATTGGCGATAGGTGTACCGACACAGATATCCTTCTGCCCACTGTAGCGAGCCAATAAAACATCAAACCCCGCTAGCAGAGCCATAAACAAAGTGGCTCCCATCCTGTGCCCAAAGGCATACAACTTCTGAGTTAATTCCGTCGACAACGTAAATCTATAGCTCTGCCCACGAAATCGCTGCACCGCAGGTCTCGGTCTATCCGTGGGCAACTCTAGCAACGCGGGAGCGCCCTCAAGCTGGCTTTTCCAATATTGCTTCTGGCGTTGCAAGATATCGCCTTGCAACCACTGTCGCTGCCAGATTGAAAAATCCGCGTACTGAACTGGCAAATCGGCTAGTGCAACGCCTTTACCTTCAATATTAACCCGATATAACGCCCCCAACTCCTGATTAAATACACCGATCGACCAGCCATCGGAAATAATATGGTGCATATTCAACAATAAAACATGGGTATTCGAAGCCAGGCGAAGCAGACCAACCTTCAACAACGGCCCCGCGTTTAAATCGAAATGATAATTGGCGTTGTCGGCAAACTGGGCTCGAATATCCTCTTCATCAATCAATATAATCGGCAGAGTCAGTGTGAATGTATCCGAAATCACCTGCACCGTGCCATCATCCCTAGACTCAAAGCGCGTACGCAGGCTTTCATGGCGCTGCACCAGACTATTGAATGCTCTTTCCAGTACGGGAATATTCAGTTCACCTTGCAGGCGCAATGCCCAAGGGAGATTGTATTGAGTATCCTCCCCTCCCTCTAATTGGTGTAAAAACCAAAGCCTTTGCTGGGCAAATGACAATGGCGGGTCATCATCGCGCGAGGTCCTGATTAGGGGGAGTTCGTCTTGCCCAGTTAAGGGGTTTTGGACTACGGCTGTTTCAATTCGAGCGGCCAGCGCCTGGACTGTGTTAGCGGCGAACACATCACGAATCTGTACCTCGGCCTGGTAAAGTGAGCGTATTTTGCTGACCAGACGGGTAGCCAAGAGCGAATGTCCACCCAAATGGAAAAAATTGTTTTGAACACCAATTTTTTCTACCGGTAGATTTAATACGTCGGACCAGATATTAACTAGGCTTTGTTCTAATTCTGTCTCAGGCGCTACATAGATCTCTGTAAGCAATGCCTCTCTGTTAGGTTGCGGCAAAGACTTACGGTCTAATTTACCGTTTGCTGTCAACGGAAACTGATCTAAAAAGACAAAAATACCGGGCACCATATATTCCGGTAGTTGCTGCTGAAGCAATGGCCGTAATTCGGTTTGATCTATGCTATGCTTAGCTTTTTCCTCAGCCACAATATATGCAACCAAATACGGGATATGCGCATCGTTTTCATCGTAATGCGCCACAACCGCTGCTTCCCGAACACCTTTCAGCCCGAGCAGTGCGTTTTCTATTTCACCCAGTTCGATCCGGAATCCGCGTAATTTTACCTGAAAATCGGCGCGTCCGATATATTCAACCGCACCATCAGCACGAAAGCGGACAACATCACCGGTCCGGTACAGGCGATCGCCGGGATTATCACTGAATGGGTTGGGTAAAAACCTTTCAGCTGTTATGTCACTGCGAGAAAGGTAGCCACGCGCCAGCCCTTCACCGGCAAGGTATAACTCACCGGCCACAGTTACAGGCACCGGCTCATAACGGCTGTCTAGAACGTATAGCTGTGTATTGTCAATTGGCTTGCCGATGGGAACACTGCATACATTCGCCTCAGGCCAACAGGCCCAGCAAGTGACGTCAATGGAGGCTTCCGTGGGTCCATACAGATTATACAGTTCAACAGTATCAAACCGGCCAAAGAACCGGGATTGTAATGATAAGGATAAGGCTTCACCGCTGCAAATAACCCGTTTTAAGCTGGTGTATGACGCAACCGGCACGGCACTCATAAAAGCTTCCAACATCGAAGGAACAAAATGCAATGTCGTCACGCTTTGACGCGCAATCACCTCGGCGAGATAAAACGGGTCTTTATGCCCTTCCGGTCTGGCGATATAAAGTCGGGATCCCGCGATCAACGGCCAGAAAAATTCCCACACGGAAACGTCGAAGCTAAAGGGCGTCTTTTGCAATACGCAATCATGGTCCGTCAACTGATATTGCCTCTGCATCCAAGTCAAGCGGTTAACCAGTCCACTGTGAATGCACATAACCCCTTTGGGTTTACCTGTAGAACCCGAAGTATAAATCAAATAAGCCAGATTACCTGATTGCATTACCCTGTTTGGATTATCCGCTTTCAATCCCGCCAGACTGGAGGATTCCAGGTCGAGACAAAAACATGTGACGGATTTGTGTTCAGATAAGGCATTCAAAAAATTGGTTTGTGTCAGCACCAGTGTTATTGCACTGTTTTGCACAACATACTCAATGCGCTGCTGGGGATAGTCAGGGTCAATAGGAACATAGGCGCCGCCGGCCTTGACGATAGCGAGTATGCCTATCATCATATCCAAAGAGCGTTCCATACAAAGCCCTACTCGGGTATCCG
>JBNKFP010000244.1:0-4156 GCA_050289365.1 Cellvibrionaceae bacterium | reverse complement strand
GTGTGCGGTGGCGGGTTTACATCTGTATCCGCTTGTTTTTGAAATTAATCTCGTACAGACATTGGTCAACTTTCCGTGGTTGATCGGGGTGGTTTCTTTAACTGGCACTGACACGCTCAACATCCTGATTTTTATGCTCAATCTCATCATCGCCCGCTGGCTAGAAGTGCTTGGAGGACCCTTTGGGTATAAAGGTAGGCAGAAAAACCGAGAAGACAAGGTCTATAGGCAAATTCAACGCACGAGAATATATAGCCCCATATTGTTGCTTACAATTATGGTTGTTTGGCAAGGGCTTGGACTAGTGCTGGTTAAACGAATTGATGTTAAAGCGCCGGCACACTGGAGTATTGGGCTTATTCAGACAGATGATCCGCCGGGTAGCTACGATGAGAATTTATCTGCACTAGGCTATTCGATGGCTTACCCAGCCGAGTTGGATAAAGCATATTTGTTAGCCGATGCAGGTGCGCAACTTATTCTATGGCCAGAATCACGCCCCAAAGGTTTGTTGGAACACGAGTGGGTCTGGCAATCGCACCAGCTTCATGCTCAACGCATGGGGGCCGATCTGATGTTACACGATTTAACGAGAGCCAATGTCGAGGGTGAACATTATCGGAATGTCAGCTTGTTTTTTGGCCGCGATGGTCGCCAGATGCAATATCAAAAAATGACGCCAATACCATTTGGCGAGGTTATTCCCCCCTTGCTGGATTGGCCGCCGATGAAAATCTGGATTGCGCAATTATTTAGGGATGTCTACAAACCGTTGGTGCCAGGAAAAGAAAGTGTTGTATTTAACAACGGTAAACATACCGTGCTACCATTAATTTGCTTTGATATTTATGACCATAAAAAAATTGCTGCACGACTTAACGCCAACCCCGAAATTGATCTCATTGTGCTGCAATCCAATGATCGCTGGTTCTTTTCTCGTCACCAGGTTGCAATGCATAACGCTATTGCACAGCTGCGTGCAGCCGAGTTTCAGCGCCCGGTTTTGCACGTGGTGAATGGCGGCCCGTCCTATTTAATTAATGCTGTGGGTAACATTACGGCGATGACAGACTATCGGTTTACGGGTGCCTATTTGATGAATCTGGATTTTGTTGATCCGCATCAGCAGTCTGTCGATTAAGCGTTTGTTGAGCTGAACAGAAAAGAGATTCTGCATCCGCCGGTGGTAATGACCGCAACTCGTTAACCGTCAAACCGGTCCGTGCTTTCACCGATCGCATGAAGCTCGACGATGTTGAAAAGCCGATAAGAGCGGCCATGTCATCAATGCTCAAGCGAGAATGAACAACGTGCCGTAGAGCAAGATTCATACGCGCCTGCATAACAATTTCACGAAAACACGTGCCCTCTGTAGCGAGTTTTCGGCTGAGCGAGCGCGGGCTCGTGTTCATTATATCAGCGATAGGCTCTAGTTCCACATCGCGAATAAATCGATTATCCACATGCCAGCGCACAGCATCGGTAATCGAATCACAAAGGCCAGCAGCCTGATAAGCATTTTCACAACGGGCGATAACGCGATTAAAAAGCGGTCTCCGGATGTTGCGCCACTCATTCTCGAAAAAACCATATGGGGCAGAAATTGCATTTTCGTTGGTACCGTAAACGACCGAATCGGCGCCTATAGCCGAGATCACCTGTTCAGGTAAATGTTGGGTTCGCTTTAAATGCAATCTGAGGTTTTCACTTTTTTTCCGATCACCGCAGCTACTCGCGAGACGACAGATGATACCCGTGCGAAACTCATGATCAAAATCATTTAAATATCGTGGTACAGAATTGTCATATGCGGATGCTATTGGAACGACCAGACGATTAGTACTTTCAAAATAGAAGTTTATATGAGCTAAAAAGCGTTTTAAGTGTGGGTGGGCAATTGCGGTGTAGCGCCGAAAAGCGGCACCAGCTTCGCGCATACTCGGACTCGTCTCTATGACACCAGCCAAATCACCGTAATAGCACCAAGGAAAAATCGCAGCAATACGAAATCCTGCGTCTGTGTGATCACATTGATCCATACCACTTTTAATCAGATTCGCAAGCTGATTTAGGTTGCAGTAGCCAATACCTTTGGTGTAATCAGCAGACGAAAAACCCGTCGCAACGAGTAGCTGATCAAGATCGGCACCAAGGCGCATAAAGCAGTCGATGAATCCGGCTGGATGCAAAGGGAAGGGTACTAGCGCATTGCCGAGGTCGTTCATATTAATCGCCAAATCGAATGTATAGTGGGACGTCGTATGTAAGCGTTCGCACTTGCTCCTAAACAGCAGAATAATGCTTTCAACATTACGACGACATGTGTGACGCCCAATGCACCTAATGCTTTGTTTCGAATAAGCTACCTGGGCCTCGCGTCGGCCTCGTAACGCTACCAGATTTCCCTTGGGTGGTACCACCCTATAAAGTAATTTTGAAATAATATGCGTTAACAGCAAAATTCCTGAAGTAGCTGCCGGATCTCAAGTTGGGGTTAAGGGTAGGGCGCTCCCACTTAAATTTCTGTATCCAGTGTGACCTCAAGAGTGGCTTCGTCCCAACCTGTTTTCTTCCGTCATCTTTTTATGCACATTGATTTACCATAATTGGGTTTTGCTACCTGCAAATTATTGAGTGCCACCCAAAACGATCAATACTATATTCGGTAACAGGTGAAACTTTTGACGTTCGATCCGAGGATCTTTCAGAATGCTAAAATGCTTTACTCCGTCAAGATGCGAGTTTTCAGTTGTTATATTCGGCTTTTTTGAGGTTAATTTGATCGGGATAATATATTATTAGCGGTCAAATAAGTGTATTTGCTCGATTTCCGAGCGGTTTAATTGGAGGGCCTGCCGGCACAGTACCTTGGGCAATAAAAGTCCTAATGCTTTTAAAGAAGAATATGCGCTCTCAAGCGCACCTAAAACTGTGGCTACTTTGGGTGGGGAAGATCAATACGATATGCAAGACAGAGAGTAGAACGTTATGCTAAGAAACACATTTTCGGCGTTGCTAGTAGATAGACAAAGCAATGGTAGCCAGTCTCAAGCAACCATTACCGAACTAGAGAATGTAGATTCTATACCGAACCCAGGTGGTGACCTGTTGATTCGCGTAACCCACTCCAGTTTGAATTATAAGGATGGGCTTGCGGTAACGGGAAAAGGCAAGGTTCTGAGGAAGTTTCCTATAGTTCCAGGAATTGATCTGGCGGGTGTCGTTGAAGAGGTTGGTGAGAGCACGGGGTATAAAGTTGGGGACAAAGTTTTTGTAACAGGATGGGGACTTGGTGAGCAGTTTTCGGGAGGGTATGCCGGATTTGCCAAAGTCAGAACAGAGTGGGTGGAGTTGATACCTAGAGGTCTTACAGCTTTGCATTGTATGGCGATAGGTACGGCGGGTTTAACAGCGATGCTAGCCACATTGTCTCTTGAAGATCACGGGGTCTTTCCTGACTCTGGGCCCGTTGTGGTTACAGGTGCTTCGGGAGGCGTTGGTTCCTTAGCCATATCAATGTTAGCAAAACGTCAGTATACAGTTGTTGCGTCGACTGGCAGAGTAAAGGAGCAGGGCGATTATCTCAAAAGTCTTGGCGCATCTGAGATCCTTAATCGAGAAGAGTTTTCCTCACCCAGTGGAAGACCTTTAGACTCTGAACGTTGGGCTGGTGCGATTGATTCCGTTGGGGGAGAGACTCTCGCCAGTATTCTTCGTCAAATAAAGTATCGGGGCAGCGTCGCTGCTTGCGGTTTGGCTGGTGGTGCAACTCTTCCAAGTACGGTTCTTCCATTTATTTTGCGTGGAGTCAATCTATTAGGGATTGATTCAGTAATGTGTCCGTCTTCGTTGAGGCAAAGGGCTTGGAATAGAATTTCAGAAGAAATGGATTTGAAGAGATTAGATGAGCTTATGCAGGTGATTCCTCTTGATGCTGTTCCTGATGCTTCTCAGCAGATTCTTGCCGGTAAAATTCGCGTTAGAATTGTAGTGGACATGAATTTATGATGTTGATGATGTATCGAACAAATCGCTGCACCGGACTCGAGGCTTGACCCGATAACGGGCTGGCATAACACGAGATGGAAAAGATATCTATTCATGGAAGCTGAAAGCGTTCGTAGCCATATTTGGCTCCTTGGCGCGGTTTCTCCGC
>JBNKFP010000243.1:0-4159 GCA_050289365.1 Cellvibrionaceae bacterium | reverse complement strand
GCGGCGCCAGATCCCAATTTTCATATTTACCTCATGCTCGGCCAATCCAATATGGAAGGTTCGGCGCCAATTGAATCTCAAGACAGAACCGCACATCCTCGAGTCCGGGTTTTGCAATCGGAAAATTGTTCCGGTACCAGTTATGGTACTTGGCGGGCAGCCACTCCCCCCCTGATTCGCTGTGGCAGTGGTGGTGGTTTGGGCCCCGGCGATACTTTCGGTAAAGCTATGGCGGATGGTTCGGGCGAGCAAATAACAATTGGTTTGGCTGGTGGTGCCTACGGTGGTGCTAAAATCGAGTATTTCTTGAAAAACTGCTCACAATACGGTGCTTGTACGCCACCTTATGGGGCCATTAATGGCGCGCCAGGTGGTGGCGGTTACGCTTGGGTTATGGATTTGGCTAAAAAAGCACAACAAGTCGGTGTTATTAAGGGGTTTATCTTCCATCAGGGGGAGAGTAACTCTGGGCAGCAAAATTGGGTTGACTTGGTAAATCAATTCGTAACGGACTTGCGCAAGGATTTGAATCTGGATCCAAGTCAAGTTCCATTTGTTGCTGGTGAGCTGCCTTATACCGGATGTTGCTCAGGTCACAATAGTCTTGTGCGCCAAATTCCAAATAAAATCACTAACGGTCACTATGTGACGGCAGAAGGTGGTTTGAATGATAAAGGTGATGGCTTGCACTGGAACTCCGCCGCCGTTCGTGAAATGGGTAAACGCTACGCTGCTAAAATGTTGGCGGTTGGCAGTTATGGTCCCGTCAGTTGCGGAACTCAGGGTGGAATGGAAGTATGTTGTGATATTTCTGCGGATCCCGATGGAGATGGCTTGGGGACTCAGAACAATGCTCAATGTGTCGTGACGGAAGCGACCAAAGGTTGGCATCCAGCCAATCCTGCAGACGTAGTGGCGGCGATTAATGTCGGTGGCAGTGGCGACGCGGTGCAATATGGTGGTATTTACTATGATATCGACCAAATGTTTACCGGCGGTACGGCAAATTCAACAACGGATCAAATTTCCGGAGCGGGCGGCAGCACATTGTTCAACACCGAGCGATATGGCAGCTTTAGCTATAAAATTCCGATGCCTAATGGTCAGTATTCCGTTGAGCTGGGTATGGCTGAAATTTACCAAACCAATCCCGGAATGCGCGCATTTAATGTCGATATTGAAGGTCAAACGGTAATGAATTCTGTCGATATTTTTCAGGAAGTCGGCGCCGATACGGCGTATGTCAGTGATAAATTCAACGCCAATGTGCAGGACGGAAACCTCGATATTAAAGTCACCACGGTTGAAGATAATGGCACCTTAGCGAGTATTTTGGTCAGGAAAGGCGCTGCGCCTGCGAGCTCTTCATCTACTCCCGCAAGTTCATCGGCTGCTAGCAGCTCGGTTGCCGCAGGCAGTTCGTCGTCTGCGACTTCCACACCAACGGCTGGTTCAATAAGTTGGTTACTGTTATTGGTGATGACTCTAGGGTGTATTGCAATTAGGCCCCGAGCTTATTAAATAGCCTAGATTCTCTACCCTAATGGGCGACTCGTGGGGGTCGCCTTTTCTTTATTTAAGCTCAAGATTGCCGCCTTAGCGGATTGCTCTGCCAATTTTCATCCTGCTAACTTCCTATCAAAAACACAAACACCGATTCAAATCGCGGTTTAATCTGGGTTTTGTCGCTGTTGAGTAAATCAAGAAATGATTAAGATGAAAAGTGAGGATCTTAATTAATAGGGATTGAAAATCCAGCCACCATCAACAACAAAATGCTGAGACGTGCACATTCGGCTGTCGTCTGAGGCTAGAAATAACGCCATCGCACAGATGTCCTCTGGTACTAAAGCCCCTTTAATGCACTGACTGTGTTGGATGTATTCAGCGGTTTCTTCATTGATGAGTTCGCGCAATTGTTTTGGTGTGGTAACCCAGCCGGGTATTAAGGTATTGATCCGTATATTATCCTGTCCCAAATCCTTCGCCAGACTCCTTGTAAGCCCTTCAATACCCGATTTTGATGTGGCGTAGCCGATCATATTGCCTTGGCACTCATACCAGCTGCGTGAGCCAAAATTAATTACGGAGCCGCCACCGAGTCGCTTCATTTGTGGACAAACGGCTTGAATTGCAAAAAATACGTGGCGCAAATTGACGTTGACCCGATTATTCCATTCTTCTTCGGTTACGGTGCGAAAATCATGGCGAGTATCATTGGCCGCATTGTTAATTAAAACGGATATATCGCCAAATCGTTGGCCGGCCTCGGCGATGACGGACTGTAAATCAGAGACCTTTAATAAATCGCAATAGATAAAAGTTGGCGTCGTTGCCTTTGAGTTTGACTCGAGGCGTTCGATCAATAAGTTTGCTTCATCGCTTTGGATATCCAGGAATATGACTTGTGCCCCTTGGCAGCAAAACGCCTCGACCAGGTGCGCACCAATCCCGGTAGCGCCACCGGTTATCAAAACGACTTTATTGGTCAGGCTAGGATAGCAATTGGTCAGCCACATAATGTCTCTCAGCTTATACTATTTTTACTTTTAATGGTCGAATCAATTGTTTAAAATGAGACTTATTGTCATAAGACGATTAATCGTTCAAAACCTACTTTTGGGTATGTTTCCCCTATATATAGATTTTAGTCTATTAGTTTGACTGGCGTCACAGCTAATCATGTGATTAAATGTTCATCACCTATTGGAATTAGGTTAAGATCCACTCAACGGTGGCGCCAATAACAAGACAAAACACCGATAAACCGACGTATTTAACTTTAGGCTAGGACTATTATGTTAACCAAAACCTTCCAACCCAAAAACCTCAATGCCCAAATGGTTAGTCTGTTGGGCCAAAGAATCGTACAAGGGCACTATCAGGAAGGGGAACAGCTTCCTGTGGAAGCAGACCTCTGTACTGAATTTAGCATAAGCCGCCCCATATTGCGCGAGGCGACAAAAATCTTAATATCAAAGGGCTTACTGAGTTCTCGTCCCCGCGTAGGCACCATTGTTAAGCCTCGCAGCCAGTGGAATCTTCTTGATAGCGATGTCTTGTCTTGGGTGACGGAATCGCTTCCTGCAGAGCAGTTTTTAGACATCTTATTTGAAGCTCGAATGGCGATTGAGCCAAGCGCCGCCGAGCTTGCAGCTCGGAAGGCAAGCGATGAAGATATCGAGAAAATTCGCTTGGCCTATGAAGGTATGGCTTCGGCCAAAACCGTTGAAGAGTCGCTCGAGCCCGATATACGTTTCCACCAAGCCATTATGAGTGCAACTCAAAACGAAGTGATTAGCTACATCGGTCAAACTCTTCATAATGCATTGGCTCTTTCTTTTAGTCTGACCAGCTGGCACGAAGATTTATTGAAACAGACATTGCCACGTCACAAGGCGGTTTTTGATGCTATTGTTGCCCATGATCCGCAAGCGGCGGGCGAAGCTGCACGTGCATTATTGCTGGACTCAAGAAAAGATTTTGACGCAGAAATTTAATCGTTTCACTCTTCATCCGCCAGACTTGTAAATCAATCTGGCGGATATTCGCTAGCAATACTGCCTCTTATTTGTTTCCTGCCATGTTTTTAAATCTTACGACCTTGCGTCTCTGCGGTTTTCCAACTCGTTCAAAATCCACCCAGCCGATCCCATAGAACGTTTTAAAGCGGAAATGGGCCAACTAGACATTCTAGTTGGCCCAGTCAAGTTAAATGGATAGCTGTTTTCGCCAGCCTGCTTACCAAAAAAAGCTGTATAGGCAGATCAATATGACACAGATAACCGCGCTGTGAATATTGAATATGGTTTCTGTCTTAAAAATGTCTTTCGTCAATTTGATGGTGTTTCCTTGTCCTGCTTGTTTGCTATCGACGAAGCTAACACCAACGATGACAACCAAACTTAATAAGAAGGTGATCAGCATTTGATGCATAAACGGTAAGGTTACAAATAGATCTCCCGTCATCCAGCCTTTTGGACCTATTTTGAAATACAGAGCAATGGGTATCGACGCCAAAACACCGACGATCGCACCCTTGTTGGTTGCGGGCTTCCAAAAAAGGCCGGCAATAAATATGGCCAAAATCCCTGGGCTGACCACGCCGGTGTATTCCTGTATGTACTGAAATACTTGTCCTAAACTTCCCAATCCTGGT
>JBNKFP010000242.1:0-4161 GCA_050289365.1 Cellvibrionaceae bacterium | reverse complement strand
CCTATTTCCGCAGCCTGACGCCCGAACAGGAACTCAATAAGTTAGCGCTCGGCAGTCGACCGGCAAAACGTAAAGCCAGTGGCGGCGTAGAATCCCTGCGCGCCATTCCCTGGGTGTTTGCCTGGATGCAGGTGCGCCTGAACCTGCCGGCCTGGTTAGGCTTTGCTCAAGCCTTAGAGCACGCCCTGGAAAACGCGCCCGATACGCTGGAAAAAATGATCGCGGATTGGCCCTTCTTTTCCAGCTTTGTCGATCTCATTGAAATGGTGCTCGGCAAAGCCGACTTGGAAATCTGCAACTACTACGAGCAACAATTGGTTCCCTCCGAATTACACGGCCTGGGTGATCAGTTGCGCAAAGATTTGCGCAACCTTGAATTCCTGCTCAACAAAGTGAAAAAACAAACAGCAATCTTGGATTCAGACCCCACCTTGCAAAGCACCATCGAAGTGCGTAAACCCTATGTTGATCCCCTCAATTTCCTGCAAGCGGAATTGATCAAACGCGAGCGCAAAGCGGGAAGCATCAGCGCAGATTTGGAGCGCGCCCTTAAAGTCACCATGGCCGGTATTTCTGCGGGCATGCGCAACACGGGCTAACGCAACCCAGCATTGCGTCTACAGGTCGCGGCACGGGGGAAAATAAATTTCCTCCGTAATTCTGCCGCGACGCGGCAAAGTGTAGTAGACTCGCCGACTGTGCAACAGCGGCTGTTTTTCAGCGCTAAAAACGTGACCTCGATTGGATATTCACACTGAGCAATTGGTGTTTAAAAAACGAGCCAGCTAAGCTTGTTGAATCACCCCAGTTCAAGTGCCTGAATGTTTACGAGAATGTAAGGTAGCAACCGATGGAAGGCATATTATCCGGCTTTCGATTCTCATCGAAAAAAAAAGCCGACAAAGCAGCTCGGTCAGTCACTTCTAAGACTTCTGTTTCAACACCAAAAGATTCACCGTCAGACCCATTATTACAGTCACCAAGTCAGGGAGATGTGTCGCAGGATAGCCAAGTAGCCACTCATTCAGATAGGAGCACGACAATGCGTTTGAGCAAAAGCACCCCAACGAAACCCACTGATGACGACTTTGACATTCCTTCCGAGCCGGTTGTCCCCAGCTATTCCAACTCCTCCTCCATGGGCATGGGCAAGCCTGCTAGCAGCATCTCACCCAGCACGCCGAGTGCCGTCATTGGCCCCAAAATTACCTTTAAAGGCGAATTAACCGGCGAAGAAGACCTACTGATTCAAGGTCAAGTCGAAGGTACCATCGACTTGAAAGGCAATCATCTTACCGTGGGCGCCAAAGGTATCGTCAAAGCCAATTTGATGGCCAAAACCATCACCATCGAAGGCACCGTTGAAGGTGATTTGGTGGGTCAGGATCGAGTCGAAATCAAATCGTCGAGCAATGTTAAAGGCAATATTGTCGCTGCTCGGGTGACGCTCGAAGACGGCGCTAAATTCCGAGGCTCAATCGATATGGATTCCAGTACCGGCTCCAGCCTAAGTTCAGGCAACAGTTCGAGCAACCGCTCTTCCAACAGTTCTAGCTCTTCAAGCAGCACAACCAGCGGCGATAAAACCGAAAAAGCGTAAAACCCGTGGCGCCCTAGGCGCCCTTTAGATACCCCAAAGAATGATCGTGGTTAACTCTACCCTAAAAACTGATGTTGCTCACCGATCACCCAGCATCACCGCAATGTATAACGAATTGAAATCTTCTAACACCCACCGTGTGTTAGACCTGGGTTCGTTTTCCGCCTCTAGCTTTACTTTTTTTCGCCAACTCAGTTGCAAAATTCATTTTGAAAACCTCGATGAATTTCTCGCAGAAACTCAGCAGCAACCGCTTTCCAGCACAGCAATGATTGAGGCACTGGATGGTTACTTAACGAATTTTGAGCAGAGCGAACAGTTTGACGTGGTCTTGACTTGGGATCTATTTAACTACCTGGATCTGGCCACGGTTACGTGGTTGGTTGAAAGAATTAAACGCTTTTGCCGACCCAACGCCCTGCTCCACACGGTTAAATGCGTCAGTGCCGAAATACCCGTCGCACCTAGGCAATTCCACATTATCGATCAGTATCAACTTCGCATTAAACAACAATACCCCAGTGCGCCTAGACTGCAGCCCTGTCACGATACGGCAACCCTATTGCGCAGCATGCCCAATTTCCACATGGAAAATTCCTACTTAAATTATGCTGATATGATTCCTGGCCTGGCGGAACAACTACTGCGCTATCAACCGGGAAAAGTACTTACGCAAAGACGCCAGTCCAGCGATGAATTAACCAAATCCATCGATATTAAAATATCTCAATCCAGTCGCCCCGGGGTAAACCATCGCAGCTATGCCATCCCCGAAATACTCGACTCACTCGCCGTAAAAACCGAAATCAACGTTTTGGATCTGGGCATCCGCAACCGGAACAATTATGACTTTCTTTACAGCCTCACTGATGGCGTATTTGCCGAAGATATTTTTCAAGAATTTGCGGTGCAATTAAAATCCGGGGGCGAGCAAAAAGTAAAATCCCATATGCTCAACTTTGCGGATGACCTGCGCTTTGACGCGATTTTTATCTGGGATCTGTTACATTTTCTGCCGGCAGAATTGATTAAAATAGTCTTTCAAAAACTGCTTCCCTACACTCACAAACAAACCCTGCTACACGCCATTGTGTATTCGGGCAAAGAGATGCCACAACAACCGCAGCAATTCCAATTTACCAATCGCGAAAATATCTCCGTATTCCCATCACCCACCCACACCACGCAAAAAGCCTTAACCTCCACTCAACTGCTGAAGACGCTTTCCCATTTCAACCTCTCGGGCAGTTTTGTATTCAGACCCGGTATGCAACGGGGTCTGTACGAATATATTTTTCGACGTCGAGAATGTCTTTAGGGACCAAGAACTGACGTCGAAACAATCGAACCTCAGTCATCACGATTACGCCACAACTGTTTGATCACAACAAAACTCAAGCTACCGTAATGCTGGCTTTGATAAAGAGGGCTATTGTCAAATTCGGCACCGGCAAGGTTGTCGTAACGCAAGCTCACACCAAAACGCCAAGTGTGCCAGGGACGAAAAAAATTCAACTTTAGATAGGAACCACTATAACCGCCTTTAGCTTTATAGTATGGCCGCTCTGAAGTGACATCCCTTAAACCAACACCGTAATAATAATCATGATATTGGCGGTCGGCATATAAAATACCTGCATGAAAGGACATGCGCCAAGGAGAGTATTCGATTGGCTTACGCCAAGTTAACCTTGGATTCAATAAATAACCAATGTGATGAACACCCGACTTCCCCATGGTAAATACGCCGCGAACCGGCACCCGTACTGACCAACCATCATCAAGGGAGGCACCGCTCAACTGCACGTCCAGAGAGGGGCCAAACTCAACTGCACTTTCCAGCTCATCCATACCACGACGCAACTTATTGTCGCTGGTGTTTGAGCCTAATGAACCATCCACGGACACATTGAATTGCCAGCGCTCCGCCTTCCAGAACTCCCCACGCACACCACCACGGTCAGCTTTAATAATAGGCCCACGATACAAAAAATACGGCAAAGGTAAGAGACGCGGAGAGACCTCATTACTGCTTCGATAGTCAGCAGACATTTGTCCCACCAACAGTGCTCCAGCCTCCATATAGGGCGCGTCTGAATATCCATAACCCGGTTCTGGTGCCGCCACCGATTGTGCCAGCCCCAAGTGCGGAGTCAGCAAGGCCAACGCCAGCCCCCACCCCATTATCCTTTTTTTATTCATAGGCGACCAACTCAAAGTGACATCGCATTAATTAGTACATTGCTTTACGCAACGCGAATAGGTTTTGGATTAAACTCAAACCAGATTGAGCACAAATAAAAAACCCGCCGTTAAGCGGGTTTTACTTTCAACTAAAGCGAACGAGCAAATTAAGCGTCGCCGCCCTCATCAGTATTTTCCGCTGCGGCGGCTGGCTCTGGAGCCGGCAAGGTTTCTTTAATAGATAACTTGATTCGACCGCGATTATCCACATCCAAGCACTTAACCGCTACGGTTTGCCCTTCGGTTAAATAGTCAGAGACATTATTAACGCGCTCATGCGCGATCTGGGAAATATGAACCAAGCCATCCTTACCGGG
>JBNKFP010000241.1:0-4186 GCA_050289365.1 Cellvibrionaceae bacterium | reverse complement strand
AGGTCCAGATTATCGGATTTTAACGGTTCCAGGTGGGGGTTGCCCGCGCGGGCAAAAGCATTGCTCTGACCGGGAACGGTTAGGCCGGCTATGGTGATATTGGAGCTCTCCGGGCTCAATTGTGCATATTCTGCCCTTGCCAGGGATTTGCTATAGGAAAAGCGCATCACCCACTGCTCGCTGGGTTTCAGCTTAAACATCACGCTGGGCAGAACATCACTGTAATTGTGATGTTCCCGCAGAATTTGATTCTGTTGGGCGTAATTGGGATCGCCAGGGGCAGTGTAGGTCACTTTGAAATCAGCGTTGTCCGCCCACAGGACATAGCTGGGGATGATCGCGTTGGCGCTGCTGATCTGATCCGTCGCTGTGTATCGCAAGCCGCCCTCGATATCCAAATCCGCATCCAATACATCAAACTGTTGGCGCAGCTTGATGTACATGGCATTGGAATCTTCGGCCACACTGCGGTCCACGGCCAGATTCCGGTTATAGGCAAAACCATCGACAAAGGCAGCAGGGTAGTTTTGCCTTCCCCAACCAAGCAGCGCATTCTGGTCCGCGACGAAGCCCTGCGTCTGCCACTGCGCTGAGTTCACGTCGTCAAATTCTGAAGCCACATTCAGCGGAGAGAACAATTCGTCCGGAACAGCCTGGCGGTCACTAATCCCCCAGTCACCCATAATGTAGCTATTGGTTGAATAACGGGTGTTATTGAACATGGCGCAATATTCATAGCCAAAATCCAGCCCCCCAGTGCCCCAATCCCACTGACCGTCCAAACGCACTTGGTCCACATCGCTGCGTTGGTACGAGTAGTCATTAAACGCCACTTGGGTGCCTAGGTCACTGCTGTCAAATTCGCCGTTTTGCGAAGCGAGCAATTGATCGTTAAGAGTCACCGTCACAGCCGGTATTGGATCATTCCAATCAATTCGCTGGGCACTGTTAACATTGCCTCCAAAGCGCACGCTCGCCCGACCGCCAAAGGCGCTGTTCCCTGGGCCACTGTTGGAGGTGGACGTGTGGGCATCCAATTGCACAACCAAGTCATTTCCTAGCGTAAAATCTAAATTAAACCCTAGAGACTCTGTCAAATCCTTGTGCCGCTGTTGCTGTGCGGCGAAACCGAGAGCCCGAACACTGTCTTGCCCCTGGTCATCAAAATAGGTTTCCGCAGTCACTAAAGGGGTTTTTACCGCACTGTCATCAAAGCTTAAGTAACTGCGATAGTCCGTTAGGTCAAAAATGGATTTCGCCAAGGTATCACGACGTTCATTGCTGAAAAGGGCATAGTCTAATGTAGCTACCCAATTCGAGTTGGGCTGAAATTGCACGCTAGCGTAGCCATTTAAACGTCGATGTTCGGAATCCACCAAGCTGTAATGCAGATCCACTGGCAGTGAATACAACTGGCCGACTTGGGGGGCATTCACCAACCTGAAGCATTGGTCGGCAAATGGATCAAGATTGCTGGCATCACAATCTACTGCATGATGCTTGATGGCATCCGCTTGCCCCTCCTGCGCCCAGGGCTGGGTATTCCACTGCGATACATAAGCCTGACTGCTGCCACTGTCACGCTCCTGCCAGCTACCGGCCAAGAGAACTGCCCAATGATCGCCAATGGCGGAACTCCAGGAACCGGCCAATTCAGGCGTTAGGTCTCGGCCATTGCGGTTGGAGGTGTCGGCCATAGCTTTGACTGCCAAGTAATTGCTCTGGCGAATGGCATCAAAGGGTTTATAGGTTTGGATGGCGATGGTCGCACCTATACCACCAGTGGCTCGCTCGGCGTTGTGCGTTTTAAACACCTCAACTCGCTGGATATTTTCCGACGCCAAATTGGCGAATTCAAACGCCCTGGAATCCGCAACACTGTCGACCGGCGCCGAAACCACCGGCAGCATGCGACCGTTAAACGTCACTAGGTTGTAATTATCGGTAAATCCGCGCACGGTAATGCGTGAACCTTCGCCGTTGCTGCGACTGATGGATGCACCGGCAATACGCTGTACCGACTCGGCCAAATTACTATCCGGAAATTTGCCCATATCCTCGGCACTTATGGCATCGACTATATCGCTGGCATTGCGTTTAATATCAACCGACTGTTCTAAAGAAGCGCGAATTCCGGTAACCACAATTTCAGCCATAGCCTGTTCGACCGCGGGTTCGGTCTGCTGCGCGCTTAAAGAAATTGCATCTGTTACGGGGTCGCGGTGCACAATTTGAATCTGCACTGGCTCGGTGCCGGTGAGACGATAGGTAAAAGGGGTGAATTTGAGCAGACGTTCCAGCGCGACAGTGAATGGCATGGTACCGACCACCGGACTGGACCGGTAGGGAGCAATCAATTCGTAGGGAACCACTACCGAACGATGACACTGCACGCCAAAGTCCATCAAGCTTTTCGCCAGTGCCGACGCTGGCAGATGTAATTCGCAGAGTTCGCCCACATTTTCTGTGGCTGACGGTGAACCCGCAGCCTCGACAGACACTGCATGGCCGGCAAGAAGTAGCAACACTCCTCCCAATACACCCTTTTTTTGGCAACCTTTGGTCATATCAACCTTTAATTTTTATGCAATATTCTGCTGATGATTCCCCTCGCATTCTAACACCCATTTGCCGTTTGAGACTGGAACCCAGAACTCAACTTATCAGCTAAAACACTTTGGTATTGACATCCTGCATGGCAAACCGACCGTGAATAGGGTTAAATCGCTGCCACTTTCTCAGCAAAAGCGTAAGTTAAGGATGCGACATGACCAACAATGATGAAATTTATGTCAGTACCGACATTGAAGCTGATGGCCCCATTCCTGGGATCAACTCCATGCTGAGTTTTGGCTCAGCCGCATTTCGCCTTGACGGCGACAACCAGCTTCAACTCATCGATACGTTTGCCGCTAATTTAGAAACCGCTGATGGCGCCACTGCCGATGAAAAAACCATGGCATGGTGGCAGCAACAACCGGATGCTTGGGCAAGCTGCCGCAAAAATACGGTCGCGCCCGCTTCGGCCATGGCAGCTTATGTCCATTGGCTGGAAAATCTACCGGGCAAACCCGTAATGGTGGGATATCCGGTTGCTTTCGATTTTATGTTTATCCATTGGTACTTAATTCGATATGTTGGACGCAGCCCCTTTTCCCACTCAGCCCTAGACATCAAAACCTTGGCCATGTGTGCACTGAAAAAGCCCTATCGCCAAAGTACCAAACGCAATATGCCCAAGCGTTGGTTTAGCAAGCAAGCGCATACCCACCAAGCACTAGATGATGCCTTAGAGCAAGGATATTTGTTCGGTGCCATTATGCACGAGCTGAATACGCCATCTTGATTTATACATACAGAAACGCAGAAAATTGCGTTCAGATTAAAAATGATTGGAAATTTTCCAACGCCAAGCCATACGTAGTAAAGCAACCAAGTCTGCACATCCAAGTGCTTTCCTATGCCATAAAAATAGGCTGCAGCTTTAGACTCAAAACCATCAGACAGAAACAAACGAAATACGTACAAACCCCAGTTTAAAATGTCTGCTTTAATATTTGAGACTAAGACCTCTTCCAAGTTTGTGGACATGGATTTTTCTATTTATTCAATAGTATTGTGTAGCAAGATCAAAGGCTTGTCGATAGCGATTAGAGCGAGTTAATGTGCTTTATAAGTTCATCGGGATGACATGGGTTTCATTGGGGACATGATCCATACTCATTCGTTCTTTTTTATTGAGCTTTAGAAATCTATCATCCATATTTTCCATTCTCGTTACAACGAATAAAGAGAACCGTAAAAACCATCCACTACGGACCACCGAATTGAGAAGGAACTGGAATCGGATACGAAATCGGACTGCAATATAGTCGACGCCATCCAGAAATTTATGGATTTAAATACGACACTGTTAAGTCTAAACGCGATTGACATTCGAATTTTGGTTATCAATGAATTATCTGAAAAGTGCTGGCCCGCTTACCTGGGCAGCGCGCTCCACAATCTAATAACCAATATGCTTAAGTATGAGACATCCGTGTTCAGCAAACTCATTAAAATCGGTCAATTAAACAGTACAGATCCCGGCATCCTTGTTAAAGATTTTGGCGATGGTATTGACTTACAAAAATACGGTAGTCAAATTTTCAAACCTGGTAAGCGCTTTCGTATGAATGGAGATGGG
>JBNKFP010000240.1:0-4213 GCA_050289365.1 Cellvibrionaceae bacterium | reverse complement strand
CTGCCAGTGATTGGTTTTCTCAATCGCAAAATCGTGGAAAAAAAAGAACATTTGTCCGATCACCTGCCGCTTGATGGTTAATCGCTGAGTTAATTGACTATGAGAAAATTTTTATCCAGTGCCAATGAAGATCAAGAAGCTACGGTGGATATTACGCCTATGTTGGACGTAGTATTTATCATGTTGATCTTTTTTATCGTCACCGCAACCTTCGTGAAACAGGCTGGCATTGAAGTTAACCAGCCGCAAGCATCTACCGCAGTGGTTCAGGAAAAAGCCAATATTCTGATTGCCATAGACGCGGATAATAATATTTGGATCAATCGCCGAGAGGTGGATATTCGCGCATTGCGTCCTAATATCGAGCGCTTACATGCAGAAAACCCAAAAGGTTCGGTGGTGATTCAAGCGGATCGGGATTCCACGAATGATACTTTGGTGCAGGTTATGGACGCGTCGCGCAAGGCTGGGGTGTTTGATATTGCCATTGCCGCACAGGATCGCTAATCATGTCGTCTAATGGGCCGGTGTTTGCAGATAATAAGTTGGTGCTGCGACTGCTGTTATTGAGTTTCGCTGGGGTGATCGTCGCTGGCTTTCTAACGTGGTTTATGTATGTCTTAATCCAGTTTGGTGAGCAAAAAGTTGACGACAGTAAGCGCGCCCAGTTTCTCGATTTTGTGCGCGTCAAACGCGAAGAAACCTCTGTGAAAAAAGATCAGAAAATGGTGCGACCGCAAGCGAACAAAGCTCCTCCTGCACCGACAGCGCCAGATTTAAGCGATGCCCAAGCGGATGCCAATGCCCTGGCGGTTAGCGATATCCCAGCGCAAATGGATGTGAATCTGAATTTGGGTGGTATGGGCGCGGGCATCAGTGAAGGTGAATTTCTGCCTATTGTTAAGGTGGCTCCCGTATATCCGGCGTCCGCTGCCAGCCGTGGTATCGAAGGGCAATGCATGGTCGAATATACGGTGACCAGTACGGGCGCAACCAAAGATATTCGAGTCGTGGAGGATGCCTGCAGTTACAGCGGTTTCCGTAAACCGTCACTGGCAGCGGCGGCAAGATTTAAATATAAGCCTCGCATTATTAACGGTGAAGCCGTGGAAGTGGCTAGAGTGCGTAATAATTTTCTCTTCACCTTGGAAGAGACGGGTAAAAAGTAATGAATTGCACTTTAAGACTAGGTTCATTAATGGTTCGGCAAGGATGGATTCTGGCTCTGTTATGGCTGTTTTGCAGCCCGGTTTTAGCCGCTTCCAATTTGGCCATTGGCCAAGATGTTTATGAGAAAATGCAAGAGGCTCAGGTGCTCATTGAAGCGGATAATTTTGAGCAGGCCAATATTGTCCTTGACCAGTTGTTCAGTAAGAAACGACTGAATAATTACGAAAAAGCTCAAATTGAATCTATGCGCGGTAACTTGGCTTATCAACAGGGCCAATATGATTCGGCCATAACGGCATTTAAACACGCCGTGGAATACGACAATTTGCCAGAAGGATTTTTGCAGGCAACGCTGCGTACAGTAGCGCAGTTGTCATTTATGCAAGATAGGCTGGACGACGCCTTGCTCTATGCCAAAAAAATGATGGCTACGATAAAAGTGCCGGACGCTTTTTCCTATATGTTGTTGGCACAGATTTATTATAAAAAAGATGAGTTGCAGCCAGCATTGGACAATATGCTGAAAGCCATCGATTTGGAGCGCTCCCAGGGGAATGTGCCAACGGAAAATTGGTTGCTGATTTTAAATGCAATATATTATGGCCGTGGCGAATACAAAAATATGGTGAAAGTGTTTAAAGAATTAATTGAACACTATCCCAAGCAAAGTTATGTCACCAATCTTGCCGCAATCTATGGTCAGTTGGAGCAAACCGACAAGCAAATGCTACTGTTAGAGCCGCTCTACGACCAAGGCAAATTACTCAGCGAGTCTGAATTGGTTAATTTGGCCAATTTAATGCTTCTACACAAGGTTCCCTATAAGGCGGCAAAAATTATTGAACAGGGTTTCAGCGAAGGAAAGATAAAGCGCAATAAACGTAATCTGGACCTTTTAGCGCAGTCCTGGTTGTTGGCAGCAGAAGACGATCGCTCTGTGGTTTATTTGGCCGAAGCGGCAAAATTGAGTCAAGAAGGCCTTAGCTATTTGCGTCTAGCTCAAAGTTATATCGGTTTGTATCGCTGGTCTGAAGCCGAGCAGGCATTGGACAAAGGCCTTAAGTTGGGTAAACTCGGTAAAAAAGAAGGCGATGCCTATTTGCTGTTGGGTATGGTGCGTTTTTACCAAAAGCAGTACCGCTCAGCACGCAAGGCATTTCGGCAAGCTGGGGAATTTTCAGGTATGGAAAAGCTGAGTGGTCAATGGATGTTGTTTATGGACCAGGAGAGGGAAAAGGAGGAGGCTGCTGAGGTCAGTACTGAAGCCAGTTCGTGATCAAGGCTCAATAAGATGCATGAAGTCAGTTTGTGTCGAGATTTGATCGACATGGTGGAATTCCAAGCCAAAGCCAGCGATGCATCAGCGGTTAAAGTGATTCACCTGCGCCTTGGACCTTTTTCACATATCAGTGCGGAAGCCTTAGATTTTTGTTTTTCCGCAGTTGCTGAGGGGACTGCCGCACAGGGTGCAAAATTAGTCATAGTCCGTACTCAGGCGCAGGCAGTGTGTCCCCAGTGCCTGCAATCTCAGCAAGTTGCTGAGCGTTTTAGCCCATGCGTAGCGTGTGGTTATTTTCCTCTTCAAGTTGAACAAGCGGACGATATGGTATTGCAATCCATTGAGGTGATCTAATGTGTGGTATATGTGGGTGTGGCACTTCTTCACCGGTTGCCCCCGACGAGCTGTCGGGTCTTAAATTTGCAGCAAAGCCTAACGAAAATCCGGGGCGAGGTGCTTTAACAGCTTCGTTGATTGGCCATAAGGCCACTCAAGGTGCAAATGTATCTGAGCAGCGGCTTATTGAGATTGAGCAAAGTCTACAAAGCAAAAATAATCATTACGCCGGGCGCAATCGTGAGTTTTTCAAGGCTCAGAAATTGTTGGTGCTGAATGTGTTATCGAGTCCGGGCTCAGGTAAAACCAGTTTATTGGTCCGCAGTTTAAACGATGTCGCCAGTGATCTGGCGGTAGCGGTTATCGAAGGTGATCAGCAGAGTAGTCTTGATGCCGATCGCATCCGCGCTACTGGAGTTAAAGCGTTTCAAATAAATACCGGTAAAGGTTGTCACTTGGAGGCGGAGCAAGTCGGCGCGGCCTGTCAGGCGCTCAGTGTCGAGCCGAGCACAATTGTTTTTGTCGAAAACGTGGGGAATTTGGTTTGTCCCGCAGCTTTTGATCTTGGTGAGCAGAAGCGAGTGGTCGTTTTATCTGTAACGGAAGGGGAAGACAAGCCACTAAAGTATCCCGATATGTTCGTCAGTGCGGATCTGGTTTTGATCAATAAAGTGGATTTGTTGCCTTATGTGGATTTTGATGTGAATCTTTGTCAGCAGTATATTGCTAGGCTGAATCCAGATGCCCAAATTTTATTGGTGTCCGCTAAAACCGGAGACGGCATGGCGGACTGGTACCAATTTATCGATAACGCACGCGCTGAGTTTTTAGCGCAAGGGGATTAGAGCGTGTGCCTTGCTGTTCCGGCCAAAATTATCGACTGTGATTGGGAAAGCAAAACCGCGGTGGTGGATCTTGCAGGCGTGCAAAAGACTGTGTCGCTGTTGTTATTGGATCAGGCGCAGGTGGGAGATTATGTGCTGGTGCACGTGGGTTTTGCACTGAACCGAATTTCTCTAGAAGAAGCCGAGCGTACTCTCGAGCTCTTTGCCCAAGCCAAGGTCATTGAATGAAATACATTGATGAATTTCGGCAGAAGGGGTTAGCTCAAGATTTATTGAGTGGTATTCGCAAGGCTGCACAATCACAGCGCCAGTATCGACTGATGGAATTCTGTGGCGGCCATACTCACGCCATTTTTCGCCATGGACTGCAAGGGTTGTTACCGGATAATGTCTCTTTTATTCACGGCCCAGGTTGCCCCGTGTGCATTCTGCCCAGTGGCCGAATTGCAGCGATATTAACTTTACTTGAGCGACAGGATGTCACAATTTGCACCTATGGCGATGTGCTCAGAGTTCCGACAGAGGGCGGTGAAAGCCTGCACAAGGCCCGTGCGCGAGGGGCCGATATCCAGGTGGTCTACTC
>JBNKFP010000239.1:0-4224 GCA_050289365.1 Cellvibrionaceae bacterium | reverse complement strand
TGCTTGGTGCAATCGAATAACCATCATGAAGCAAGGCCCTTGTCAGCGAAACAGGTACAAGCTTCAAGTATGTATCAACTATTCGGCTCGTTTGCAAAAAATTGCCAGACTTTTGAAGGAGTTGGCTAATAAAGCGACGAGAAACCATCGGCGATAGGGGTGGTTCAGTTTGATTTTGTCCAAAAAAGTGTTTCTTTCCTGAATTCGTAAGTTCATTGAACATGCCTGCCAGCCGACTTTTACAAATCTTTACAATCATAAATTCGCACATTCAAAGGTACTGTTATACTCCCAGATCAGGATTTCTTGAGTCAGTTTGACTACTATGTTGGTCATATCTGGATGCGATAGGCCGTTATAGGATTTTTCTCATGTTGAAAAAAGCATTGATGCCATTGATCATCACTTTGGTTGGCTCTTCGCTGATCGCCGTTTTGGTGATTGCTAAACCCAAACCCTCTTCAAACCCACCTCCAGATGCACCGGCCCGATTGCAGGTTGCGGTTGTCGAAGCCAAACGGGGTGCCAGCCGCATTGCGGTGGTAACCCAGGGCACGGTATATCCCAAGCGTGAAATCGATTTGGTGGCGCAAGTGTCGGGGCAAATTGTTGAGGTGGGTGACGTGTTTTCTTCCGGTGGTTTTTTTCAGCCGGAGCAACAACTGCTGCGCATTGACCCCCGGGATTATGAAGTGGCGCTCTTGAATGCCAAAGCCCGTAAGGCCGATGCAGAACGCCGTTTGGCCGAAGAACGCGGCTTGGCGCGCCAGGCAAAACGAGAGTGGCGTGACTTGGGCAATCAGCAGTCCAATGATTTGTTTATGCGCAAACCTCAACTGGCTGCGGCCCAAGCCAGTTTGGCGTTTGCGGAGGGCGATCTTGCTAGAGCGCAGTTGGATTTGGAGCGGACTGTGATTAGCGCCCCATTCAAAGGGCGCATCAAAGAGGTTTATGCGAATCTGGGGCAATTCGTCAGCCCTGGGGCAAAAATCGGCAAGGTTTACGACTCAAGTGTGTTGGAAGTCAAAATCCCCCTAACAGAAAACCAAGCCTCCCTGATTGAATTGCCATTATTTAACCAGAATGAAGCCGCGCCGCAAGTGACTGTGCATGGTGTGGTAGCAGGATACCGTCACACCTGGCACGGGAAGTTGGTTCGTGCCGATGCTTTTATTGATTTGAGTACGCGCATGTATCACGCCCTGGTGGAAGTTGAGCAAGATGATCCCGCTGCCGGAGACGTGCCGCTGTTACCCGGTTTATTTGTGGATGTTCAAATTGAAGGACGCGAATTGGCAGGGGTAATCGAGTTGCCGAGAACGGCTCTGTTTCAGCGCAATCGGTTGATCACTGTTGAAGCGGATCAACGAGCCAAGGTACATGAAGTGAAAGTTCTACATAAAACCTCAGATCGTATTTGGGTGGCCAGCGACATCGCCGACGGGGCTTTGATCAGTATTGAAAAACAAGGGTTGTTGACCGACGGCACCGAGGTGGAAGCCATTCGCGCCCAGGTTGAGGCGGAACAGCTCAGCACCTTGACGTCGACGGAAGCAGGAGAGCTATAGGAATGAATGCCTTGATCCGCTGGTTTGTCGACAATCCTATAGCCGCTAATTTGCTGATGATTGCTATGTTGCTGGGCGGTTATATGGCCAGCGGCACCATCAAAAAAGAAACCTTTCCCACTTACAGTGGCAACCGTATTGAAGTCAGCATGATCTACCCCGGCGCCGCCGCCAGCGAAGTGGAGCAGCAAATTGTAGTGCGCATTGAAGAGGCGATAGCGGACCTGCCGGGTATATTTCAGATTACCTCCGAGTCTCGTCAGGGCTATGGTCGGGTGGATGTCAGTGTCGTGGACGGATTTGATGTGCGCGTGCTGCTCAACGATATCAAAGGTCGGGTCGACGCGATTAATACCTTTCCCAACTCGGCGGAACGCCCCATTATTCGCCAGCAAATCGAGCGCGAATTTTTAATGTGGATGGCGCTCTACGGCGATGCGGAATTGCGCCAGCTCAAAAATATTGCGTATCAAATTCGCGACGAAATGGCCCTGTTGGATGGGGTTTCTGAAGTGCGCATTATTGGCTTAAAAAATGACGAACTCAGTATTGAGGTCAGTGAAGAAACCTTGCGTCGCTACAACCTGACCTTTGATGAAATCGCCAGCGCCATTCGCCGTTCATCCATGAATGCTTCCGCCGGTTCCATCCGCTCCAAAGATGGCGATTTGCAAATCCAAACCCGTGAACAAGCGTTTCGTGATTCGGATTTTGCTGAAATTGTAGTGCGCAGTGAAGCCGACGGTGGACAGTTGTATCTCGCCGATATCGCGAATATTCGAGATGGTTTTGCTGAAGAGTATGTAGACTTCACCATGAATGGCAAACCCGGGCTCAACATGGAAGTCAAAATGAGCGACGACCCCAAATTATTTGAAGGCACGGAAAGCGCTCGTCAGTATGTGGAAAATCTCAACAAGGTTTTGCCTCCCGGCGTGCAATTAAAAATCAATTTTGAATCCAAAAGCATTTTTGATAGCCGTTTTAATTTGTTAAAGAGTAATGCCATCAGCGGTTTGATTTTGGTGTTTGCGATTTTAGTGTTATTTCTGCGTCCCATTTTGGCATTTTGGGTAGTGGCTGGGATCGGTACCACTTTTGCCGGAACCATTTGGTTGCTGCCCTATTTTGGGGTTTCCATCAATATGCTGTCGATGTTTGCGTTTATTATGGTGCTGGGTATTGTGGTGGATGATGCCATTATTATTGGCGAGAGCGTCTATCGTCATCAGCAGCGCGGCGAGATGGGCAAGGTCGCTGCGATTGGCGGGACTCAGACGGTGCTCAAACCGGTATTTTTGGCGGTGTTCAGTACCATCGCGTTTTTCCTGCCGATGATTCATGTTCCCTCGGATATTTTAATTTTTACCCGTTCCATCTTTTTTGTGGTGTTTTTGTGCCTGATTTTCTCTTTGATTGAATCTTTATTCATTTTGCCGGCGCATCTTTCCCATATGAAAGCGGAAAAACCCAGTCACTTTTTGCCGTTTAAGATATTAGCCAATATGCGCTATTGGTTCTCAAGTAAATTGGATAATATGGCCAATGCGATGTATTTCCCTGCCCTCAAGTTTGTGATGAAGCACAAAGTGTCGACGGTGTTGGTTTTCTTTTTTATTTTTGCTACGGCGGCTGCGTCTGTGCAACAGGGCTGGATTGTGTGGATAGGTTCTCCTAATATTCCGCAACCCATGGTTATGGTGAATGTGGGTTTTTCCGAGGGAACGCCGTTCAATAAAGTGAAGAGTATTGCGCAGCATATTCGCGATCAAGTGGATGTACTGCAAAACGATGAAGCACTCTTAAGCCAAAACGATGGCCAGCCTTTTATCCGCGAAATCAATAAAAGTCTGAATGGTATGAATGCCACCGTATTCGTTGGTTTGACGCCTGACGAGCAGCGCACTGTACCCACAAGCGAAGTGGTCAAGCGGTTGCGGGAATTGGTCGGCCCCTTACCGGAGGCCAAAAGCTATTCGTTGAGTGGAGCCTTGAGCGGTAACGGCCCACAAATTACTCTCAATCTTAATTTGCTTGATAATTTGATCGATGTACAGCAAGCGGCGATTCAGGATATATCCACCGTATTGGCCGGATATGACGGTGTTTTCAATGTGCGCAGTAATTTGGATACTGAGCAGATGGAAGTGTCCATCGACTTAAAGCCCGCAGCCGAATCACTGGGTTTGACTCTGAGTGATGTGGTCAAACAAGTTCGCCAGGGTTTTTACGGAGAGGAAATTCAGCGCATTCCCCGCGCCAAAGAAGATGTGCGGGTGATGTTGCGCTATCCACTGGAAGAGCGGGAATCTTTGGATACTCTGGAAAACATTCGCATCCGGACGCCATCGGGAAGAGAAGTTCCAATTCAAGTTGTCGCCAATTTAAAATTGGTGCCGGGACCGTCCACCATCCGTCGTACCGATCGCAAACGCAATATTCAGGTTACTGCCGAAGTTAAAGATGGCGTAGATGCAAACGCAATTGTCACGGAAATGTTAAATACCCATAACGATACTTGGGAAAAGCGTTACGCGGGGTTTCATTTGTCTACCGATGGTAATTTGCGTTCCCAAGCGCAATTTGGCGATAACTTTGGTGTGGATTTTTTGAAAATATTTATACTGGTGTTAGCTTTTTTTGCGATTGCTTTTCG
>JBNKFP010000238.1:0-4234 GCA_050289365.1 Cellvibrionaceae bacterium | reverse complement strand
CGAAGGGTTAGGATTCGCTTTCGCTGGTGTTTTGCACTTTTGCTCGACTTTCAACATAGCTAACCGCATCGTTAACGGCGAACACAACTTTGTCGGTGATTTCATCCAGTTCTGTAGGTGATAGGAAAAAGGTCATGTCCACGTCGTGACGCACATAGCGGGGCGGTAGGCGGTTGAGCGCGACACAGGCGACATCTGCGAGAAAGTTATGGTCGGTTTTGGCTCGATCATTGGCTCGCATTATCTGTTGAAAAACCAATTTCTCGTAATAGTTGTGGACCGATCCGTAGGTGGCTTCGACGTCAGTTTCGTGGTTGTGCACGGACAGTAACATGACAAACCTCATTCTTATCTGGTGTCAACTAAGTGTAGTGCAAAGCACTCGAAGGATGTTCTACTGATCAGATTTTATTTCGTCCGAGATTGCGCACCAAAAAACGCATAGGGTGCAGGTGTAATAACTGTGTACGGGGCAGGGGAAGTGCTTGGCCGGTGATGAGACTAGCGATGACTTCGGCGCAAATTGGGGTGTAGGTTAAGCCTTTGGAGCCATGACCAAGATTGACGTACAGATTCGGATGATAGATGCCCGGAGCATCAATGGTTTTTTTTCGGTTGGTACGGTAACCAGAAAAACGTGCAATATTTTCGCGAAGACGGGGAACGGGGCCAACAATCGGAAGGTAGTCTGGTGTGGTACAGCGATAGCTTACTCGTCCATGCGCAAGATCCGGTTCCAGTAAATCTTGTAGGTCGGGCGAAAGCAGTTTGATATTGTGTAAGTTCGTCCGATGGTCCTGTTGGCGAAGTTGATCATCCTGCTGATGCAAGTCGTAAGTTGCGCCGGCGCAGTGACGCTCCGTCGCTGGTGCGATATAACCCTCGGCACATATGACTGTTTTCAATTTGGTGCTGGTAGGGGTTGGGGTTAAATACGATATTTGCCCACGAATCGCCTTTGTGCTGATCGCTTGAGTTTGAGCAAATCTTTGGCTTGCCTGAGCACAGCATAAAACCACTGTCGCGCAGCTTCGAGTGTTGTCATCATTGCAGTCCAATTGCCATGCGTCATGGTGAAAATCCATTTGTGTGACTTCAACACCGGTTTCCACGGATATGTTTGGGTGGTCAAGCAGAGCCCGGCACAGGCTTGGGGGGTTGAGCCAACCGGACTGGGGGAACCACAAGGCGGACTGTAGCAGTTCGATGCCCGCTGTCTGGCTGGCTTCCTGGGCAGACAGCATCTCGACGAATTCGGCTGAGCGCGCAAATTTGCCCATTATGATTTTGGCGTTTTCAAGCGCTTCGTTGTCCAGAAGTTGTAAAACCCCGCAGGCTTGTCCGTGATTCGGGAATCCCTGTTGCTGACGATAAAAGCGCATTGCGTAGAGCAGTGAGCTGAGGTTGAAATCGACAAGAGCACCCGGGTGATAGGACAGTTTACTGTAGACGATCCCCTGGGGATTGCCCGACGCTCCGGCGGCAATTTGCTGTTGTTCTAACAGTCTCACTTTAATGCCGCGTTCAGCCAAGGCAAAAGCGGTGGTTGAACCCGCTATACCTCCACCAACAACGGTCACTTCTGCGCAGGGTTGGACAGAGCCAGATGATATAAGATGCCAACTGCTGTCCGGTTTTGGGGGGGCTTGAACGTTGACAGTTGCCTCAAAGTGACCGTTCAACATATCTCGCTTACGGCCAAATCCAGGCACTTTTTGATAGTTAAAGCCGGCTTTGAGCAGACGATTTTTGACAATGCCTGCGGCCGTAAACGTGGCAAAGGTGGATTCGACATCACTCAGTTTAGCAGCCGTTTCAAACAGCTCTTGAGTCCACATGTTGGGATTTTTGGCCGGTGCAAAACCATCAAAAAACCAAGCGTCAATCAAACCATTACGCCTGTAAAAGGGCGACCAATGGGCGCCGGTCTCCCGTACATTGGGGCCAGGTTTGGCAATGGCTAACAGTTCTGCTAAACCCCGTTCAGCATCAGCCAAAATCAAGGTAAGTTGAACTTTGCCGAAATGCATTCGGTGGTATCCGGGACAGTCAGTAGGTGGATATTGCGCTAAGAGTTGGTCTGTTAAAGCGGATAATTCGGGCCACAGCGCTAATGCTCGGCGGAGGTCATTACGATGAATGGGGTGCTTTTCTACGCTGATAAAATGCAACTGTGCTGATTTCGGGGCTGTGGTTAACCAAAGTTGCCAAGCTGCCAAAAAATTCAACCCGGTTCCGAAGCCCGTTTCGGCAATGGTAAAAACGGCGTGATCGGTCAGCGCTCGCCAGCGCTCGGGCAATTGATTATTGATCAGGAACACATGTCGGGTTTCTTGCAAACCGTTGTCTGCGGAGAAGTAGATATCGTCAAAGGAGGTTGATCGAGGTTGATGCTGCTCGTCCCACTGTAACCGCGCCTGATCAATAATCGGAGGGTGCGAATCAGTCATCTAATCCAAATTCACGCATTAACTGCTGACACCATTGGGCGATGCGTTGCTCGCTCAGGGCAAATTCATTTTCTTCATCAAGGGCGAGGCCAACAAAGAGCTGATGATCTTCTGTTAGAGCCTTTGAGGCTTCAAATTCATAGCCTCGATTGGGCCAGTATCCAACGCATTGAGCACCGCGGTCCAATAATTTTTGATGGAGGTAACCCATGGCATCGAGAAACCACTCAGGATAACCAATTTGGTCGCCAAGACCAAAAAGCGCTGCCGTTTTCCCGGTCAGATCCAAGTCATCGAGTTCAGGCCAAATGTCTTCCCAGTCTTCTTGCAGTTCGCCGTAGTCCCAGGTTGGGATGCCAAATATTAAATGATCGTAAAAGGCGGCCTCAATAATGGGCGTATCGGCAATATTAAATAGATCTACACGCGACTCGCCGAATTGCTGACGAATTTTTTCAGCAGTGATTTCGGTGTAGCAAGTGGTGCTGCCGTAAAAAAGACCAATTTCAGCTCGTTCGCTCATAATGCTTCTCGAAATTTGGGTAACCAGTCTGCTGCGGGTTCCAGAGGGTCGCTGTCATAAATCGCGTCAATGACCAACATTTCGCATAGTGGTTTGGCTCCTAAGTCTTGCATTGCTTCATTGAGGGTGTAGCCGGCTTGGGCAAAATTCGGGTAGGAGCTATCGCCTAGATTTACGATGGCGTAACGGCAGTTGCTGATTGGCGGGTAGTCGCACTTTAAGTGGTGGAAGAGCGGTGCTATGTTGGCTGGCAGGTCACCCATGCCCGTATTTGAAGTGCATATCAGTGTCACTTCTTCGGCATTCTGGCTAAAATCGTCCGCTTTGAATGCGCAATTTAAACGGACATGGTGTCCCGCTTGTGTGAGTTGTTGCGCCATGTAGTGTGCCACAGATTCAGCGGTACCCATTACGCTGCCGACGATAATGTGAATTTTGGTCATGTAAATAGTATTAAGGGCAAAACGGCCGCCAATCTTAGAGCCTTTGAGGCGTGGATACAATATTGCAGATTGATCTGGGGCCAACCTTCTGGGGGCAGAAGCAGGTTCAATAGGCTAAATGTCTAGGGAAGGGCTTTTTCACTGCCCGCAACAAATAACGGGCATTGATTGCCACCAAAACAATCCCCAGTAATTCAATGCCGTGATTGAAGTTGAAATTTTCAGTGCCCGTGTTAATCCAAATATCCACGTTGTGAAATGACGCTGCGCGAATCAGGACGAAGCCCAGGAGCAGGGAAATACCGAAAAACGCTAAAAAATGACTTTTTAAATGTTGCCCATACGCACTGGCTAGCCCAATAGCGCAAAAAACGGCGGCTGCGCCAATGGCTAAGATAAACAGCTTTTGGTAGGCCCTGCGGTGCTCATACCAGCCTTGTTGAAGGGCTTCGTATTTCATTGCCTGGGTGAAAAAGCTTTGTAAATCCAGTTGTTTATTGATCGCCAAGAGGAAAAAAATAAAGCCAAAACACAGCCACAATTTGCTCATACGGTTGACTTGAGTGGGAAACAGCTTTTGGCGTTTTGCATAAACTTTGAAACAGACGGTGGCGGTATACAAATAGGCGAACACGGTAAGCCAGCCGACGACCGTTGGGTCACCGATGCTGGGGCTCCAGCCAATAGTCTCGAAATATCCCATGGTTAGCACTCCTTTTGCACACTAATCAGTTTGTTGAGTCCAGCAACAATATGGTGAACGGTGGCTGGAAAGACAGACTTTTAGACCCTACTGAATTCATTTCTCGAGTCTAAAG
>JBNKFP010000237.1:0-4245 GCA_050289365.1 Cellvibrionaceae bacterium | reverse complement strand
TGGATCGCCTATGAGTCCGGTGATCGCCAAGGTCAGGTGTTCCACCGCCAAAATCAAGGCGACTACCATGTGCAATGGCAAACCCGCGATAGCGGTGATGTCAATCACGGCAAGGTCCTGGAAATTACGTGGAATGCCAATGACCCGCAGCATCAAGAAGACGCGCGGGGTTGGTTTGGTCTGGGCATGCCGGGAGCGGGTGAAGAGTCCGGGGTCGATTTGAGTGCTTATAGTGAAGGGGCTTTATCATTCGATATGCGTTTGGTGTACCATGAGCAACCCAGCGCCGCGGCGGGTTTTATCGCCAAAGCCGAGTGCATTTATCCCTGCAGTAGCGCTGAAATGCCGATCCCCAACGGTCATACCTCATACGAATGGCAGACCCACACTTACGTGATCCGAGACTTAGTTGCCAGTGGTCTGAACCTTAGCAAGGTCAACCATTTGCTGGTCATTCAGCCCGATTGGTTTGATCAGGAGCAGAACGTAACCGTCCAAATAGACAACATCAAATTGACCAAAACCTACCAGGGACCGACTCCCACTCAAGGTTGCCCCGCCGCTGGCCAGGTCAGTTATACCCTCAACCGAGCGGCTAATCCCTCTGCCGATCAGCAAGAAGCCTATGGCTTGATTACCAGCGCCATGGACCGGGCCGTAGAGAATTACAATTGTTACAGCAATTTGCGACGGCATTTGTCCGTGGAGTACAACCCCGGGGTACAAACCGCAGATGGCAGTACGAATGGCAATATTCGCTTCGGCGCAAGATCGTCCATGCATTATGTTACGGCCATGCATGAAATTGCGCACACCTTCGGTGCCGGCGGATCCAGTCAATTTCGGGCCATGGTTGTTAACGGTATCTTTAATGGTGCCAATGCGACAGCTCAATTGCGCAAAATTTCAGGCATAGCCGATGACCAGTTGCATTCCGATGGCACGCATTTTTGGCCTCACGGGTTAAATTACATCAGTGAAGGTGGAACCCAGCAGGATTTGATTAACCATTGTTTGATGGTGGAAGCCATCAGCAAAGATATAGGAACCTTTTAACCCTTGACCGCCAATTGCTCGTGACTTAACGTTGCCCGCTCAAAGTCGCATTCGCAAAAAATGGAGGGAGCGTGGAACAAGTGATTTTGGTCACGGGTGCCAGCGGTGGCATAGGTGCCGCTACGGCAAAACGGATTGCGAAAAGTGGTAAACACATTGTTGTTCACTTCCATCATGGGGCTGATAAGGCTGCCGAGGTAGCGGCCCTAATCGTTGCAGAGGGTGGCAGAGCGCTCGCCTTAGGGGCAGATTTGACCAACGAAGCTGAGTTGCTGACGCTCTTTGCTGAAGTGGATAAATTGGGGCAGTTGACCGGTCTCGTCAATAATGCCGGCATCATCACCCCGATCGCGTCGTTTCGGGAGTACAGTGCAGCTCGGGTTGAGCAAGTGATGAAAGTCAATGTCGTGGCGCCCATACTCTGTGCTCGGGAGGCGGTGGCGCGTATGTCTACAGAATTAGGTGGCAGCGGCGGAGCCATAGTCAATGTGTCATCATCTGCAGCGCGTATGGGTTCTCCCAACGAATTTATCGACTATGCCGCCAGCAAGGGCGCTTTAGACACTTTTACCTTGGGTCTTGCCAAAGAAGTTGCGCAACAGGGGATTCGGGTCAATTCAGTTCGCCCAGGCTTAATTGACACAATACTTCATGCCCATGCTGGCGCACCCAATCGCTGCCAAGATTTTAGCCAGCACATACCCATGGGGCGCGCAGGTACAGTGGACGAAGTGGCTGCCAATATTGATTGGTTGCTGAGTGATCAGGCCAGCTATGTAACTGGTGCCATCTTGGATGTTTCTGGCGGGCGTTAATCGATCACACTGAGGGCCCGATGCAATCGGTATTTTTTCAGAATTCAGTCATTCACCATTGATCTTGTCAGCATTTGCCGTTTTCGCCTGTGCGCACTTGTTAGCAATTACGGTTTTAGGTTGAAAGGGCTCTGGCAAACATGTTATCTATAGCGCTCGACCTTGCTGCGCCAGTCATGAACAAGCAACAAGGTGCGAAGATAATAGTGGCGAGGGAGACGCTCGATAATTTAGCGCCTTGGTGTGATCTAACACAGGGTTCACCTCCTGCTCGCTAATCATCTCTTGTCTCCCCGTCCAGTGCACCTGACTCGTGCCACCAATGTGATTAAAATTTGAGCGTCAACCCGGGAGAGTATCGTGCCTAATAACTTTTCACCCGCCAGTAAATTCACCCAAGAAAGCCGTCGCTTGCGCATAGAGACCGGTTTAGGAGAAGACGAGCTGTTGCTCCGTCGTTTCCACGGGGTTGAAGGTATTTCGCAGCTGTTTCAATTTGAGTTAGACCTGCTCTCTCATAACCCCACCATCAGCCCGCAAGATATTGTCGGTGAAAACGTGGCCATTATTTTGGAGTCCGATGACGACCAAGGCAAGATGATCAATGGCCATGTGCGCGCATTTTATTATGCCGGTCTGGAAGGGCGCGGTATGTATCGCTATCGCGCTGAAGTCGTTCCCTGGTTGTGGTTCTTAGACAAGACATCCGATTGCAGAGTGTTTCAAAACCAATCGGTACAACAAATCATCGAATCCATTTTTAATGATCTGGGCTTTAGCGATTTTAAATTTTCTTTCACGGAAACCCATGACCCGCTGGAATACTGCGTGCAATATGGCGAAACGGATTTGAATTTTGTCAGCCGCCTGATGGAATCGGAGGGTATCTTTTATTATTTTGAGCACCAGCCGAAAAAGCACATTCTGCATTTGTGTGATTCCAATTCATCCTATGCCAAATTAGCTCAGCCGAGCCTGCTGCACAGTTCGGGTAATCGTTTGGATTATTACATCAATGCCTGGCAACACCGCTATCAGTACTGCTCGGGGGCCTATGCGCAGTCGGATTTTGACTTTGAAAAATTCAATCAAACCCTGGTTACCGAAAGCGCTTCCACCGTAAAGTTGCCCAACAATTCTGTTTTTCAGCGCTATGATTACCCCGGAAATTATCGCGATAACGACAAGGGGCGCGCGCTGACAACCTTGCGCATGCAGCAAGAGGAAATGAATTTTCAGTTGGTGCGCGCTGCCAGTAATATTCATTTTCTGGAAGTGGGAAAATCTTTTGCCTTGGAGTCCGAAGAAAATGAGGTGGATAAGGGCAAAAGTTTCGTTATTACTGAAATTCATCACTCCGCTTCCAACCCCAGCTATTTGGACGATGATGAAGCCGACCAAGTGTATGCCAATCAATTTTGTTGTATTCCCGCCGAAGTGACTTTTAGGCCCGCCAGCATTACCCCAAAACCGCGCATGGACGGGGTGCAAACAGCAGTCGTCGTCGGACCCAGTGGCGAAGAGATTTACACCGATAAATACGGGCGCATTAAATTGCAATTTCACTGGGATCGCTACGGTACCAAAGATGAAAAAAGTTCATGTTGGGTGCGCGTCGCGACTCAATGGTCTGGAGCAAAGTGGGGGACGATTGGCATTCCTCGCGTAGGCCATGAAGTTGTGGTGACATTTATCAACGGCGATCCAGATCAGCCACTGGTGATAGGCAGTGTTTATAACAGCGCAAATATGCCACCCTTTTCATTACCGGGTGGCAAAACGGTAGCGGGAATGAAAAGTCGTTCTACCAGTAGTGACGGTTCGGCTTACAATGAAATGTCCATAGATGACACCAAAGAGTCGGAGCAAATTAAAATCTATGCACAAAAAGATTTTAATACCACCGTGGGCCACGATTTAAATTCCACCACTAAAAACAACGCCACCTATAACGTCGACGTGGACATGGCATCCACCGTGGGCGGTAATAAAACCTCAAAAGTAAAAGGCAACGAAGAGCGCACGGTGCAGGGCAATCAACAGGCTACCGTAGAGGGTAATCAAACCGATGCTGTTCATGGCGATGTGCAACATGATGTGGGGGGTAAGGTGAAATCTTCCGTGGGGTCCACGGAAGATCATGAGGTGGGCAGTGCCCAGACTCTGCAAGTGGGCAGTAATCAATCCGTTTCCGTTGGTGCCAACCAAGAAATATCCGTAGGCGCAAATCACACTCTGGAAGTCGGCGCGAAACAGCAGATCAGTGCGTTATCTCAAGATGTTTCCATCACCACCAGCGCCACTATGTCAGCTTTGGATGTCTCGGTGAGTGGCACCACCAAAATTGCCCTGACGGTTGCCGGCTCCAGTATCA
>JBNKFP010000236.1:0-4308 GCA_050289365.1 Cellvibrionaceae bacterium | reverse complement strand
CTCGCCAAACTGATCGCTAATGGCGTCTTTGCCAATGCCAGTATCTTCAATCACATCGTGCAGCATGGCCGCCATCAAACTTTGGTGGTCCATATGCATTGATGCAAGAATGTTAGCCACAGCCAGGGGATGGGTAATATAGGCTTCACCAGAACGACGATATTGGCCAAAGTGCGCCTGCTCCGCGTAAAAATAAGCACGCTTAACGCGGTTTATTTGCGGGGGTTCCAAATAGGACGACAGTCTGTGGCTTAAAGAATCAATCGTTAACAAGCAGCCCTCCGGGGAGCGCGATCAATTAATGGGCAATTAGTCTACAACACTCGATGAACGATACTCTAAAAAATTCTTAGCGAGCAAGCCCTTCAATGCTCTATGGCAAAAACACTGCAACCCTGTGACTCAATCTGCTTTTTTGTGGGCGCGAATTGCAGTTGCGGACCTTTTGACTCGTAAAGCCAAACATAGGTATTACGATCTGACCTATTCGAAGAGGATTTGTTTTCGTTGCGAAGTATGCGCGAATGGGAATCGCCCAGGGAATGAAAAGCCGAGCAANGATTGCTCGGCTGGAAGCGGTCGGGCGTTTAAATCACTCGAAACCGTTTAAGTTATCAATATGCACTTCGTGCTGCACAGGCTGCGGCCGCTCGTCTGGCTCGTCGAGTATACTTGCCGTGATGAAACCCTGCTCAATTTCACGCAAAGCCATCACCGTTGGCTTGTCATTTTCCTCTGGAACAAAAGGCTCGCGTCCCAAAGTGGCCAATTGGCGGGCGCGTTTGCTGCCAACCAAAACTAATTCAAAACGGTTATCTACGTGATCTAAACAATCTTCAACAGTAATTCGTGCCATGGTGTTGTTCCAATTCTCAGTGGTATGCAGTCTTCTCGGCCTTTAGGGCCTCTTGCGCCGTTTGAATCTAAACAGCACAAGCAATAAGAGCGGACCGCGAAGTGTACGCAAATCAGCCAGCTAGGACAACAGGCTTTCGATCAAAGCCTGATGTTTTAACGCTTGACGCAACAATTTCTGCCGCTCCGCTACAATGATAGATCGAAATTCAAGCAAAGCCGCGTCGAAGTCATCATTCACGATCAAATACTGGCTTTCGACATAATGAGAAATTTCATTTTTGGCTTCAGCCATTCGTCCGGCAATAACCGCGTCGGAATCCTGCCCACGTCCGGTTAAACGCTTAAGCAGGGTTTCGCGGGAGGGCGGCAAGATAAAGACACTGACCGTATCCACCATGGACTTGCGTACTTGCTCGGCACCTTGCCAGTCGATTTCCAAAATAACGTCGGTCCCCTCAGCCAAGGTCTTTTCCACCCATGTGCGCGAAGTGCCGTAAAAATTCGAAAATACCTGGGCGTGTTCGAGAAATTCCGCCTCGCCCAACATGGCCGAAAATGTCTCTTGCGAGACGAAATGGTAATTCACACCATCCACCTCGCCCGGTCGTTTGCTTCGAGTGGTGTGGGAAACGGAAACTTGAATACCCTCAATGGACTTCAACAGAGCAGCAACCAAACTGGTTTTTCCTGCGCCTGATGGTGCCGAAACGGTAAACAGTGTTCCTCGAGTAGCCATAATATCATTCCAAAAAATCATTGTTGTGGACGCTATATTGCCACATTATAGGCAAGGCCACTGCACCAATCACACTGACATGCCACCCCAAAAGGTCAACACCGTCGCGCTAAAAAGGCGTGCACACTGAGCTTTGGCGAAGGTTACAGCGCTAAATTTGCAACCTCCTCACCTGAAAAAAACGCCTGCAGCTTGGTAATAATCTGCTCTACAAGTTGATTTATGGCACGATCACTTGCCCAGGCAACATGGGGGGTAATGATTAAATTGGTGAGCTCTAACGACGCTTTGAATAGCGGATCATCCGGCGCTGGAGGCTCGTGCCGCAAGACATCCAGAGCAGCACCGGCAATGGTTCCCTGGGTAAGCGCATCGAGCAAAGCCTGTTCCTGAACAATAGGTCCGCGCGCGCAATTTAGCAACCACGCATGCGCCTGCATTTGGCGCAATTCAGCTTCGCCAAACAAATTCTCGGTAAGCGGACTTTGAGGACAGTGCAGTGAAACGATGTCGCTGCTGCCCAGAAGGCGGGGCAAATCAACACACTTTATCTTATTGGTGCTCGCTCTTCCCGATGGGCTGAAAAACGCCACCTCCATGCCAAACCCTTCCGCCAATTCCGCAACCCGCTGGGCAATTGCACCGGTGCCGACCAAGCCCAACTTGCGCCCAGACAAGCTCTTAATAGGCCCATTAAAATAACAAAATTGCTCGCTGGCTTGCCATGCTCCGACTGCTAGGGAGCGCTGATATGGCACCATCTGTCTCGCCAGCATCAACATGAGCATCAGGGTGTGCTCGGCAACACTGTCCGTACTGTAATGAGAGACATTAGTGACCGTAATACCCCGCTTTCTGCAGGCATCCAGATCGACAACATTCACGCCCGTGGCAGCAACGCCGATATAGCGCAGCTTGGGCAATCGCGATAACAATTCGCGGTCCAGAACCACTTTATTTGTAATAACCGCATCTGCATTACCACAGCGCTGGATGACTTGCTCGGGCTTAGTCGCCGGAAACTCCCGCCACTGGTGAGGGATTGCTAGGTGTGGGATGGTTACGGTGCCTGGCAGAGTCGCGCGATCTAGAAATACGACTTCAATCGCGCCCTTCCTATTAGTGCTAGCCGCCATGGGTTTACTTCAAACCAAAGACCGAAGAGATAAGCAGACTCCCCTGTTCCACTGGATTAGCGCGGATCTTTTTCTCCTGTTCGGCAATTTCCAAGTACAGCGAGTTGAGACTGCGCTGAACAACCAACTCTTCCAAATCAAGCTGGGGCTTATTACGAATGGGGAGTGTTTTATAAATCTGCAATACGGATTCATAGGTGGGATAAAACGACACCTTCTGCAGTTGTTGTTTGACAATCCCCCGATAACGGTCAGTTAAAGTCAACTCTGTGGTTGCGCGAAAATAATCTGTTGCCGCAGTTTTACCACCCCTGACGATACCCAGCGCATCGTTAATTTCCATCGAGGCTACGGCTGCAACCAACACTGTTTTGGCTTCTGCTGCAGCCAGCTGTGCGGCACGGTTCATCGACGTTTCCACCTTATCCAAAGCGGAACCCATTCCCAGGCGCTGCAGCGTTTTTCGAGCCTCAATGAGAGCCGGCGGCAAGTCGATAAAATACGGAGTATCGCCTTGATAAGCATCGGCTTGCGCCAAATTATCCGATGCCCGAGTTGCACTCAACTGCAAGGCCTCCTTGATCGCCTTAACCAATTGCTGCGGATTAAACCCGGCAGCCTGGGTTATTTGGGCACCCGTATCACCCATTTCCGACATTCCCGCACATCCAAATAAGCTTACTGCCAGACACATCAAACACACGAATCTTCGTAACATGTTTTATAATCCTCATTTTTTAACGATAAGAATACAGATAACATAGGCCACAAAACAGTCCCATTGCGGCCAAACATAGTCAATCATCAAGCAACAACAACGGCTGCAATCATGTATCAACCCGTTTGGATAAGTCATCGTGGGCGCTGCTATTCAGGAGTCGAAAATACACGCGCCAGCTTCCTACATGCCGCCAACAGTGGTTTTGTGCATTTTGAGACCGACCTCCGCTGCACGGCGGATGGCCAAATTGTCTTGTGCCACGATCCGGATTTACGCCAAATCAGTGAAGACGCGAGAGCCAACCGTAAAATACACCAACAAAATTTCAACTGCCTCTCCAAAATCGCCCTCAAAGATCAACAACATATCATGACCTTCGAGGAACTGATCGAAGAATTCAATCAATATCGATGGATTTTTGATATTAAACCAGAATCGGCAATGCGAACTTTAAGCGTGATACTGGATACCTGGTGGAGCAGCGACTGGAAGTGGTTTTTTGAACATCATGTGCGCTTTCTTTTTTGGCGCAAGGAACATCAAGAGTTTCTTTCCTCCCGGCGCAAAAAAGCGCAATTTATGGCCACTTACTCAGAGTGCCGACGCGCGGGCCTTGCGTGCCTGTTTGGTATGCCACAATTTGGCGCCATCAAACCCGGAACAACCTATGCTCTACCGTCTCATTTTTACGGTTACAATTTGTTTTCTGAAAAAATGGTGCAAAAAATTCACCGCTTTGGTGGAAAAGTAATGGCTTATTTACCCCAAAAAAACTGCGATGTGCAATTGGCGCTGGCTGCAAAAGTCGATGAAATACTGCTGGATGACTACCCGCTAACGCCTCATTTTGACCAACC
>JBNKFP010000235.1:4079-4320 GCA_050289365.1 Cellvibrionaceae bacterium | reverse complement strand
GAAAGAATTGCAATGGTTAATCCGCGAACTGTTTACAGTAGTTTTTGATGGCAGAAACTCGCAAGTAAAAAATGGTGTTGAGCGGGCACTGGGTCGACCAGCCACTGACTTCAAAACCTACGTACAAAAAACCCTGGCTTCCGGCGCGTGGAGCACTCCACAGTAACAGGAGATAGCCTGACGTCATCACCTTGTGAATCTGTTGTTATGGGTCGCTGCGGTCAGCAGCGCCCGTCTGGCT
>JBNKFP010000235.1:0-4070 GCA_050289365.1 Cellvibrionaceae bacterium | reverse complement strand
TGCAACGACGCCAGGCGGGATGCATCGCAGGCGCCTCTCTACAACTGATAAAGAGGCGGAAGCTATTTCGTGCACGACCCTTAATGAAATCATCCTTCGCTCGCTATCGTTGCCAGCGCATTGATCGTGATTGCATTAAAACACTGGGAAGACCCGGGAAGCCTGTCAGCTCTATTAAGCGGAGTAATATATTGTATCGGCATGTTCTTGTGTACGGCGTTTTTTAACGTACCACTGAATAATGCATTGGCTGCTGTTTCACCGGGCGATATTAATACAGCACCAATCTGGACCCACTACATGGAAGTGTGGACAAACTGGAATCAGCTGCGAACGCTCAGTTCGCTAGCCGCCTGCATACTGGCCGGATGTGCGCTATCGAAGCCAGCATAACAAGGCCAAAAATAATTATCCAGCACCCGTCCTCACCCCACTAAAGCAAGGAACGCTTTATGATTGATCAACAAATACAGATTTACACCACCGATGATGGCGAAGTACAACTAGAGGTTTCTCTGGACAAGGAAACCACCTGGCTGAGCCTGGACCAGATGACAGCCCTATTCGAGCGAGATAAGTCGGTAATTTCGCGCCATATTCGCAACGTATTTAAGGAGAGCGAGTTGGAGCGGGAATCAGTTGTTGCAAAAAATGCAACAACTGCCGCCGACGGGAAAACCTACCAGGTGGAGTACTTTAACCTGGATGTCATTATCTCAGTGGGTTATCGGGTTAAGTCACAACGCGGGGTGCAGTTTCGCCAGTGGGCCACAGGGGTTTTAAAACGCCACTTAGTAGAGGGCTAAACACTCAATCGGCGCCGTTTACTGGAACGGGGTATTGAATTCGACCAGGCGTTGCGTCTGCTCTCTCGCACACTAAATAATCAATCTCTGATTCAGCCCGGTGGCGAAGCCGTCATTGCAGTGATTGCCGATTATGCCCGCAGTTGGAGCTTGCTACAGGCGTACGATGAGCAAAGCCTCGGTGATATTGGCAATAAACAGCAGAATATGTTCGCTCTGGAATTAGAGCCGGTGCTAGCCGCCATTAGCCAGTTAAAGCAAGAGTTAATTGCCAAGGGTGAAGCAACACAATTATTTGGCCAGTTAAGTGGGGACGGTTTGGCTTCAGCGATTGCTACCATTGAACAGGGTTTTGGCGATGAGCTGTTCTACCCCAATGTGGCCAGCCGTGCGGCACACCTGTTGTATTTCGTGATCAAGAATCACCCATTGCCCGATGGCAATAAACGCAGTGGTTCATTTTTGTTTCTGTGGTATTTGCGCTTAAATCAACACCTGCTCGACAAACCCGTGGAGCGGTTGATTAATGAGAATACTTTGGTGGCATTGGCCCTATTGGTAGCGGAGAGTCTACCCGAACAAAAAGAGTTACTGATTCGATTGGTTGAGCATTTTATTCTGTTAAAAGAGTAACGGTATAGGTAAAACACTAGGTAAGGATTGAGGTGTATGGCAAACAACTTTATCAGTGAAGATGATATCGAGCAGTCGCTCTTGCAGCGCCTGCAACATCTGCACGGTTTTGATGTGCTGGATTGCAACACTGCCAAACCCGACGATCTGAACGATGGCTCCAACCGCAGCGACAAGCGCGATGTAATTTTGGTGGATCGCCTGCGCGAAGCCTGTATTGCCCTTAACCCTCCCATTCCACCCGAGGTGATCGACCAGCAGGTGCTGCCCAAAGTCTGCGATCGCCGTCCCGCCATGAGCCCCATTGCTGCCAACAAAGAGTTGGATTCTATTCTCCGCGATGGAGTCGGTGTGGAGTTTGAGGATGCCGATGGTGTGAAGCAACAGGAAGTGGTGCGGTTTATCGACTTCGATGAGCCATTGCCGAAAGCTGGAAAAAATCGCTACCTCGCCGTCTCTCAGTTGTGGATTAAAGCCTCGGCCCAGGCACCCCGCGCTGCTTACCGCCGCCCCGATGTGATTTTGTATGTCAACGGCCTGCCGCTGGTGTTTATCGAGCTGAAAACTCCAACGTCAAACTGCGCTCAGCCTATGACGATAACCTGGCTAACTACAAGCACGATATTCCCCAGCTATTTCACTGCAACGCCTTCTGCCTACTTTCCAATGCCATTGAAACCAAAGTGGGCAGTTTTAACGCCGGTTGGGAACACTTCTTCAGTTGGCTGCGGGTAGAGGATGAAAAGGAGTTGATCGACCGTCGCAAAATCAATGAAGAGGGCACCAGTATCGAGCGAGCCATTAACGGCCTCTGTGCGCCGGGCAAGCTGCTGGACTATGTTGAAAACTTTGTGCTGTTTTACGAAAAAAAGGGCATCACCAAAATCATCGCCCAGAATCACCAGTTTATGGGGGTCAATCAAGCTTTTGATCGCTTTAAGCGGCGGGAGGAACTGGATGGTAAGCTTGGGGTGTTCTGGCACACCCAGGGTTCCGGCAAAAGCTTTTCGATGATCTTTTATGTCAGGAAGATCTTCCGCAAAGTGACCGGCAACTTCAGCTTTGTGGTGGTTGCTGACCGTAAGGACCTGGATGGCCAGATTTATCGCAACTTTCTCCACACGGGCACAGTGATGCAGAAAGATGCGGCCCAGCCCGCAGATGCAGATGAAATGCGCAAATTCCTGGGGCTGAACAAAAAGGTAGTGTTCACCCTGATCCAGAAATTCCGCTATGACAAGGGCAAGCAGTACCCGCGCCTGTTCGACCCGCAGGCGGAGAAGCGCGTACCCGAGGTGCTGATCCAGAACGAGTCTCCATACAACTTATTCAAAGTCTAACGCAAAAAATAAGGGGATGGTTCAGGTAGACCTTGTCCCCTATTTTGATATCAACTCTCAGATGGAAAGTCAGGAAGATAAGATAGAATTATTTAAAATAGCTCGAAATAAAGTATCAAACGAAGACTCAGGATTTGTATTTAATACATACAATCCAAATACAAAACTAATAGCGCCAACCCAATTAGTAGGGCTGTTCAATTCAATGGCAGTCTATTATCCAAGAAACAAAAACACATTTTCGCCCCCTGGAGTTAACTTACAGCTTGGAAAATTTATGGCCTCCTGGGATGGAGGAAAAAATAGCACAAAAGTTGTATGGTATGACTCAGTACAAGCCTATGAGATCGAAAAAATAATTGATCAACTGGCATACACTCATGGATGAAATTAATAATAAAATTCCTAGCGCTATCCAAGTCTCTGGGCTAACCAAATTATTTTGATGTCCACGTAGTTTTGCAGGATTTCGACACAGAAATTTCTGAAAAATTATTAAAATTGGGTTTCAATTCTTTCCCAATTACTGGATCGTCCTCTAAAACACATCCATCGATACTCTATTCTATTGAATTTGAAGAAGAACTGAAGGCAAAAGAAATTTTTGATCGTGCTTGTGATATTGTTAAAAATTTAACTGCATTAGTTGAATCAGAGCGTCTCGCGTACTCTGGTGTAGTCAAAGGATTTCTAGCCAAAACTATTGGACGAACAGATAAACTTGAAAAACAAAAAAGAGAAAAAGAAACATTAAATCATTTTGGTGATATTCATTTGGATTTCCCGCTCAACGATACCACTAGGCCACTTTTGGAACACTTCACAAAATATGGTTACTCTTATCTATCATATTTAGACGGTAAAGTTGAGTTTGCTTCTATTACATCCCAATTTAAAAACGCAAATGACTACAAAAAGATCCAAGAACATTTAATTCATCTAAACAGTCTAGCTGCTCTTTCCTATATATCGGAGCTACGGAATGAAAGGCTTATAGACTGCAAAGTATTTAATGGCTTTGAAGCACTCCCTCTTACAATAGGTTTAAGTTCGCTTATACCCTGAAGCGACAACGCTTAGTGCGCCCAATACTAAAACAACCTGCTGACTGTCTATTGCCGCTCCATGAGTTCCACCGATCTTTGCCCTGAGGTCTTCAATGCCAAACGCTTTCGTCAGCTCATCTAACGATGGACCTCTATGGCTGCACGGCAGGTTCATCGCTTGTGCCCAAGGTATGGTTGCTTTCTGACTGCAAAAAACACCTTGAATTGGCGGCATTGATAAAGCG
>JBNKFP010000234.1:0-4326 GCA_050289365.1 Cellvibrionaceae bacterium | reverse complement strand
ACAATATGTTTGTTTCGAAATTGGACATTCGCTTCAACGTCACCTGGACCGATTCAGAAATTGTCAAGAACACACCCGACCCAAGTATAGAAGGAAAACAATATCCGCGACTGCCCGAATGGCGCGTCAATTTAATGTCGACTTACCATCTCACAAATGATTGGGATATCAGCTCCAATTTAAAGTACGCAAGCAAAAGCTACAGCCGCCTAAATAACCAGGATAAAATTCCGAAAGTCTACGGCGCCCAGGACGGATATACACGCATAGGTTTTAAAAGCACTTACCAATTATCCAATGAGTTTAAGTTTGGCTTGGGAGTTGACAATATCACCAACCAAATTACTTACGTAGCGCATCCGTGGCCCGGAAGAACTCTCTATATGAATATCTCGCTGGATTTATAGGATTTGACCTTGGCAACCAAAATGAAATCTACAAATGCTTACCGAATGATTTGGCGTTGGCATTTCTATGCTGGCCTATTTTGCATACCATTTATATTGACTTTGGCCATCTCGGGCAGTATCTACCTTTTTAAACCGCAAATTGACGTTTGGACCGATCGTGCAGTAAATAACTTAGACGTCATAGGCGTTCGTACGACTGCACAACAGCAAATTGACGCCGCGCTGACCGCCTATCCACAGGCCAACTTTGTCAGCTACAGATTGCCTGAAAATGATCGCCAGGCGATTGTGATCACACTGCAATGGGACCAAGTTAAACACGGGATATACATCAATCCCTATACCTTGGCAGTCATTAAAGATGTCGAATTAGACCAGCAATTCATCCGATTGATTCGCAGTTTCCACGGCGAACTGTTGTTGGGCACCACCGGTGCTATTTTGATCGAACTGGCTGGTAGCTGGGCTATAGTGATGGTTATAACCGGCATGTATTTATGGTGGCCGCGATCCACGAAGGGATTAGCAGGAATTATTTACCCGCGACTTAGCCAAGGCAATCGCTTATTTTGGCGCGATCTTCACGCTGTTACCGGATTTTGGGTCGCCCTTTTCACACTCTTTCTATTGATCAGTGGCTTGCCTTGGGCCCTGATTTGGGGAAGTGCGTTTAAAGAATTGCGCTCAATCGGTAAACCAACGCTACAGCAAGATTGGACTATATCGGGAACCCAACATCATCACGGAGGTACCTCATCCGCTGATGCGAACATCATTCTGACGGAAACACTTCTTAAAAAAATGGCAGGCTTAAATTACGCCGCGCCGACGGAAGTTTCCCTCGCGAAAGGCAACACCCATCAATGGCACCTCGCATCTCAACATCAAAATCGACCTCTGCGCAAGGAAGCGTGGTTCGATATGGAATCCGAAAATCTCATCAAAACGAAATCCTTTGAGGATAAAGATGTACTTGACCGCGTGGTTGGTTATGGCATCGCTGCTCATGAAGGACAATTATTCGGCTGGCAAAATCAACTTTTGGGATTATTCACTACAATCGGGCTGATCGCAGTCAGCGTCAGCGGCTTTGTACTTTGGCGCAAATGTAAACCTGATGGCGTGCTGGGTGCGCCGGTAAAAAACAACCAAACAGTGGACTTAAAAATATGGATTATTACCCTTTCCTTGGCGGTTGTTTTACCCGTGTTAGCCATTTCCTTAATTGCTTTATCCTTATTAGAATTCACGCTTCTACGCCGGCACGCCGCCACAAAACAATGGCTTGGGCTCTAGGCCCAAGCCATACCAATCTATTACACCCCACTCCATTGAATTTATTGCTCAGTCGTAAAATTTAGTGCGGTAACACGATCTGCTCACGCACAAACATACTGCTTCTCTTTCCTGTGTAACATCAATGAGCTGACCTCTAAAGAATTTAGAAGTCAAACTGGATATTCCTGGGATGTTTGGTCTAGAAAAATAGATTCTATTTGCCGGTTATAACAAAGAATCATTTCGTGTCGACTGAATTTTCACAGGATTTTGTGTCGCTGCTGAGAACATCCCCAATTTGCACATCGTCGAGTTTGCCGTCACGAATGTACAAAGAAGCAACATCCCCTTTTATGGTCTCACCATTAAATTCCCGTGAAATCCCATCTTTTACAGCCAGCAAAATTTGAGCCCTGTCTTCGAATACCTTTTTGCCTTTTCGCTTGATAACATAGGTCGCATCATTGGCTATGCAACCACGGGTAACAGGGCCGGATATAGCAATACCTTTTAAGATAAATCCTTTTAGCTCATCAACTTTTTCCACGGTCATTTCAAATTCAGGCGAGCGACTCGAACACCCACATAAGATAAACAGACTACCGACTAAGATAGCAAAGAATTTTTGCTGCATATTTTTTCTCACAATATCAGACCCAATGGTAACGATAAAACTCAAAACAACCCAAGGTTTTGCGACACAACCCCATCATGGATGACGATTCACTCCAAACATCAAATTTAACAGTCAATTATACCGACAAACCGCTAACCTCATGGAATAAGCATACGCAATGCATGCTTACATAATCATTAGACAAACCAAAGCGGATCCAACGCCGTTGCGGCCCTCATCCACTCCAACAACAGTCATACCAACCGACAAACTCTACCCGAGAATAAAACCATATTTAGGGTAATCTAGACCAAAATAAGAAATCAACAACTTCCAACCTTGGTTACGAGAATAGCGTAAGGGATTTATTGAGTGTTGACACTTCAGCGATACAGCAAATACCCCGCCGATGAACCGGATGGCATTGACAATGCTCTATAACTCCCTGGTTCTCTGAGCTACTGAAGTCGGAGAATCCACTCAGCACGCCCTCACCAACATACCTTAGGTTTTGACTAGCGGCGCTACCGGGTACGAATTCGACCGGGACGCTTCTCGACTATGGCTCATGCCTTGGGATTCGACGAATTAACTCAATTTGACGATCCATCAGGTCAATCGGGACTGCTTCCAAGCCTGATGCAGTTCCGTGAGACGTTAGCCGCTGCATTTTTAAATCCAATATTTGTTATGGCCAGACATACATTAACAAATCAACCATCAACCGCGAGTCCTGCATATAGAGAAGCTCCCACCCCATTTGTATTTGCATCATTGCGAATAGGTTCTGTGGGCATTTGCCACTGAGCCTGCCACCTACGTGGGGAATTTGAAAAGTCGGTGATAGAATGCGTCTCACTGAAAACCTGCTTCGCTCAAAATCAACGAAAAACGCCATAGCAAAAGTACGGTTACGATTCCGGATTATCTGAGTGATACTGGGAAGAGTCAAATGGAAAATAACAAGGGGGAATTCGGATGACAATCAGATTTTTTTGTCTGGGACGTAGTTTAACTCACCTAATATTCAGCGGCACATTACTTGCGCTCGTCGGATGCGGAGGTCAGCTCCCCGACACATCGAGCCAATGGAACGATAACGCATCAAGCACCAGTACTGAAGTTATCAGTAGTTCCTCGCTATCTGTTGGCAATGTCAATTCGTCCGCCAGTTCGGTGACTGAGACCTATTCATCAAGCTCATCTCTCGGTTTCAAGCAAACAGCCCATATAGTCTACGACAATAATTGCATGGCCTGTCACGGTGAACACGGCAAAGGGTCCATAGTGGACATAGACGATTCAGCTAAGGGCCTACAGGATTTGGTTGCCTATATCGATCAATATATGCCGCTCATTTTCCCCGAAAATTGCGTTGGACAATGCGCAGAAAAAGCGGCATTACAAGTTTATAGCTGGGGTGAAAACATCGCTGCAGGCGAACAAATTTACGCTCATCAGTGCAGCGGTTGTCACAGTGCTGCGATGACCGACCAGGCGTTTTCCAGCCTCAATGTTCGATCCGCTTCCATCGTTACACTAATCGATTTTGTTAACAAACAAATGCCGCTGGCAGACCCAATGGCCTGCACAGGTGAATGCGCTGAACAAGTATCCGCCTATATTATGTCCTGGGTAATCAATGGTGATGTTGCGCAGGGCAAATTGTTGTATGACGACAAGCGCTGCAGCACTTGTCACGGCGATGATGGCACCGGCGATGTTGCGAAAATCTATGCAGCAGACTGGGATGTGGGCCCCCTCGCAGAATATATCCACCAGAGAATGCCCTACGCCTTTCCATTCACCTGTCAGTATGAATGTGCACAAGATATAGCCGCATACATCAAGAGTTGGCCCGTGCAATATTCAGCGCCACGAAGCTCGTCTAGCGCCGATATGGCTTCCAGTTCCTCTGACTGGACCGCCAGCTCGTCCAGTTCCGCTGACTGGACTGCCGGTTCTTCCAGCTCCGCCGACTGGACTGCCGGCTCTTCCAGCTCCACCGACTGGACTGCCGGT
>JBNKFP010000233.1:0-4333 GCA_050289365.1 Cellvibrionaceae bacterium | reverse complement strand
GCTCGCTGGAACCGTGTTATAGCGCAGTTATTGCCATCTGTGACAGCTATTTATCAAGCAACTGGCAGTGCTGTGAATGTGGATACGCTCGAAAGCGATAGCACACGACCAGGTGGCAGTACTCCATGATGTTCAGCCGGTTATTAGTTGTGTGTACTGGTAACATCTGCCGCAGCCCGGTGGCTGCGGCACTCCTTCGGGCGAGAATTTCACAAACAGTAGAATCAGCTGGACTGAGTGCGCTCGTGGGCCAAGGTGTAGAGCCCACGGCAGCTAAATTGGCACAAGCAGATGGTGTGGATGTCAGTCAACATAAAGCTCGGCAGATTTCTGTCCAAATGATCAGAGAGGCTGATCTCATTCTGGTTATGAGTGAAAGCCAGCGTCGCGCGATTGGTCAGTTGGCGCCCGAAGCAACGGGCAAAACGCTGCTGTTTGGGCGCTGGTTACGCTCAACGAATGGTGTCGAAGCGGGAGGAGATGAAATTCCTGATCCATATAGTAAAAGTAATGAAGCCTTCGAACACGTTCACCGCCAACTTGTACGCGCCGCAGACACCTGGCAAGACAAGTTTGCCTAACTCTTTTTTGTTTTTTATCAACCAGGTCATCGCATGCCTCAGAACCCGCTATCAGCATCTGGCAGCCACAACAGTGATCAAATCGACTTTGCGCACTTGATAGGCATACTCATCGATCAAAAATGGTTGATTATTACCTGCACTGCAATTTTCACATTTTTCGGTGCCGCCTTTGCGGTACTTTCAACACCCATTTATCGTGCCGATGCATTAGTGCAAGTGGAACAAGCTTCACCGGGTAATCCACTGGCTGAAGTCACCAGTTTGTTGGCGAAAGAGCCGCCCTCTCAGGCAGAGATAGAGATAATTCGATCGCGAATGGTTCTCGGCCACACAGTTGATATTCTGAACTTAAATTTACTCGTCGAACCCAAGCGAATACCTTTATTCGGCGGCCTCTTGAATCGCCTCGGTATTGAGCGCCCTGAGTTCGCTATGGGCTGGGGTTATACCTGGGCGGGTGAAACTGTTAGCGTGACAGCCATGTCAGTGAACGATCAATATTTGGGAGAAACGTTTACGCTCAAGGTGACCACTAATAATAGTTTTGTTTTGCTTTACAAAGGAGCGCTTTTAGGGGAAGGGCAATCTGGCAAAAATAACGAATTTCTGGATGGCGATATTAACATGATGGTCGAATCTATCACAGCTCCGATGGGAGCGGAATTTGAAATAGAATTGATACATCGCCTGACGGCCACAACCAATTTACGAGATAACTTAAGTATTGCTGAGCGCGGTAAAGAAACAGGGATACTCCAGTGGGGCTTTACGCACACTGACCCAAAATTAGCGCGAGTCATATTACGTACAATTGCGGATATTTATGTATCGCAGAATGTGCAGCGCCAATCGGAAGAAGCCCGCAACAGCCTAACCTTTTTAACCAGTCAATTACCTTCAATACGTGAAGAACTGAGTGCTGCAGAAGAGCAGCTAAACAGCTATCGTATTGCTCGTGACAGCGTCGACCTGACTCTGGAAACTCAATCTGTATTGGAGCGACTAGTAAATATAGAAGCCAGACTTAATGAGCTATCTTTTTCTGAGGCTGAAATTTCGCGTCGCTTTACGCCCTCTCACCCAACGTATTCGGCATTGCTGGAGAAGAAGCGCCAATTGCAAAACGAACGAGCGGGAATTGAAACAAAAATTGACAGCTTGCCTGAGACCCAACAAGCGGTTTTACGTTTGCAGCGCGATGTATCCGTCAATCAGGAAGTTTATGTACAGCTACGCAATAAAGTGCAAGAAATGCAAATTGCTGAAGCGAGTACCGTTGGCAATGTTCGGATATTGGATAACGCAGAAGTATACCCGCGCCCAGTTGCGCCCAACAAAAAGTTAATATTACTGATAGCAATGGTGCTGGGCTGCCTGGTTGGCTTGGGTTTGGTACGAGTGAGAATGTTATTTAAACGCGGCGTAGAAACGCAAGACCAAATTGAAGCCTTAGGCATTCCCGTTTACGCAACCGTACCGGTATCTGATGACCAACAAAAACTGAACCGACACCGACACAAAAACGAGAACAATATCAAGCAAACAAGTTTTCTGGCTCAGCGCAATCCAGCGGATACTTCTATTGAAGCTTTGCGTGGTTTACGTACCAGCTTGTATTTCGGCATGATGGAAGGTAATAACAAGCGGGTCATGATTACCGGCCCCAGCCCTGCAGTCGGCAAGAGTTTTATCTCTATCAATCTCGCGGCGGTATTCGCACAAATGGGTCAAAGGGTTTTGGCCATTGACGGCGATATGCGCAAAGGGCATCTTCACACGGCATTTGGCGATCGCTCTGAGAACGGGTTAAGCGAATTACTTGCAGGGCAAATCGATTTAGACAATGCGATTCGCCAAGTAGAGGGGATGGAAAACCTAAACTACATTTCCAGAGGGGTAATCCCCCCCAACCCTTCGGAATTACTAGCCACACCAAGAATGGTTGAATTACTCGATGCAGTAGACGACCTGTACGACTTAATCATTATTGACTCCCCACCCATTTTAGCCGTGACGGACGCAGCCATTATTGGCGAGCGAGTAGGCACAACTCTAATGGTAGTGCGCTTTCAATTAAGCGCACCCAAAGAAATTGAACTCGCCCGCCACCGACTAGAGTCTGCAGGGGTTAAGGTAAAAGGTGCCATTCTTAATGCACTGACGCGCACTGCGGCTAGCGCATATGGATACGGTTTTTACCATTATTCCTACAAATAATAATAGTGCAAAAGCGTGTATTTAAAACGGCGAGGTCTGCTTAGCGGCTTTTCGGGGCGAGGTTAAATTGCATACATATACCACACGGCTTTTTAAAAGCAATTTTGTGCGCAACGTTATTGTTGTGGCAGCAGGTACTGCTGGTGCCCAGGTAGTACATTTAGCATTCGCACCTGTTATTACTCGGCTATATGGGCCGGAAGCCTTTGGTGTATTGGGCGCATTCACGGCGATTTTAGCGATGACTGCGCCCCTTGCGGCTTTGAGTTTCCCCACGGCTATTGTGTTACCCAAACAAGATACAGACGCTGTTGGGTTGGTGCGGCTATCTCTAGTGATTGCGTTAATCACTTCGCTTTTAACCTTACTCGCTTTGATCTGTTTTAGAGAGCCGATTGTGCGGCTATTTAACTTGCAAACTGTTGGGTCTTACATTTTATTGCTTCCATTAGCCATGGTGTTTTCGGTTTGTTGGGCTGTTGTAACTCAGTGGGCCATTCGTAAGCGATTGTTCAAAAGCACGGCCAGCGTTGCGGTTTTACAGGCGTTTATTGTAAATGGCACTAAATCGGGCTTGGGTTTAGTGAGCCCAATTGCTGCTACTTTGATATCCGTAGATACCATAGGTAAATTGGTGCATGCTGGCATGTTGTGGTTTGGCATTAAAAAGTCTCAACCTCACGTTCCAGAGCGTCGGGAAAAACCCACAGCCATGCTGACACTGCTATGCCGACACAAAGACTTTGCGCTGTATCGCACGCCGCAAATTTTCGTGAACAGTATCGGCAAAAGCGTTCCAGTACTCATGCTAATGAGTGTTTTTGGTCCTTCCGCGGCTGGGTTTTATACGCTAGCGCGCACGATGCTCGCGGTACCTTCAATGTTGATAGGCCAATCCGTTTCCGATGTGTTCTACCCCAAATTTGTAGAAACTGTAAACGCCGGGCGCAGTGGTAAAACCCTTTTGCGCAATGCTTGCGCAATGCTGATGTTGGCGGGTGCCCCCCCATACCTTTTGGTGGCTGGCTTAGGCCCATGGTTATTTTCACTGGTCTTCGGAGGGGATTGGTATATAGCGGGTGAATACGCTCGCTGGATGTCATTATGGGTATTCATGATATTGGTTACCCGGCCGGTTATTGCAGCGATTCCGGCTTTGGCGCTGCAGGGTTCATTTCTTATCTTTGAATCAATGGCGTTGATCGTAAAAGTCGTCGCTATTTATGTGGGTTATCAGGTTACGGGTTCCGCGTTGGGGGCTGTCGTAGCGTTCAGCTTGAGCAATGCTGTCATTTATGCGTTGCTGACCGGATTTGTAATTCATAAGGCTTAGCAGGGTTGGGATTGATGAGAATTTTACCGGGAGGAAGCATTGTTTACTGATAAACAGGAGATGACGAACGTGCTTTTTATAGTCGGTGTGATGTTAACAACTTTCACCTACTATGCCCTCTTAGTGGTGAGCGTCAATGCCGGGAGCGTGCCTACAGGCTTGCTTGCAACCGTGGTTAGAAGCCTTGGCTTGCTGTCAT
>JBNKFP010000232.1:0-4334 GCA_050289365.1 Cellvibrionaceae bacterium | reverse complement strand
CAATGGCCAATTGGAACAGTATTGATTAAACATTTCGAATTGCCGGTGGATGAAATGGATCCTTCAAAAATACGACGCCTAGAAACGCGTTTTATTGTGCGAAAAGAAAATGGCGGCGTATACGGTGCCACCTACAAGTGGCGACGTGATAATAGCGACGCCGATTTACTAACGGATGTCCTTGAAGAAGATATCACCATCACTGCACCTGAGGGACCATGGACTCAAACATGGACCTATCCGTCACCTGAAGACTGTATAACTTGTCACAACGAAGACACCGGCGGTGTTCTCGGTCCCAAAACAGCGTCGCTCAATACAATCTCGCTCTACCCAAGTGGGCACACCGACAACCAATTACGCACATGGAATCATTTAAATTTATTTGAGCCTGCCCTAGATACCAATTCGTTAGCCAGTTTACCAGCACATGCGGCATTGGATGATGCCACCGCGTCTTTAGAATTGCGCATCGCGTCTTATTGGGACATCAATTGCGGCAACTGCCACGGACCACAGGGTATTGCCGCAGATTGGGATGCTCGGTTTGAAACACCACTGGCCCAGCGCGGCGTGATCTGGGGTGATTTGGTGGCGGAAAAACGAGATTACTTAGTCGACTATGGCTTGCCTATGCCCTACGTTATCGAACCCGGAAATCCAGATAACTCTATTCTCTATATCCGTGACAACAGCGAGAACCTTGAAGATCGTATGCCGCCTCTCGGAACCCATTTGCGTCATCCAGAATATATTCAGCTGCTTAAGGAATGGATACTCAGTTTGCCTCAGTAAATATCTGATCGTCCACCTGTGGTCTTACAAAAAGATCACAGGTAATGGCAGTTGCCTTCATTTTCCCCAAAAAACAACGTCCAGTTCAACATACTGCTGCCACAGACTTAGCACGCCAAATAAATGTTAATAAATGTAACCATCAGCTGTATTCCCACGAAAATAAAATCACCTTTGTTATACTCCTTTTCAGTCACTTTTATCCGCTGAAGTCAACAAGGAGATTTTTATGACGAAGATACTGTTTTGCTTCATCGCATTGATTGCCATAAGCGGCTGCAACGGAAGCGTAAATAAAAACCAAATGACGGGCGAGCTGAATACCAATAGAGCGCTTTGGCAATCCATGAATTTAGATACCTACAGCTATATAACGGTGAAATCTTGCTTTTGCCCCCCGCCTAGTAACCAGAAAATTAAGATTACTGTGGTCGACGGCACAATAACTGAGGCTCAATATGATGCCAACGAAGAGATGTTGGGCCGCGCAGAACTGCAAAACCTACTTACGATTCCTCAGTGGTTTGATAAGGTTGACTCTTTGATTAACACCGAACAACCCGATGAATTAAAAGTGACCTACAATAGCCAATACGGTTATCCCGAAAGCATCAGTGTTGACTACATAAAAATGGCAATAGATGATGAAGTCGGTTATAGCAATTCTGAATTATCGTTTTAGCAAGCAATCGATTTTCATACTTCCAAATTAAGAGAACTCGAGGATCTAATCTCCACTTGCACTCAGCCCCATCGCCCCCTGAGCGCAAGTGGATAACGAGAATATTGGGATTACTGACGAGATCTGACCCAATAAAAAGTACCACTGAGCCTAAAGAACTCGTCCGTATTATTCCAGCCATATTCCATTTTCCGAGCCGTGTTTTCTGAGACTTCACTGCTATAAATTTTGCCAAGCAAGTAAAGACTCATATCGATCCCCGCTGATATCCCAGCGGATGCCACGACTGTCCCGTCATCTACCCAGCGACAATTTTCCAAAACGCTAAAGGTCGGATACAACTGCTTACTAAGTGGGTCATAACAATGAATACATAAGTGTTTTCATGTATCATCTAGCCCATGAATTATGACGCTCGATCTTTAAGTACTGAAGAGCAATACTTGCTCCGCAAAATAGCGGCTCAACGAGTGTTGGCTTAGATGGGCGGACTCTTTACAAATGGCTAAAAATTTACCTTTAATTTCATGGATAATACAAAGCCTTCTCCACCGTGGCTTAAAACAATTTTAGAACCAAACTGTAACTCAAACCGATTCCTGCACAGACCACGATAACCGGCACTATGCCGGTTTTGAATTTAAACAACGCTGTAAATGCCACCATACCGATAATTAGGGACAGCCATTCAAAGTGTGCTGCTAATCCCTGTGGCCACAACACATGGTAGGCAAAAAAAACTGCCAAATTGAGAATAACCCCAACAACCGCTGCAGTAATGCCCGTTAAGGGCGCGGTAAATTTCAGATCGTCTTTGGTTGCCTCAACAATCGGGCCTCCCAGTAAAATAAACAAGAAAGACGGTAAGAAGGTAAAAAGCGTCGCCACACCTGCACCCACTGCCCCAGCCAAAGGCAGCATATCCGGCCCAAAAACTTCTTTGCTCCAACCGCCAACAAACCCTACAAAGGCAACAATCATAATCAACGGCCCAGGCGTCGTCTCTCCCAACGCCAAGCCATCAATCATTTGGATACCCGTCAACCAAGCGTAATTTTCCACACCGCCTTGGTAAACATAGGGCAATACAGCATAGGCACCACCAAATGTCAGCAACGCTGCTTTAGTAAAAAACCACGCCATTTGAGTGAAGGCGCCTGCAAAACCAAATTGCGTTACCAGAAAAAGCAGAGACAGTCCCCACAGAGCCAAACCAACAACCGCAAACCGGATCAATCTCGACCACTTGAATTTTGCGTGTTCTGGCACGCCAGTATGGTCATCAATCAGTGCCGGGCCCTCCTTGTGTGCTGAGTCAGCTTGGTGTCCTCCCGATTGAAAATATTCTGGGGCAAGGCGCGCCCCAAGTAACCCAATCAAACCCGCCGATAAAACAATAAAAGGAAATGGAACATTCAATGCAAATATGGCAACAAAAGCCAGTGCCGCAATCGCGCGCAGCACATTATTTTTTAAAGCTCGAGACCCAATACGATAGGCCGCAAAGATCACAATGGCCGTCACAGCTGGTTTAATACCGTATAGGATTCCCGCAACCACAGGCAAATTGCCAAACGCTAGGTAGATCCAAGTCAACGCCATTAAGATGAACAGTGAAGGCAAAACAAATAGAATGCCTGCGGCAACACCTCCCCAAACGCCGTGCATCAACCAGCCGATGTAAGTTGCTAATTGTTGCGCTTCGGGGCCAGGTAAAACCATAGTGTAATTCAGCGCGTGTAAAAAACGATGTTCTGATATCCAGCGTCTGCGCTCGACCAACTCTTGATGCATCATGCTGATTTGGCCAGCGGGCCCACCAAAACTAACGAAGCCCAATTTCAGCCAATAGCGAATGGCAATCCAAATTGAAATAGAATGTGGCGCGGGCGGTGTTGTGTCTGGGGAAGTAGCCAAATCACTCTGCTCGTTAAGGGATCCAGGGCAGAATAGTAACAACAATCCCCCGGTTAAACACCCCAGAGAATACGATTACCTCAATAATATTGGACACAAAGAAACATGTCACAGCCGGGCAGAACACCCCTGTCTGCTTTAAGCGCCACTTAAAATAACAACAAAGTAAGCGCACCTCGGCCCAACTGGCTGATTTTTCATGCTGCAAACCTAGGGCTATTGAAACTCATGTTAATAGCCCGTGGTCATTTTCATTAATCAAATAAGAATTATCGATTCAAAGAACAACGTCATTTATTCTTATAAACTTTCGCCATCGCCAGCCAGTACAGCTTTCGCCGACTCAACCCATATTTCATGAGGAAGATCCAGGCTTTCAATCTGAACGATATCCCGCGATGACCGGCCAAGCTTAAATTTATACACACCCGCTTCTGCTACCCATCCGCGCTTTTCAGGGTCGAATGATGCCAGATCCTTAGGTGATACATTCAATGTTACGGTTTCGGATTGCCCCGGCTGCAAGAGCTTCGTTTTAACGAAACCTTTTAATTCTTGATTGGGCTTTTGCAAGGTTGACTGCGGCGCAGAAATATAGAGCTGGACCACTTCCTTACCCGCAACCTTACCCGAATTCGTGACCCTTGCTCGCACTTTAAAAGTTCCTGGCTCAGCCCCCTTCAAGACCGCTATTTTTGAGATGGAGAAATCAGTGTAAGACAGCCCAAAGCCGAACTCGTAAGCAGGTTGCACACCGTGCTTATCGAAATGGCGGTAACCGACAAAAATACCGTCTTTGTAGTCAAGCCGCGACCAGTAGCCTTTAAAAAAATCTTTAATGCGGTTGCTCGCCGGCTCTTTGGACGTGACCACCCCAGGAAACCAGTTGGCAGAAGAAACATCACCGTAATGCACAGGAAAAGTGGTAGGCAGCTTACCG
>JBNKFP010000231.1:0-4418 GCA_050289365.1 Cellvibrionaceae bacterium | reverse complement strand
TCTGGATAAAAATCTACGATGTCCGTTCCAGGTATCGCAGTGTTAACAAAATAAATGTAAATTTCGTTTGTACCATTGCGCAACCACTGGTTTACCGGGTATTCAATGGTCAACGGGACACCTTCTTTGTTTACCTCTACATAACAGCCATTGATGCAAGCGTAATAACCACAGTATTCCGATTGGATCTTTAATGAGTAAAATGGCTTATTCAATGTAATTGACATTTATCACCTTTGTTTATTTATCATTTAAATGGCGATGGTATTCGCCAAATATCGCGACTGCGACGTTCACGCATCATTTTAAAGTTAAGTTGTTTCTGGATAAGTCCATTCGATTCTGATTTGAGTTTCCTTTTCGGAACGTCATTGCTCCTGCCTGAAGCTTGATGATCGTCATATTCAGTCTTTGTACTCTTCTCTTCAATAGCCGTTTTAGTCACCCGAATATACGCCGTAATAAACACCCCAATGCCACTGAATAGCAAGGAAATCCCCACACCGGCTTCATCACGATCCTTTAATTTGCCCACCGCATCTTTTAAAGCATCCTCGGCAGCCGTGTCGCCTTTATCCGAATCAAGTTTTAACTGCTTTAGCTTCGCCGTATCGGCCTTGGAGACCTCCTTACCACTTTGTATTCCGGATACGTTTACCGCTAAGCGAACCGGGGCGCAATTATCGGCGGATTGAACAGTAACATCAATGCCTGCGGAATCTGGCCCCACACCACAGGTAAAGGCTTTGACAATGCTTAAGTCCAAGCTACAGGAGGGTTTAAATTGTGCGTTAACACCGCCATACAGCGAGGTGCTTTGACCATCAATTGACCACTTGCTAGCGCCCAGAGGTTTATGGAACACCAGGCCCGCACCGGGGGAGTCGGTTTCTATTGCACCGGAAAATTCCATTTCAAAACTGATTTTGGCACCAAATGACGCAGGCGACTGGTTGGGTTTGGCGATGATATCCTCTACATCTTCATCACTAACGTGTGATAGCTTTTTGATGTCTTTGGCCACTTGTTGGAACCAAGTGCGCAGGTTGTGAAAGCCGTCCGTCACCATCTCTTCAATGCCTAGGGCGCGAAAGGTTTGCTGTGCGATTTCGCTTGCCCCGCCGGTCGCTGCAGCCAAGCACGCCTGCCATAAGGTCCAAGTAAATGTCGTCTTGTGGGAATAGGTTAAAAGGGGCGTTGCGGCAAAAAACACCTGTTCCATATAGCCAACCCCAGAGCCATCTGGCTTGGGCGCGAGAATGCGGCGATAGGCCAGCGTAAATTCCGAGGTCATGAGGTCTGACTCAGTTTTTTTACCGTCCTCCGCAGGCGCCTCGTTGGTGGCGTCAAGCGGCTGTGGCTCTGCGCCATCGACTATGTCGTCAGAGTGACCACGATTCAGGTGCGACATTCCCTTCAAGATGCGGGAGACAGAGGTGATTAAGGTGATGGGCCAAGTGACATTATTAAAGACCTCGTTGAAAAAGGTTTTTGGATCTGCAGAGTGGGAGCCTTGCAATTCTTTGTCATCGATTCGTGCCAGATAGCCAACACTGCATTCGAAATCTCCATTGTTGAAGATTGGAATGGCTACTGTCGCCGAAAACGAAAAAATAATTGGGCGATAAACGTGCACAAGTGCTGCAAAACCCGCAAAGGGAGCGGAAGGTTCATGGCTGAGTACGGATAAATGGTAGGTGGCGGGCTTGGTCAGTGACTTGCTATCCAGCAACAGCGCTTTGTATTTTCGCCAGCCGTCACCAAAGGATTCGGACTGTGGCGGGTAAAGACGAAAATGTTTTAAACCCGCATCGGTATTGGGCAGTTCCAGTGCATTGACGCCGCCCACACCCATGGTCAAATTAAATTTTGTGTCGTCCGATTTTATGCTGACGGTTGGGCATTTATGCCCCATGCCGCTATCACAGGAGCCGCTCGCCGAAATGTTCAATTCCCTTGCCCAATAGTCCAATTTGCCGGCAATGGTATGGTATTCCGGGGTTTCACCTTGCAAGTCACTGCCCTTGAGTATCAGCTTGGGCGGATTGCTGACCATAGGGACTGGCTCGCGAAGGAACGTGCCAATTTTTCCTGAGCGTTCGCTAAGTATTCCATCGAATCCAAAAAATCGACCATCCACTTCATTGTGTTTTGTTTCGTTAAAGGTCATGGCTTCGAAGGTGCAGTTGAGAACCCGGCAGCGGCGAACAATGGACATGACATTTTGTCGAGCAGCGGGTTTTGATGCACGTTTCGTTTTCAGATCGTCGAGCGTAAAAGCGGCTAGCGCCTCAGGGCGACTGGTGTCAATTTCGTTGTTTTCAATTTGTTTAAGGGCAATTTCGTACTCTTCTTTGAAGCTGGCGTTGGCGATGGCGCTTTGTACATTGTCGGTGCCCACGCTCACAAATAAGCGATGTTGTTCTGCCATTCGTCTTGATGCCAAAAGCGCAGCATGAGCTTCTTTGCGATTGGAGGACAAAAATTTCGCCTTCAGGGCCTCGTCATCAAGGGAGTTGTAGGTGTCCGCGTACAGCTTTTCGGCATCGGGGTAGCGTTCTCTGAAGCTGTTTCGGCGTGAACTCGAATTAATGCCAGCGTTGTCTAATATGTGTTGCCCTATAGTATCTGTTGCCACACTAAATCCTTTTCCCTTTAACTAAAAACTGCCGTTACTTCGGCTATGTTTTGATTTAACCATGCGTAGCACTTTTCGATTTTTTTGTCGCTTGACAGTGACGTCGAGCTCAAGAATTCCTGCATTGGGGCGCAAGCGGGGTGATTGTCCAGAAGCCCACCGGTAAGCAATAGCAGTTCCATACAAGAATAGGTATTGAGTAAATCGGAAATTCGATAGTTTTGCGCGAGCTGTAAAGCGATATCTGAAGCGTAATGGACGTCGGCATTTTCATAACCGTGGTTGGGTACTCGGCGCTTGAATTTCAAAATACAATAGGTGGGAAAATCAATGCCAGTTGGGCCAACTTCGTCGAAAATGCGGAACTGATGAACTTCTTGGATTTTTTGTTCGTCGTTGTCATGTGTGTCATTCAATATACGGATGACCCAATCTTGCTGGTCGAAATCCGCACCGAGATGTTCAATGGTCTGCGCCATTAATACCACCGCTTGAAGATGTGATGTGTCCAGGCCATAGTCTGTACATTTACTAAGCGCCCCGTTTGCCAATAGTTCAAGAGCCGCTTGATCGTTGGGGTCGGTATGATACAGTGGGCTTAATTTAAGTTCAGCAGCGACTCGTTGAGGACTAACTTGGTCAGTATTCATTTGTAATTCCCTTCCACTTGTTAAAGTAATGCGGTATTCATGATCTGTGAGCTCAAAAACGTGTTTGCAGTCCGTTTGGCACTAAATCAATAGGGTTTTTGCGGGTTGTTGACGGTCTGGAGTAAAGCTCAGCAAGGTGCTGGCTTCAGCATCTTCCATCACGAGTGCGTTCAGTCCGCCGAAAACGGTTTGGTACTGTTCGCTATCGCAAGTCGATAAAAATACCCGTAATACACGTGGATCGAAATAGCGGAACAGCATGGCTTTTCCGTTGGGTCCTTGCACACGCGCCAGGCGCCGAAAATGGTAGCGAATTGACGGCAAATTTAAGTGTGAATCGCCAACAATAAAAATTCCCCATGCATTACCCCAGCCCAAGGACAGAAGACTGTGCGTAAATTCGGTATCGGGTTGCAGTTTAACGATGTGAGGCGACGCCCGACGCAGGGCGTAGGACATAGGGCCAGAGAACAGGCAGTCATGCTCCAAGCGACTGTTGTTCACCATAGGGAGGATACGTTTGTCACGGGCGCCGTCCAATATTGCAAATACAGAAGGTAATTGGCCATTGTCTGAACGATGCCATAGGTGGGCCAATATTGCAGAGGTTGGGGCGGCGTGGGCGATCGCCGGATCAGCAGGTGAGATCATAGTATGTCCTTATAACAAGATCGTGGCATAAGTGAAAAAACGCGCCTAAATCACTGAGGTGGTTATTTTACACAATATGTCTGCATAGTCTACGGTGATTCGTCACTTTTTAATCCGCTTTCAGGCACAAGTCGTTAATGTATCCCCCAAAAAACAGAGTGAATGGTTGTTAGGCATTAAGAGGTATCAAGTGGAGGCGCAAATTGCTGGTGCGCTGAGTATCGGTATCTATTGGGGCGGGAACGCCATTTGGGCTGGCATACTCCAAGTGCCAGGAGTATGTTCTTTACGAGCTTTGCGGTGATCGCGCTCCCCTTAAAATAAGTCGATATAAAAATGTAAGTCGGCTCCTTGCGCAAACTTTGCGCGCTGGATAGTATAAGCGGCTATTCGGAGCACGAAGCCCATTAGCTGGTTAATGCTTTGCCTCCAGTTCGATTACTACATATATTGTGCAAGAAAAAGGAGCTTTCGATGAG
>JBNKFP010000230.1:0-4504 GCA_050289365.1 Cellvibrionaceae bacterium | reverse complement strand
CGGTTGGCGATTCAAAGTTTTCTTTGCCGTTGGCGCTGCGAGATATTCGTGAGAGTGATAGCGTTGTGCGAGCCAAAAGCGGACAGGTTATTGTGCTGGGTGGTTTGATGCAGAACGTAAAAAAAGAACTGAGTGGGCGCCGCCCCTGGTTGGCGGATGTCCCGGGTTTGAATGTGTTTTTTAAATCCAAGAATAAAACGGCAAAAAAGACCGAATTGGTCATTCTACTGCGCCCGGTTGTGGTGGAGGAAAATACCTGGCGTAATCAGTTAAATCAATACCAAACTTATGGTCAGCAGTCCGGTGCTGAATTGCGGAGTCGATAAAGTGTATTTGGAATTCTTCAAGTTAACGGAAAAGCCGTTTTCATTGACGCCAGACACCCAATTGTTTCTCAATCAAAACTGCCATAAAGAAGCATTGAATACTTTGATGTTGGCTTTGCAGGAGGGAGAGGGTTTTTTAAAGGTTGTGGGAGAAGTGGGAACGGGTAAAACGATATTATGCCGGACAGTTTTGCGTCGTATGCATGAACAGAATTATGTCAGCGCATATATTCCCAATCCTTGGTTGTCGCCGGAAGAATTGAAACAGTTTCTCGCTGCAGAGATTGGCGCTGAGCACAGCAATCGGATGCAGAGTCACGAAATAACGTCTTCGATATATCGCCGATTGGTTCAGATTGCTAGGTCAAATAAAAAAGCCGTTTTACTGATCGATGAAGCTCAGTCAATGCCAATCGAAACCATAGAATCTCTGCGCTTGCTGACCAATTTGGAGAGTGAAAAGCGTAAGCTGTTGCAAGTGGTGATTTTTGGTCAGCCGGAATTGGATGTTTTGCTGGCTCGTAAAGATTTGCGTCAACTGCAACAACGAATTGTGTTTTCCGAAACCTTAGTGCCTTTGTCTGAATCTGCGGTCAATGACTATATCCAATTTCGAATTGTTGGTTGCGGAGGGTCGCGACAATTGTTCAATTCTGGTGCAGTATTTTTGTTGGCCAAAGCCTCCGGCGGTATTCCCAGATTAATTAATGTTATGGCTCATAAAGCACTGATGTGTGCGTTTGGAAAAGGTGACCAAGTGGTCACGCCTTGGCATGTTGCACGTGCTATTTCTGACACTCAAGAGGCGCGTATGATAGGGCGGGTCTTAAGTGTTTTGTGGCGGTTAAGTGGGCATAAAAATACGTCAAAAGTTGTGAGCTGCGCAGAATGAGTTTAATTAACGATATGTTGCGTGACCTAGAACCTGAGAGTGAATCTGCTCTGGAGTCTCAATCGTCTGCTGCTGACCGCAGCCCGCCACAAAAAAAGTTGATTTCATTCAAAAAGTACCTTTTGCCTATTTTAGCACTATTGGCCGGCGTTTATTTTGTAGTGTTTGAACTCAATCTCTTTCATCTTAAGTCGAAAGCAACCGCTCCAATCGAAATTCCTAAACCCATTGCAATGAATTCTAAGTGGCTAAACGTCAATGAGAACCCTGCCAAGGACGACAATTCAGGTGGTGCAGAAAATACGCCCATGTCCAACACCGCACAAAAAGCGATTCCAGTTGAAAGTCACATCGAAATAGAAGTTGATCTGAATGAGTCCGAATTGGATCCGACTCAATATCAGGAAACGGTTATCAAACACGTCGACCCCCATTCTGATCATCCAGACGATTTTGGTGGGGCAATTAGCCGGTTGCTTGATGAGGCAAAGCGTGCTTTGACCAATGACCAATTGATGACACCGGCAAAACACAACGCCTACCAGTTATACAATAGTGTTCTTTTGCTAGACCCAGAGAATTTGGGTGCGAAACAGGGTCTCAGAGCGATCCGATCACGCTATATTGAAATGGCAAAAAATGCAGAAGCACGGGGTTTGACAGCACGAGCTCAGGGTTATTTGAAGAGGGCCAAAATCATCGGTCCTTGGCAAGATGAACTTACCTTGGATGTTCCGTCAAATAATAACCCTAGTCCACACTCAATTGATCAAACATCTAGGGCTCAAATTCAAGAAACCAAACGGGTCAGTGATCCCCAGTTGGCGAATAAAATACAGCATCAATTCAGTACCAGTTTGAAGCAATTGGCTTTCAATAAAATGTCTGCTGGTGAAATGATGCCTTTGACCGGTCTTGCTCTTGCTGATGTTTTTACGCAGGCTCAGGACTTGGCGCAGCTACGCCAGCTTGAGCAGGCCATAGCAGATCAGCAACCGTCACTGAAAGTGTATGTGAATGTGCAAGCTATGGTGGTTCAGGGCGAATTTGAGCGAGCTCGCGAGTTACTGTCACAGTCAAATTTCAATGGCGTCATCAAGATTCCTGCCCTGCGCTTACTCAGTGCGGTTTGTCAGAAGTTAGGGGATTTGCAGTGTGCTGAGAGAGGCTATGAAGCTATTGTTAAGTCTGGTGAGGTTCAAGTCAGTGATTGGCTGGGCTTGGCCGTATGTTTGGATCGTCTTAATCGAAGTGGTGATGCTCTCATAGCCTATCAACAAATCGAAAAATATCACTATCAAAATGCTCAAGTGGAGCGTTTTGTCCGTCAGCGTATTGCTGATTTGTCCAGCTATTCATACCGTCGGTGATTCCATGGATCCGAATGCTCCTCTTAAAAGAATTCGCATTGGGGATATTTTAGTTGCGCAACAAATTATCAGCCAAGAGCAGCTGTCTGTCGCTCTGGCAGAGCAGAAAAAGACTGGCTATAAACTTGGGCGTCAGTTGGTTGCATTGGGTTTTGTTGAAGAAAATACCTTGCTATCGCTGCTGTCTAAGCAATTGGATTATCCCTTTATCGAATTGAATCAATTTCGATTTGATCGAGATCTAGTGCAGTCTCTGCCGGAAACTATCGCTCGGCGATACCGTGTGATTGTGCTCAAGGATGATAGCAACGGGGTCTTGCTGGGCATGTCAGACCCCACTGATATCTTCGGACTTGACGAATTAAAAAAGATTATTAACAAGCCCATCAAACCGGCAGTCGTACGTGAATCGGAACTGTTGGATATCCTCGACATTGCCTACAGCCGCGCCAGTGAAATTGCCTCCTTAGCGGAACAGTTGGATGAGGAGCTAGAAAGTGATGCGGTGGATATTGCGGATATTGTTACTGCGGCGGAAGACACGGATGCGCCTGTTGTTAAATTACTGCAAAAAATATTTGAAGAGGCGATTAATACTCGTGCATCGGATATCCATATCGAGCCGGACGAAACGGTGTTGCGTATTCGCCAGCGGGTGGATGGTGTCTTGATCGAGCAGGTGATGAACGAAAAACGGATATCCGGAGCTCTTGTGGTAAGGCTGAAACTAATGTCTGGGCTGGATATTTCTGAAAAACGTTTGCCTCAAGATGGCCGGTTTAATTTAAAGGTTAATAATCACAACATTGATGTGCGTCTATCCACCATGCCGGTGCAGTTTGGTGAATCGGTCGTCATGCGGATCTTAGATCAGACCGCCGGGATAAGGCCTCTAAACGAGGTTGGTATGCCGTCTGACTACGTCAATTTATTTCGCCATATTATCACTCGTCCACATGGTTTGGTTTTGGTTACTGGACCAACGGGTAGTGGTAAAACCACTACCCTTTACGGAGCTTTATCGGAATTAAACACCGCTGAGAAAAAAATTATAACCGTCGAAGATCCCGTCGAATTTCGAATACCTCGTATCAATCAGGTGCAGCTGCATGAAAAAATTGGGTTGAATTTTAATATGGTATTGCGCGCAGCTTTGCGGCAAGACCCGGATATTTTGTTGATTGGTGAGATTCGTGACTCCGAATCTGCCGAGATTGCATTGCGCGCGGCCATGACCGGTCATATGGTATTGTCGACGTTACATACCAACGACGCAGTGACCTCGGCTTTGAGAATGATTGACATGGGGGTTGACCCCTATCTGGTGGCGTCCAGCTTGAGAGCGGTGGTGGCTCAACGCTTGGTGCGTCGCGTGTGTTTACACTGCAGCGAGCCCTATAGCCCGAATCAGCAAGAGCGGGCACTCATCACCCGATTGAAAAAAAATTCGCAAATCGATGTGAGTAAAATGCGAAAAGGATCGGGTTGTCCCCATTGTTTTAATACAGGGTATTTGGGACGAATAGGTGTTTTTGAACTATTGGAAATTAACGTTGAAATGGCCGATGCGCTGCGCGATGGCAGTGTGCGAAATTTCAATGCCGCTGCCCACAATCACCCCAATTATCGGCCCCTGAGTTTGAGTGCCTTGGAGTACACCCTAGAGGGCATTTCTACCATGGATGAAGTTCTGAGAGTTTCTGCGGAGGTGGAAGATGAATCCTTAGCAGAAGTGGTCGAAGGGCAAGACAATGCCGACCTTTGAATATCAAGGCCGGTCTAGTCAAGGATCGGTTACCAAGGGGAAGATTGAAGCTGCTTCAGTAGAATCTGTCGCGGGGCAGCTTATTGAGAAGGGCATTATTCCGGTTGAGATACACCCTATTGCCAGCAAAGGCAAATCCTCTGCGAACATA
>JBNKFP010000229.1:0-4531 GCA_050289365.1 Cellvibrionaceae bacterium | reverse complement strand
GACCGCAATGACTAGGGATATGGCCGCAGTTACTCGTCCCGTTGTTAGCATGTTTTTATCTGAAGCGGAGCGATTAATCAGGGGTTTGTAGATGTCCATAGTGAATATGGTCGATATGGAATTTAGCATGGATGCTAATGAGCTCACGATAGCGGCGGCTAGGGCTGCTACAACTAAGCCTTTCAATCCCGCTGGAATAAAGCTGCTGATCAACCAGGGGGCTGCATTATCATTTAGAATTTGGCCTTCATTCCCTACAAAGGATGGATCAATTGTTTGCTGAGTAATTTGGCCCGCTTCATTGCTATTTAACACGAAGGCAATAATTCCAGGTACGACGACCAGAAGAGGGATTAATAATTTCAAGTATGCTGCGAGAACGATGCCTTTTTGCGCTTCACCAATATTTTTGGCTGCAAGTGTGCGCTGGATAATATATTGATTAAAACCCCAGTAGTATAGGTTGGCCACCCACATTCCACCGACCAGCACAGCGATGCCCGGAAGGTCCCACCAGGCATCTTTGCCATTGGGTGTGATGACTTCCCCTTGCTCTAAAATCATAGAGAACTTTTGCGGTGCAACTTCGTATAAGTAGGCGAACCCTGAGAGAATGCCGCCGTCTGGAGAAACTTTGGTTATAGCAATAAACGTGGTTATTAGACCACCAAAAACCAATAGCACTACTTGGATAACGTCAGTCCATGCAACAGCGGTTAGGCCGCCCCAAAGAGAGTAAGCTGCAGCGACCATCGCCAGACCGAGAATGCTTAGCGTTAAAATGCTGCCACTGCCGTTGCCGATGATAGTGTCGAGCGCTTTGCCGCCTAAAAACAGTACTGTTGTCAAATTGACAAAGACGAATAGCGCAAGCCAAAAAACAGCGAGTATGGTCTTTAAATTTTTGCCAAAACGTTTTTCCACATATTCTGGAATGGTAAACAAGTTGTTGGCGATAAAAACAGGCAAGAAATATTTACCGACTATGAGCAGTGTAATTGCGGCCATCCATTCGTAGGAAGCAATTGCTAGGCCTATAGCAAAACCGGAACCCGACATGCCGATAAATTGCTCTGCGGAAATGTTGGCGGCGATGAGGCTAGTGCCGATAACCCACCAAGGTAGAGACTTACCGGCTAGAAAATAATCTTCCGAGGTTTTTTCATGGCCTTTTTTAGAGGATGAAACCCACAAGCCGACGCCGACAATCAGCACGGCATAGGTTATAAATATGACATAGTCCAGAAGTGCTAGGCTTGTATTCATGCAAAAACCTCTTTTTATTTGAATAAATAGTGTGTCATTAATGGAATTTGGCTGTGTAGACGCACAACACGGGTTTGGCTAATGTTGCCTGAAATATTAAACAACATCAGTTGACTGACTCTCAATTCATGGTGAGCTCACCGAATAGTGTGTATCGGGTAAATTTCTGAGCATGCTGGCACTTTGTTCTGGTGTGATATCCCGTTGAGGTTCTGCTAACATTTCGTAACCCACCATAAATTTTTTAACGGAAGCTGACCGTAACAGTGGCGGAAAGAAATGCATATGCCAATGCCAATAGGTGTGGTCGTCACTGTTAAAGGGTGCTTGATGTATACCAGCGGAATAGGGAAATGATGTGTTAAATAGATTGTCGTATTTTACCGTTACCCGTTTTAATATTTTGGCAAAATCCGCAATTTCTTCCGTAGTGAGTTCTGTGATGCTAGGTGCTTTGAGTTTTGGCAGCAATAATGTTTCAAATGGCCAAGTGGCCCAAAAAGGCACAACGGCAGCGAAATGCTGTGTTTCTACTACTACACGCTCTTTTCGTTTCAGTTCCCTGTCGAGGTAGGTCTCTAATAGTCCATGTTTGTGGTCCAGGTAATATTGCTGTTGTTGCTTTTGCTCTTTTAAAACCACATCCGGAATCGATTCTTGTGCCCAGATTTGGCCGTGCGGATGAGGGTTGCTACAACCCATTACCTGACCTTTATTTTCAAAAATCTGTATATGTTGAACGCAGTCCAGAGAACTTAATTTGCGCGTCTCAGAAATCCAAGTTGTTATTACCTTTTCTATGTCTTTCAGGGGCATCCGGGGTAGAGTTAAGCTATGGTCTGGCGAGAAACAAACCACCTTGCAAAGGCCTCGTTCGCTCTTGCTGGCGAAAAGTGGGTCCGCTGAACCACCTGCTGGGGAGTCCGAACGCAGTGCGGAAAAATCATTAGTAAAAACGAAGGGCTCCACATACTGAGGGTTTGAGCTTCCATCGATTCGCTTATTGCCAGGGCACAGATAGCAGTGTTCATCGTAGGGGGTAGCGGGGATATCGAGGTGGGCTTCTTGTTGACCCTGCCACGGACGTTTTGCTCTGTGGGGGGAAACCAAAACCCATTCACCAGTCAGTGCATTGTATCGGCGGTGGCTATGGTCATTGATATCGAAGCTGTTCATGGCGCTATTCCGCTGTTATACCAGTCTAGTGCCGTCGTTGATTTTAGTGGTGATGACATCACTCGGCTTATTTTTTCTGTTGTAATAACGGTCATTGACGGTTGCGACGAAATGATCGAGCGCTGCTTCTTTTACCAGATTGATTGTGCAGCCGCCAAAACCGCCGCCCATCATACGCGCACCTATGACGCCGTCAACTTGCTCTGCAATTTCGACGAGCTGATCCAATTCAGGACAGCTCACTTCATATTGGTTTTTTAGGCCTTCATGGGTTTCGTACATTAGTTCACCAAGTTTTGCCAAATCTCCCAATTGAAGTGCTTGGCAAGCTACTTCGACTCGAGTGATTTCTTCAACCACATATTGGCACCGTTGCCAGACATTATTCTGCACCTTACCCCGTAATAATTGGGCTTGAGCGGAAGTGATATCTCGCAAAGAACTGATTTTTGGCATTTGGAGAATGGTTTGTAGGGCTTGGATGCCGAGCTCACATTCTCTGCGGCGGGTGTTGTACTCGGATGAGGCGAGACTGTGCTTTACGCCACTGTTGCACAAAACGATGCAATGGTCCTTGGTGCTAAACGGGTAATATGAGAACTCCAAGTTGCGACAATCCAGTTTTATGACTTGGTTGGATTTTCCATGCAGCACTGCGAACTGGTCCATAATGCCGCATTGCACCCCGGCATACAGGTGCTCAGCCTTTTGTGCCATTGTGGCCATCTCAACCAGCGTGAGCCCAAGATCCAGCAGGTGATTGAGACCAAAAAGCAAACCACACTCAAGTGCCGCAGAAGATGAAATTCCAGCCCCTATGGGGATGTCTCCACCAAAAACCAAATCAAATCCAGGAACCGTGTGGCCCTTGCCTTCCACCTGGGCTACGACCCCAAGTAAATAATTGACCCAGGATTTATTGCTTTTAGAGCTGACTTCGGTTGCATAAGAGTCGTCAAAGTCTCGACTGATCAATCGATACTCTTTCCGTCCATTCAGCGACAATGCAAATACAGCTTCTTTATCGATCGCTGCGGGTAGCACAAAGCCATTGTTGTAGTCAGTATGCTCACCTAACAAATTAAGTCTACCGGGAGAACTGACTAATATTGCGGGATTAGAAGAAAATGCCGTTTTAAATTGTTGGAATATGGAGTCTTTGGTGGTCACGGCACTTTATTCTAGATTGGGTGGGCGGCAATTGTAATATGATTGTGGCGGTAGTTCTATCAAGTTTATCACCAATCCTTTCCATAATGCCTTGTTAAGGACTCGCAACGACATACGACAAGGGGTAAGAACGGGAAAAACGAAATCTTAAGGCGGACATCGGTATTTCAGCAAAGTCGTTGAAGCTTAAATAAGCAAGAGTGATGATATGTTGCATTGTCGAAATGAGCAAATACAGGCGATTTACGGTGGTGTACTCGTTAGCTTTAGCGGGTGTATGAAAACTGATCAGGTCGGCTGTCTCAGCAACGCGGCCCTGAGATATATCGAAGCGGGTTTTATCGTGACTCGCAAGATGATTTGCCATGTGGCCTTCAAAGTGCATAATCCTCACACCGGAAGCCCTTAAGAGTAACTGCTGTGAAAAAAATCGTAATTGCTAGTATTTTGGGGGCAATACTCATTGGAGCCTACTATTTTGACGTGCCGGCGTTGCTCACCCTAGAAAATCTACACCAGCAAGCCGATTGGCTAATTGATCAGCGTATTCGCCGACCTGTCATTTTTGCGATGGTCTATTTTGGGGTGTATGTCATTACAACCGCCGTCTCCATACCCGGTGCAACGATTTTGACCCTGGCAGGAGGTGCAATTTTTGGTTTATTCTGGGGGACCGTGCTTGTTTCTTTCGCAAGTGCGACCGGTGCGACACTCGCTTTTTTAATGTCTCGTTTTTTCCTGTTTGATTCAGTTCATCGACGATTTGCTAAGCAACTTAAAGTTATTGATGCGGGAATACAAAAAGATGGCGCATTCTATTTGTTTTCGTTACGTCTGATTCCATTTCCGTTTTTTTTAGTGAATCTGCTTATGGGGCTTACCGCAATCTCACCGGTAAAATTTTATTGTGTGAGTCAAG
>JBNKFP010000228.1:0-4541 GCA_050289365.1 Cellvibrionaceae bacterium | reverse complement strand
CCAAAAAAACCACGAGGGCCCCTTTCTCCGGGCGCCTGGGGGTTAGGTTAGTGAATCTAGGGCAGGACCTCGCCAGTGGCACAGCGATCGTCAGCTTGCAGGATCTCCATGCGATGTTTGTCAATTTCTCCGTGCCGCAACAGCATTTTTCCCAACTGGAGCTGGGTTTGAAAGTGGTAGTGACGACCGACGCGGTGCCCGGGCAGGCCTTTACCGGCGAAATTACCGCCATTTCTCCCGAGGTGGACACGCTCACGCGCAATATTCATGTGCAGGCCACTTTGGCCAATCCAAATGAGTTGTTATTGCCGGGGATGTTCGGCAGTGTTGCCGTGATCATGCCGGAAAAAGAGCAAGTGTTAGCTGTGCCCGTCACCGCAATTGCCTATGCCACCTATGGCGACTCGATTTTTGTGGTTGAGAAACACAGCGATGACAGTGGGGAAAAACTGATTGCTCGCCAGCAGTTTGTACAGCTGGGTCGGCGTTTGGGGGATTTCGTAGCGGTTAAAAAAGGTTTGGAGCCGGGCGCTGAAGTCATCACTGCTGGGGTTTTTAAACTGCAGAATGGCGCGCCTATCGCCATTAATAATGAGGTTAAGCCTGAATTTTCCTTAACACCTGATCCGCAGGATCAATAACCCCATTTCATTCGCCCGAGAACTTGTTTATGAAATCCTTTACCGATCTTTTTGTGCGTCGTCCGGTGCTGGCTTTGGTGGTGAATTTGGTCATTATCATTGCTGGGTTACAGGCTATATCTTCATTGACCGTGCGCCAATATCCGCGCAACGATAATGCCGTGGTGACCATCACGACTGCTTATATAGGGGCCAGTGCAGAGCTAGTGCGCGGTTTTATAACTTCTCCTCTCGAAAGAGCGGTGTCTGGGGCCGACGGCATTGACTATGTGCAATCACAAAGCACGCAGGGCCTGTCCACAGTCAAGGTGCGCCTGGAATTAAATTACGACCCGATTAAAGCTCTGTCCGAAATAACCGCCAAGGTCAATCAGGTGCGTGGCGACTTGCCGCCGGAAGCGGAAGTGCCGGTGATCAACGTTGAAAGTGCCGATAGCGCCTTTGCCGCTGCCTACCTCAGTTTCAATTCTGACATTCTCCAAGACAATCAAATTACCGACTTCTTAACCCGTGTGGTGCAACCGCGCTTGTCCGCATTGGAAGGCGTGCAGCGGGCAGATGTGTTGGGCGCGCGCACGTTTGCTATGCGTATATGGCTGAAACCGGATCGTATGGCCGCGCTCAATGTAACTCCGGTGCAAATTCGGCGTGCCCTAACCGCTAATAATTATTTGGCGGCCCTTGGCAAAACCAAAGGCAATTTTATTCAGGTGAATTTATCTGCTAATACCGATTTAAATTCCGTTGAAGAATTTAAAGAGTTGATTTTGCGCTCGCAAAACGGCGCAACCATTCGCCTAAAAGATGTGGCCGATGTGGTATTGGGTTCAGAAACCTATGAAACGGAAGTTCGCTACTCTGGTAAGACAGCGGTCTTTATGGGGATTTGGCCACTGCCCAATGCTAACTCGCTCGACGTCATGAAGTTGGTACACGCTGAAATGGACGATATGCAGCGCACCTTACCTAAGGGCTTGGAAGCCCTAGTCGCCTACGACGCAACCAAATACATAGAACAATCCATTGAAGAGGTGATTAAAACTCTAACCGAAACGCTGCTGATTGTTATGTTGGTTATCTACCTATTTTTAGGGTCAGTGCGGTCGGTCATTATTCCCATTGTGGCCATTCCGGTGTCGCTGATCGGTGCTGTATTTTTAATGCAGATGTTTGGTTTTAGTCTGAATTTGCTGACCTTGCTCGCCATTGTGTTATCCGTCGGTTTGGTGGTGGATGACGCAATTGTGGTAGTGGAAAACGTGGAGCGGCATATCAGCGAGGGTAAATCGCCCGTGGATGCAGCAATTCTCAGTGCGCGAGAGTTAGTCGGCCCGGTAATCGCTATGACCGCGACACTGGTGGCAGTGTATTTGCCCATTGGTTTGCAAGGCGGATTGACCGGTTCGCTGTTCCGTGAGTTCGCGTTTACCTTGGCTGGCGCGGTCACCATTTCAGGTATTGTGGCGTTGACTTTGTCGCCGATGATGTCTGCTAAATTGCTGACCAAAGGCATAGAGGAGCACGGGTTTGCCCGGATCGTTGCGCACACTTTTGAACGCATCAAAAAGCGCTACACCGGTATGTTAGATAGCACCCTAAATAATCGTGTGGCGGTTTATTGTGTGTGGGGTTTTTTGAGTTTTCTGACCATCCCTATGTTTATGATGTCATCGAAAGAGTTGGCACCGACAGAGGATCAGGGGGTTATTTTTGGCATAGTGGAAGGGCCGTCAAACTCCACGCTGGAGCAGGCCAGCCTTTATGCGGCGGAAGCCAATAAGGTGTTTATGAGCTTTCCAGAAACCGAGTTTACTTTTCAATTGACCTTTCCCTCTGGCGGTTTTGGCGGCATGGTATTGCAACCCTGGAAAGAGCGCGAGCGCAGTGTTTTTGAACTCATGCCTGAGGCGACCCAAAAACTGGGGGCCATACCTGGCATTAATTTATTTCCAATTACGCCACCGGCTCTCCCTGGCGGTGGCGATTTCCCCGTGGAATTTATCATCGCCTCCACCGCCGAACCTCAGGAGATTTTAAAGTTTGCCGAGCAGATTCAGCAAAAAGCCGCAGCCAGCGGCATGTTTGCTTTCCCGCCAAATATCGACACCAAAGTGGATCAGCCTGAAACGCGAGTGGTCTTGGATCGCGATAAGGTAGCCGATTTGGGCCTGGATATGCAGCAGGTGGGCGCGGATTTGGGGGTAATGTTGGGCGGTGGCTATGTGAATCGCTTTAATATTGGTGGCCGCAGTTACCGGGTGATTCCGCAAGTGAAACGCTCCGAACGTCTCAATCCAGAGCAGCTCAACGACATTTATGTTACCGGCCCAGACGGTAAATTAGTAACTTTGGGTACCGTGGCGCACATCGAAAATACCACAGTGCCTCGTTCCCTGAATCGCTTCCAGCAATTAAATGCGGTAAAACTCAGCGGTGTTGCCATACAGCCCTTGGGCGAAGCTTTGCGATTTTTGGAGGACGAGGCCGCGGCGATTTTACCGGCAGGCTATATGATCGATTACACCGGCGAATCTCGGCAATTGCGACGGGAGGGAAATAAATTTGTGCCCGCTTTTGCTTTAGCTGTGGTGTTGATTTTTTTGGTACTTGCGGCACAATTTAACAGCTTCCGCGATCCTTTCGTTATTTTAGTTGGTTCGGTATTTTTATCGATGTTTGGCGCATTGATCTTTACCTTCTTAAAAATGCCCAATCCACAAATGGCTTATTGGACCGATGGTTGGACCACTACGTTGAACATATACTCTCAGGTGGGTTTGGTCACGCTGATGGGGCTGGTGGCGAAAAACGGGATTCTAATTGTTGAATTCGCGAATAAATTACAGTTGCAGGGTGTGGCGAAATTGGAGGCGGTTCGAGAGGCGTCTATTACGCGGCTGCGGCCAGTGTTAATGACCACTGTGGCCACGGTCGCAGGGCACTTTCCCTTAGTGCTGGTGAGCGGCCCTGGCGCCGAGGCGCGCAATTCTATTGGCTTGGTTTTGGTTGGTGGCATGGCGATAGGGACTTTTTTTACGCTGTTCGTCATCCCTTCCATTTACGTATTGTTTGCCAAGGATCACCGTGCAAGCGCGTCTGCTGACCACGCTGCTCCAGCCGTCGCTGTTTAACGTAAATTCTGACTAGGAAAAACTATGCCCACAGAAAAAGCGCTTATTGAAATTTGCAATTTATCTATGAGCCAATATCCGCAAATTCAAGAAATGATGGACGAGGCTTATCCCGATATGGGAGGGGCTTGGCCGCAACATACCATCGAGCGATTGATCAAGGATTTTCCTGAGGGACAATTGGGGATCTTGGATGGCGAGGATCTTGTCGGCTTGGCTCTGAGTATTCTGGTGGACTACGCGCGTTTTTCCAATCCGCACACCTATGAGGATATTGTTGACAGCAATGACAATATTAAAAATGATCAAGATGGTGATGCGATGTATGGTTTGGATGTGGTGATCAAGCGCAGTCACCGAGGTTTGCGCTTGGGGCGACGCCTCTACGATGCCCGCAAAGAATTGTGTCGCCAATACAATTTAAGAGCCATTTTGGCTGGTGGCCGCATCCCCAATTACCACAGCTACCAACAAGAATTGTCGCCCATGGCGTATATCTCAAAAGTGGATCGTAAAGAGCTTTACGATCCTATTTTGACGTTTCAGCTGTCCAATGATTTTCAGGTGAAGCGTCTATTGCGCAAATATTTGCCAGAGGACGAGCAATCCGTGGGTTACGCCACGTTGCTTGAATGGAATAATATTTTATATGAGCCTACCGAGTCGGTTTTGGAGTCCCCTAAAAATGTGGTGCGAGTCGGCGCTGTACAATGGCAAATGCGATCGGTGACTTCTGTTGAAGAGCTGTTGGCGCAGGTAGAATATTTTG
>JBNKFP010000227.1:0-4579 GCA_050289365.1 Cellvibrionaceae bacterium | reverse complement strand
CACTACACCACGTTTTACACGGGCCATATATCATTCCTCTTCAAAATTTCTATTATCGACCCGATTAACGGGCGCGTAACATGCGATCAACTAAGGTTTTGTCCGAGGCATTCATTACTGAAGTGCCGCGCAGTTGACGCTTGCGCTTAGTGGTCATTTTGGTGAGGATGTGACTTTTAAAAGCCCGCTTGTGTTTGTAGCCGGCGGCGGTTTTTTTAAACCGCTTGGCAGCGCCACTGTGTACTTTAGCTTTTGACATGGGTACTTCTCCGCATTTGGTGCAATTTGCACTTGGTTTTAAATGAATAACAAGGCAGCTAAAAAGCCCAGCTATTTCTTCTTTTTGGGGGCGATAACCATTATAAGTTGGCGTCCTTCCATTTTAGCGTGCTGCTCAACAGCACCCCATTCTTCCAAATCCTTTTCGATGCGATGCATCATTTCCATGCCCAACTCTTGGTGAGCCAATTCTCGACCGCGATAACGCAGTGATACCTTGGCCTTATCGCCATTTTCTAGGAAACGCACAAGGTTGCGTAGTTTGACCTTGTAGTCCCCTTCTTCCGTGCCTGGACGAAATTTCATTTCCTTAATTTGCTGCTGCTTTTGCTTCTTTTTTGCAGCGGCTTTAGATTTTTTCAGTTCGAATAAGTGCTTACCATAATCCATGATTTTGCAAACAATTGGCTCCGCTTCCGTTGCTATAGCCACCAAATCCAACGTAGCTGCTTTTGCCGCAGCTAAGGCCTCATCTATTGATACTATGCCTACTTGCTCTCCGTCGGCGCCAATTAGGCGGACTTCGCTGGCTTGAATTTGGTCGTTGATTGCGGCCTTTTTTGATTTAGCCTTTGCAGTATCTTTGCTAATGGTTAAGCTCTCCACTCTAGTTAATTGTCTCCCCTCATCTTAAAGTTGTTGCTATCGACATCGTTTGTTAACGTCATTTGCTAACATTTCGCTGAACTGCTCTACGGACATAGACCCAAGGTCTTCCCCGCCGCGTGCGCGTACTGACAAAGTACCGCTTTCAACTTCTTTGTCGCCAACAATCAGTAGATAAGGAGTCTTCTGAATTGTGTGCTCGCGGATTTTAAAGCCGATCTTCTCATTTCTCAAGTCGGAAACGGCTCTAAACCCCTTATTTACCAAGGATTTCTCAACATTTCTTGCATATTCCTGCTGATTGTCCGTGATATTCAGTACTACTACCTGCTCTGGCGCCAGCCAAACTGGAAACGCGCCTTCGTAATGTTCGATCAAAATACCGATAAAGCGCTCAAATGAACCCAGGATTGCGCGATGCAACATCACTGGGGTTTGGCGCGAGCCATCTTCGGCAACATACTGTGCATCCAGTCTAGCAGGCATGGAAAAATCCACCTGAATGGTGCCACACTGCCATACCCGACCGAGGCAATCTTTTAAGGAGAACTCAATCTTTGGCCCATAAAAGGCGCCCTCACCAGGCAGATACTGCCACTCCAATTGCTTGGCATTGAGTGCATCTGCCAATGCTTTTTCAGACTTATCCCAGACTTCGTCACTGCCTACCCGCTGTTCCGGCCGAGTGGATAAACGAATAATGACGTCGGTAAAACCAAAATCAGCATAGACATCAAATAGCAGATCAGTGAACTTGGACACCTCGTCCTGAATCATGGCTTCACTGCAAAAAATATGGGCGTCATCCTGGACAAAACCGCGCACCCGCATCAGGCCCTGCAAGGTCCCAGACGCCTCATTGCGATGACAGGACCCAAATTCCGCAAGGCGCAGGGGCAGATCCCGGTAACTTTTTAAGCCCTGATTGAAAACCTGTATATGACAGGGGCAATTCATCGGCTTTACGGCATAGTCGCGAGCTTCAGATTCCACGGTAAACATGTTGTCGCGAAACTTATCCCAGTGCCCCGATCGCTGCCACAAAGTTTTGTCTACTACCAGCGGGGTTTTGATTTCACTGTATCCATTAAGTCGCTGCACACGGCGCATATAGCCTTCAATTTCACTGTATACCGTCCAGCCTCGGGGGTGCCAAAACACCATACCCGGCGCCTCTTCCTGGAGATGGAATAAATTGAATTTTTTACCCAGCTTTCGGTGATCGCGCTTTTCTGCTTCTTCGAGCCGATGAAGATAGGCCTTGAGATCTTTCTTGTTGGTCCAAGCGGTACCGTATACGCGCTGCAACATTTCGTTATTGGAATCGCCGCGCCAATAGGCACCAGCAACCTTCATCAACTTGAAATATTTAATCGCGCCAGTCGAGGGCACATGGGGGCCGCGACACAAATCCTCGAAATCCCCCTGGCGATAGAGAGACAGCTGCTCGTCCACCGGAATGGATTCAATAATTTCGGCTTTGTAGTTTTCACCCAATGATCGGAAGTAAGCAACAGCGTCATCTCGGCTGAGGACCCGACGTTCGACTTTAATATTTGCCGCCGCTAACTCTGCCATGCGAGTCTCAATGGCCGCTAAGTCTTCCGGAGTAAAAGCCCGCTTATAAGCGAAATCGTAATAAAATCCGTCGGCAATTACCGGGCCAATCGTCACCTGTGCTTCTGGGAACAACTGTTTAACCGCCTGCGCGAGCAAATGCGCTGCAGAATGACGAATGACATCAAGCCCCTGATCGGATTTTTCGGTAATGATCGACAGACTGGCATCCGCATCAATCAAATAACTGGCATCAACTTCACGACCATTAACAGCACCAGCAAGGGTGGCTTTGGCCAAACCTGGGCCGATCGCTTGGGCCACATCCATAACTGTGATTGGCGCGTCAAAATTGCGTTGTGAACCGTCCGGGAGAGTAATAACAGGCATGTAGTTTCCTATTTTTATCAGTGGTGACCCCTACCAAAGGCCACGTGAAAACAGCGGGCAAAGAGAAAGCCGGCAAGTATATACGCTAAGGCCAGCGCTGACTACGCCCGACAGCGCTTTTAAGATAAAGACGATTGATTTTTCTAACAATTGGTTACTCAGACTGCAGCAAATTGACAATAGCCTGGCGCAATTTGGGTATGCATGAGGCAAGAGCGCTGTTGATCTCCTCTAGGCTGATCGATTCGGGCGCTTTGCCTGCTGCCCAATTCACGACAGGGCAGACACAGGCGTAAGGCACATTGAGTTCACGAGCCAAAGCGGCTTCCGGCATAGCGGTCATCCCGACAATGGTGCAGCCGTCGCGCTCCAAGCGCAGAATTTCCGCAGCCGTTTCAAGCCTTGGCCCCTGACAGACACCGTAAACACCACCGCTGACGAGCACTAGATCGGTACTAATCAAATGCTGCAACAGTTTGCACCGAAGCGGTTCGCTGAATGGCCACGTAAAATCCACATGATTAAAACGCTCACTGAGCGGTTCGGCGTAGGTGTGTTCACGGCCAGAGGTGTAGTCAATGATCTGGTCAGGAACCACGATAGTGTTGGGTCCCGTATTTGAAGCGATGCCACCAACCGCGTTGACTGAAACGATTGCATCCACGCCCAACTCATAGAGTGCCCAAAGATTTGCGCGGTAGTTAATTTTATGCGGGGGAATACTGTGGCTTACACCGTGACGCGCGATAAAATACACACGCTTTTCCGCTATTTCGCCGGCCACCAAATCGACGACCGGGCCATACGGCGTCTTAATCGTCTTTTTCTCAAAATGTTTCAACTCTGGCATTTGGTAAAAGCCAGAGCCACCGACGATACCCAAGGTATGTAACGGCAATGACTCACTCATGGGTTACACCTCCGAATTGGATGAGGCTACAGCGACCGAATTCGGTATATGCACCGTAGATGTGGGGAAGGCGCACTCTGCCCCCTGCTGCTCAATAATGTCAATGATGCGCAGTAATACATCTTGTTTTACGCGATGATATTCGATCCAGTTGGTGGTTTGGGTGAAACAATAAACAAAGAAATCCAGTGAGCTGGCTGCGAATTTATTGAAGTTCACAATGATCGTTTGCGATTGATCCAAATCGGCGTGCTGCTCGATCATTTGCTTTACCTGTTCTATAACAACTGCCATTTTTGCAGCATCTTCATAACGTATGCCGATGGTTTCATAAATGCGTCTATGACTCATTCGGGACGGATTTTCAACGGAAATCTGGGTAAATGTCGAATTTGGCACATAGAGTGGCCGCTTATCAAACGTACGGATCCGTGTTAATCGCCAACCGATATCCTCAATTGTGCCTTCAATCTCTTTATCGGGCGATCGCACCCAGTCACCCACAGCAAATGGCCGGTCTAAATAAATCATCAAGCCGCCAAAAAAATTAGCCAACAAGTCTTTTGCCGCAAACCCCACCGCAATGCCGCCGACTCCACCAAAGGCTAGAACCCCTGATATCGAATACCCCAACGATTGCATGACCACCAAAACAGCGGTGATGATAATGGATATCCGCAACAGCTTACCGAGGGCCATTGCCGTGGTTTGGTCAAGGCCCTTTTTCCCCGGAGAAGGCTTGACCAATTGTTTTTCAATACGCCCAACGAACACCACCAAGAACCACGTAATGATAGCTACGGAAGCAATCTGACGGATCCCTGGTAAAATACCAAC
>JBNKFP010000226.1:0-4589 GCA_050289365.1 Cellvibrionaceae bacterium | reverse complement strand
GACCCCCTGCCTAATGCTCAGCGTATGACGCACTTTGGCAAAGTTTTGCGATCGACTAGCCTGGATGAATTACCAGAGCTATGGAATGTTCTAAAAGGGGATATGAGTCTGGTTGGGCCGCGACCACTGCTAATGGATTATTTGCCTCTATACGATGATTTTCAAAATAGGCGACATGAAGTAAGGCCTGGCATAACGGGTTGGGCACAAGTCAATGGACGAAATGCAATATCATGGGACCAGAAATTTAACTATGACGTGTGGTATGTGGATCATAGGACATTCTGGCTGGACTTAAGGATTATTTTTTATACGTTAAAAAAAGTATTTGTTCGCGAGGGCATTTCGCATGACCAAGATGTTGACATGCCTCGCTTTCAGGGCAGCAAGCAATGAAAAAACTAGCTATTTTGGGGGCCAGTGGTCACGGCAAGGTGGCTGCCGATATAGCCTTACAAAGTGGCTGGGAAAGTATCATTTTTTTTGATGATGACTTCAAAAATAAACCGATGCTTGAAATTTGGCCAGTGGTGGGTGACACCAGCGATTTACTGTCAAACATCTCGGCTTACGCAGGTGTATTTGTCGCAATTGGTAATAACAAGGTACGACAAACCAAAATTTCTCAATTGACAGCTTGCAACGGGGTCATTGCAACACTCATACACCCTAGAGCGATTATCAGTCCCTTCGCTTTTTTAGCTGACGGCTCGATGGTTGTGGCTGGGGCCATTGTAAACGCATTTAGCCATATTGGCGTAGGTTGCATAATTAATAGTGGCGCGATTGTAGAGCATGATTGTTTGCTTGCAGAGGCTGTACATGTTGCGCCTGGGGCGAATGTGGCGGGAGCGGTAAAAATAGGACGATATTCGTGGATTGGCGTGGGCTCCTCGGTTCGCCAAGGTATTACCATCGGTGCAGAGGTCACTGTCGGCGCTGGCGCAGCGGTAGTAAGTGACATTGCAGATGGTCAAACTGTGGTAGGTGTACCAGCCAAGCCGCTTATTAAGCGGTAATACATATCAACTCGCCACTGACAATGGTTAAGTGGCATTAGACATTTAACATTTACTTTTTCAGTTTCTGGATGACGTTATGCTCAAGGGTCCTTTTTCTCCTTGGCCTTCTTTTACACAAGAAGAGGCCGATGCAGTTCAGCAGGTATTGCTTTCCAACAAAGTGAATTACTGGACAGGTCAGGAAGGAAGGAATTTTGAGCGCGAATTTGCACACTTCGCAAACACCGAATATGCCATCGCAGTTGCCAACGGCACCACAGCCTTAGACTTAGCACTAAAAGGGTTAAATATCGGCCAAGGTCACGAAGTTATCGTTACCTCACGAACTTTTTTGGCTTCTGTTTCCAGTATTGTCACTGCAGGAGCCATTCCAGTTTTTGCAGATGTCGATCGTGATTCTCAAAATATCACGGCCGCTACAGTGGTAGAAAAGTTAACACCGCGCACGCGAGCAATTGTTGCTGTCCACTTGGCGGGTTGGCCTTGCGAAATGGATGAGCTTCTTCTGCTAGCAAAGAAGCACAACCTCTATGTCATTGAAGATTGCGCTCAAGCTCACGGTGCGACGTATAAGGGCAAGAGCGTCGGTTCGTTAGGTCATGTTGGTTGTTGGTCGTTTTGCCAAGATAAAATCATAACCACCGCCGGCGAGGGGGGGATGGTGACGACCAACGACCGAGAGCTTTGGAAGCGAATGTGGGCGTATAAAGATCATGGCAAGAGTTGGGACGCCATATATAATCGCGAACATCCGCCCGGCTTTCGCTGGTTACATGAGAGTTTTGGGACTAATTGGCGGCTGACGGAAATGCAATCGGCTGTTGGGCGCATCCAACTTGCTCGCATGCCTCAGTGGAAAGCTGCCCGCACCGAGTACGCAAAACGTATTTGGCAAACCGCCAGAATGTGTCCGGGGTTACGAATACCCGATACCCCTAAATATATTGAGCACGCAGCATATAAATGCTATGTCTTTATCGAACCGGATCATTTAAATACTGGCTGGGATCGAGATCGTATCATGGCTGAAGTTAACGCCCAGGGTGTGCCGTGTTTTTCGGGGTCTTGCTCGGAAGTCTATCTTGAGAAAGCGTTTGAGCATACGGGGTGGCGCCCACAGCAGCCATTACCCGTTGCCAAGGAGTTGGGCGAGAACAGTTTAATGTTTTTGTGTCACCCGACCTTAAAAAATGAAGAGATTGGCAAATGTTGCAACGTTTTACGTGCCGTGATGCAACTTGCAGCCAGCTAGTAGCCAGCTCTTTTAATGGTTACAGGTAAACCCTTGTGACACGCACGCTATATATTTCCAAAGCCATCTGCTGCGCAAGAGTCACTCTTGCGCCTAAATCTTTTTGATGAAATTAATGACTTGCAATCTTTAAGTGTCTATTTAAACCTTATCAATGCTTTCTTAATCAAGCAATTGCAATTGAACAGAAAACAATCTCTACAGCTAGTATTTCGTCTCTCCTATTATAGTGGCACTACATTCGTTAAATTTTCACACATGACACTATTATTACCTATTTACTATGTTAACAATAATTTTATTAACCGGAAAAAGTAACAATTTTTTTGAACTCTATCAGGTTTTTAATCTCTCAACTCTGTCAAAGTGCGCACCTCATTTATCTGCAAAAATTAAAACAAGATTTCAATTTTTGATCTGCATCCTCAACTTTATTGCGACCTAAATGGAAGGCAGTATTTGGTGTCGCTCAAAATAGGGCGATATTACTGTGCAGATTATTAGGAACTTTTATGGTTGAACTCTTAAATCCCTTCTTCTATTTGTCACGACGTCAGAAGCGGCTCATACAGTTGATGGCAGACTCTGGTTTAATTGTATTTAGCTTTTTAATAGCAATGCTATTGAGGCTTGATAGCTGGGACTTCGGCTACAGTCAAAGAGATTGGCTTATGTTGTCAGCGGTAATACCTTTGAGCCTGTTTATCTTTGTACGCCTTGGGTTTTACCGGGCTGTGATTCGCTACATGAACCAAAAAGCCCTTGTAGTCATTATTGCCGGAGTTGGAACTTCAGCCTTATTACTTTGGTTAGTGAGCTTGTTATTCAGCGTGCCTGTGCCTCGCTCAATACCCTTTATTTATGCCATGTTGGCGCTATTCGCTATTGGTGGAGTGCGTTTCGTGTTGCGCGGCGTTTTTTTAAACAGATATATGCGAAAAAAAACGCGAGTGGTGATTTATGGAGCTGGCGCAGCCGGGCGCCAACTCGCCGCATCGATGAGCCATGGGGATGAGTACCATCCAGTAGCTTTTGTTGATGATTCTACAGTTTTGCAGAATACGTCCATCCAGGGACTTGATGTTTATCCGCCCGAAAAAATGACTATGCTTATTAAGCTCTATAATGCCGAGAAGGTTCTGTTAGCGCTCCCCAGTGCGCGTCGCTTGCGTCGGCGGAAAATATTAGATTCCTTGAACTCTCTTAGCATCTCAGTCCAAACAATTCCGGGCTTGGCGGATATTGTTTCCGGAAAATCCAGAGTTTATGAAATTCACGATGTCGCCGTGGAAGATTTATTGGGACGAGATCCCGCTCCTCCAGACGTGTCTTTAATGGGTGCAAAAATACTAGGAAAGGTCGTTATGGTGACCGGTGCAGGTGGTTCAATCGGCAGCGAACTGTGTCGTCAGATTATTCGTCAGCACCCACTTCAGCTATTATTAATCGAGCTATCTGAGTTTGCTTTGTACAGCATTGAGCAAGAACTGCTGATCTTATCTAAGGCAACGGGCAACCAAACAGACATAACACCAATACTCGGCTCGGTACAAAGTGGTCGCCTCCTAGAATCGGTGATGAAAACCTACGATGTGGAAACTATTTACCATGCTGCCGCCTTTAAACATGTGCCAATGGTAGAGTTTAACGTTATTGAGGGGGTACTTAATAACGTCTTCGGAACGCTTAAAACTGCACAATCCGCAATTGCATCTGGGGTTGAAACATTTGTGCTGGTCTCTACCGACAAAGCTGTACGCCCAACCAATGTGATGGGAGCAACCAAACGTTTAGCGGAGCTAGTGTGCCAGGCATTGGCGGAACAGCAAAGCGTAACTCGCTTTTCTATGGTGCGTTTTGGCAACGTACTCGGTTCGTCAGGCTCCGTGGTGCCGCTGTTCCGGCGGCAAATTCAAGCTGGCGGCCCTATTACGGTTACACATCCTGAAATCACCCGTTACTTTATGACAATTCCAGAGGCCGCTGAGCTGGTTATTCAGGCGAGCTCCATGAGTAAAGGTGGTGACGTATTTGTTTTGGATATGGGTGAGCCGGTGAAAATTGTGGATTTAGCCAAACGTATGGTTAGGCTGTCCGGATTGGAGCCTTATACTGTTGGCAGCGGAGATATTGAGATTATTTACACGGGCTTGCGCCCAGGTGAAAAACTTTATGAAGAGTTATTGGTCGGCGACAACGTTGAGCCAACACACCATGAACGCATATTGACTGCCCGCGAAATTTATTGGCACTGGGCAAAACTTGAACCGCTTTTGGATGAATTACTCGAAGCATGCAGAGATCACAACTCAAAG
>JBNKFP010000225.1:0-4599 GCA_050289365.1 Cellvibrionaceae bacterium | reverse complement strand
ATCCATAAGCACTAGGTGTCCCGCATTCGCTATGCTAACAAACTGTGCACCGGGGATCACCTTAGCAGCGGCCCTACCGTTTTCAACGGAAAACAGTCGGTCATTTTCACCCCAAATAATCAAGGTTTCATTGGCAATTTCACTGAGTGACTGAGTGGCAATTCTTGATACGGCTTTACCTTTGCCCTGTCGGAAGCTATTTTTTCCGCCTTTGCTTTTTAGAACCTCAATGGAATATCGTCCATGATTTGGATCTCGGTTTTTTGGGTCAAATAATATGTAGCGCTCGTAAAATTCATTGGCTAAGTCACAAGGAAAATTATTTAGCCAGAGCATACCCAATAAAGACGTTAATGAGGGTTGAGCACCCAAACCGCCGGCGTCAACTAACACCAATTTATCAACCCTTTCTGGGTTCTCTAAAGCAAATTGGAGCGCAATCGCACCGCCTTGAGACAAGCCGACCAGATGAACTTTATCAACCTGGATGGCCAACATAAAGTTTTTAAGCCAATGACAGAAGTAGGACCGGTCGTAGGGCGCATCGGGTTTATCGGATTCACCGTAGCCAACAATATCAGGGGCGATAACATAAAATTGATTTGAAATTGCTGCAATCGATGGGTACCAAGTTACCGCGCCGGCACCAGCGCCATGGAGCAATATCACGGGCGCGCGCTGCCCTGCTGCGAGATATGATGTTTTTATTGTGTCGGCTTTGATTTCATGTTGTGCAATTGCAACATGCATTTTGTCGATTAGAGCTTGTCGGTATTTGCTTGTGTTCATTTCACCGGTTCCTACAGGCAGTTTCGCATCGCCCACTTACACAACAGATTTCAACAGATCCGATAGCGTCTTCAATTGCGCAACATTCAGCGGCTCAAACATGGTCTGCGCGGTCTGTTCAAAGGACACCTTGGCATCCTCATAGATTTTTTTGCCGACAGAGGTAAGCGTAACCAAACTCACTCGGGCATCACGGGGATTTAATTCCTTCTCGACCAACCCGATTTTCTCCAAAGGATTTAACAGTCGAGTAATTCCGGAAGGGCTTAAACCGACACTTTCGGCCAGATCACTGCGACGCATTTTCTGGAATTGAGATTGGTATAACTGATTCAGTACAAAGTAATCGGATAATCCAATGCCATGCGCTGATAGGGGGCCACCTACCCGCTTTTGAATCTTACTTTGCAAACTCATAAGATCGATAACTAACTGACTGGGCGAATTTTTTGACACGAGCAACTCTCTTGAGTGATATTTGAGCGTGCAACTATATATCGATATATTTGCCCAGTCAAGCATTAATCAAGCATTTGGGCTCTGGTCATTAAGTCTGAGTTTGGACTTGTACTTCTGTTTTGGAGGCGGGGACTACGGTGATAGGAAAGGGAATTACCTTTGGCGATGTAGGACGCCCCATGGCTTATTTAGGCGTTTATTGCTGCCTGTTGATTCTTCTCGTGTTGCGAAATCTCAACCGAAATTCCAAGTAAATAGCGCAAAACGCCCGATAAATGACATTGACGTTCACCTAATTAGCAGTCGGCAAACCAGGCGATATTTGGCCCGCCATTATTACATCGCGGGGCCAACACGCACGCAAAACACTAAACCAAATACAACCAACCTTTACTGGCATCTTGCTCGGAAATGGCAAAGGTCTCTTCTAACATCATTGCCCCCGGCAGCACCTTGTCCTGAGACTTCTGCGCCACCGAGGCCAGGCCGGGTATGTATAACTGAAACAGGCGTCGCGCCTCCAGGTCATTGTGCGCGGTCATTTTGACGTTGCCGAGATTGTCCTTTGCCGGGGTCGAAACATGATTCCCCAGACCCCGATAAGCCAATAGGGGCTCGCACACACGGGCGCGCACTAACATGCCCATATTGCTCCACTCCGGTGGCACACAGCACAGAATGCGGGCCGCCATGGCGACACTGACGTTCTTGGCCTGGGCGAAGCGACTGATTTTGGCAAATTGTTCGTGTTCAACCCACCAGCCACCCAATACCGCGTTTTTTGGCGTGGTACCGCGCGCCACAAAGCGAAACAAGACTTCCCCAACCTTCAGTTCTCGCCGCATGGGGTGAATCATACCGCCCGTCTGCGCATAAAACAGGGGCTGGCCACTGCTATTGACTACGGCTTTGTCGGGGCGTGTATCCATGCCGAGTGCTTGCATACGGCTGTGCGGGTTATTAAAAACAGTTTGATTTGCGAACATGATTGTCATCCTTATTAACCAGAGGGCGATACAATAACTCGATTTGCAGACAATCTCTAGACTCAGGTGGTCGAATCCCAGGTTTAAGGCCACATTCCGCGCCAGCCGCGACCCGATGCTGGAACAAACCGCGAGATGTTGAAATGTGTAATGGCTTAACGCTGGATCACAATACTCTTTCGGCAATTAGGCATTCAGTCGCCCCTTTCTTAACGCGCTTGATCTATCGCACGGCACATGGCTTCTGCGCCATCTAAAATCCGCAGCGTGTGGCGCTGAATGATATCAGGTGGAACAAAATACAGGTGTTGATTTTTAACCGCGCGTAAATTTTTCCACGCCTGCCATTTATCCAACCAATCCGGCCTGGCTTCCCCCATACCACTGGCAATGATCACGTCTGGATCGCGCGCTAAAACCGATTCAATGCTCAGCTTAGGTGCCAGGGTAGGTAAATCGCCAAAAGCATTGACGCCTCCGCACAAGGATATGACATCGCTAATAATGTGTTTATTGTTGAGGGTCTGGAGGGGATCGTGCCATACCTGATAAAAAACACTCATTTTTTTCTTATGCAAATTCGTCTGTTTTAAATTCGCTAGGCGACTGAGAAAATTTTGTGCATTTGGTTCAGCAATTGCTTCAGTAGCCATTAATTTTCCAAAATCATTTATGGATTTCGCCACATCAGTTAAGGAATGGGGATCACTGGCGTAGGTGGCAATACCCAATTTTTCTAGACGTTGTAAAACGGCTCCACCTTTGGTCGACATCCACACCACCACCAAATCTGGATGCAAGCCGACAATGGCTTCCATACTGTATTGGCTAATGGACCCAACCCGAGTAACGGATTTCGCCTGTTCGGGATAGTCGCAATAGTCAACCGCTCCCACCAAATACTCTATGCCCCCTGCCGCCGCGAGATTTTCAACAATATGTGGAGCCAGGGCAATAATTCTGCGGGCGGGTTGCTGCAGTTGAACCTTGCGCCCCAGATAATCATCCACAACAACGTCAGCACGAAGCATGGGTGAATTGATCAACAAACTCAGCGTGCTGATAAATAATAAACTTCTCATTAATTTAAACAAATTTGAATCCCACCAAGTCAGACAGAATAATATCCATACACACACAGTAACAGCAGCACTTCAACGCCTTCGATCAAAGCGCCCAGTGAATCACCGACATAACCATTTACTAAGCGCATCCATAATTTTCGCCAAAGGAATATGCTCAGAGCCACACTGATTCCGAGTAACAGCAAAAACAGGCCGTTAAACAAAATCACCAAAACCAATATCAGAACGATAGAAATTGCGTAAAACCATAATCCCAATCCGCCATAGGGTCGAGGATGATCGTGTGATTGACCGACATAATCTGTGGTGAGCATCAATACCAAAACGCTCCAACGGGCGCCCATCATAGCGGCAATGAGCGCACTGGATAGCACATTCATTTCAATTAGGCCAGCCAATAAAACCAGTTTTAGCAGCAATATTAATACGATAGCGACCACGCCAATTGGACCACAGTTGGGATCTTTTAATACTGGCTGTAAACGCGCGGGATTTTTGTGCATGGCATATAGCCCGTCAACCGAATCCGCCAACCCATCCAGATGCAAAGCACCGGTCAATATGACCCAGGGAGTCAAAACGAGCGCCGCTTGAATTAACGAATTCCATGACGCAGGCATCGCGCTATTGACCAGAATTAAAATTAAAGCGTGCAATAATCCAATCAACGGATAAAAATAGATGGACAGGGCCCAACTGGTTTGTCGATCCGCATTGCTAAAAAAACGGGACGGTATCGGCAATATCGTCAAAAAAGTCCACGCTTGGGCAAAACTCAACCAAAACACAGCAATTAAGTCCCGGTGGGCATTTCAATCTGCCATAGGGGTTTGTGTTCGGTATGAAATAGATGCAAACGGATGACACTGGCATAGGCTATTTGCCAGCGATTGGCGCTACTTAGGGGCGCTTGCAACAGCAAACAAAGCAATACTCTAATGAGCCCACCGTGAGTGACGACCAAAATATTCTGGTCAAGGTAATTTTGCTCCCATTGCCGTAGAATTGACTCGATTCGAGCCGCCAAATCCTCTAGGGATTCACCCCCTTGAGGTGTTGATGTGGCGGGATTGTGGCTCCAATTTTGTATTTCTTGAGTATGGCGCTGCCACACGTCTTCAATTAAAACGCCATCCCAATGGCCAAAACTCATTTCTTTTAAATTGTCCTCAATTTTAACGGGAAGCTGACGGCGCGCAGCAAAGTCCTCCGCAAATAAGCGACAGCGGCGCAGGGGCGAACTCCAAACACCATGCAATGGAATGTCGATTTTGGCAGTG
>JBNKFP010000224.1:0-4628 GCA_050289365.1 Cellvibrionaceae bacterium | reverse complement strand
GCGGCGAATGTGGATGTTCTGTTGAACGATGCCAGTGTCATGCTCGCCGAATAGCACTCTCCTTTAATTTAAAGGAGGTCATAGGACCGTCTTTTTTCGTCAAATTTTATAGCCCGACGCAAAATGCTGTCGTTAGTGGAGGCATGGTCTACTGAAATGGCAAATTCTAAAGTTGATGTAAAGAAAACATAATGTTGCCTGTGAGTTGGGCGTCGATTTTTTGAGCGTCAGTGTCTTGGGAGCTTTCAGGATCCGGTCTTGCTCTCTGTTCTGGCCAGGCAAGGATCCGTCCAAGTGATCTTTTTAGTCTTACTGCAATGGGTTACACTCTCGTCTACAAAAACATTAGATTGATAGTAAACAAGGGAGCTGCAGCTCATATGAATAAGAAAGAGATCGGGCTATTAAGAAAAATAATGAACAGCATGTCGATCGCCGCCATTGCCACCACCTTATCTGCATGCGCGATCTTTGAACTGAATAACAGGGAAATTCTCTTCGGCGCAGACGATGGCTCTCAAATGGCAAGCCCGTTTCGCTTGAACTATGCAGGGTATTTTCCCTTGCAGGACAAGCTGGTCGTTTATATCACCGATGAAAAAAATCCGATTCAATGGGCGTTAAAAGACAGTACGGGGCAAGTGGTTGCGTCGGGTGTGTCGAGCGTTCGGCGTGAAAATGATCATGCATCCGGTGATTCTTTTTATATTATTGATTTCACCGATTTTCAGAAAATTGGTGCAGGCTATTACCTCACGGTAAATGAGCAAGATTCTTCGCCTTTTGCCATTAGTCCGAATCCCTATGGTGATTTGAAGTACGAGTTCTTCGATTATTTTAAAGATCACCGCAGAATCGGCGACATCTTTGATCGGTTTGTCGATAATTGGTCGCAGCAATCTATTTCATTTAATTTCGTTGCCGATGCTGGTGATCAGGGCTATTACCCTGTCAATGCCGCTGAAGCACAGTGGCACTTGATTAACCTCTTAGAAAGCTACCCAGAGAGCAATGAGTATTTCAATGCTCATTCGAACAATATGGCAAAGGTATACGACGAATTGGTCTTTATGAGCGACCCTTTGGATAAGGTGATTCTCCCCGGCGAGACACTGGCGGTGGCCAAGTTGCATACCAATTCCAATAGTACTTTTATGAAATGCCCTGGCGCACATGGTGAGAGTGGTCCATGTGTTTCTAAACCTGAAACCAAGGCCACCTACGCAGTCGCTCGCACCGTCGCGGCAATGGCGCGCTTGCACCGTGTTTACGGCGATGCAGGGCGCGCACAAAAAGATTATCGTTTTGCCCAAAAAGCACTTCGCAATGCCGAAGTTACACCCTATACCTGCATAAGTTGGAACGAGACGGGTGGCGAAGGGGGCTATTACCCAAATAACGATAACTGGAGTTTATGGCGAGATCCAAGAACCCATAGAGAGCCTTGCGCATCGGGCCCGATCGCTGATCCCAAGGGCAACAACGTTGATGATGACCATTATGCTGCTTTGGTTGAGCTGTATTTAACTGCCGTTGAGTTGGGTTATGGGGATGATGCCAAGGCTTTAAAAAATAAAATTCTCAGTCACCCGCATCATTTGCGTGTTGATAAATTCTTTTGGGGTGCTGTATCCACTGAGGCAACCTTGTCTTTATTGACCCATCGCCCCAAAGGAATGGACCTAACCCAAGCCGAAGATAATGTTATTGCCTACGCCAATAAAGTATTGGCCTATCAAGATGTGGGATACCCTGGGGTCACATTTGATACCCAATCGAACGAATGGAATACGGGCGATCGGGATGAGGTGGATAATAACTTTCGCTGGGGTTCAAATCGGATGCAGCTCAATGATGCACGTATTTTAATGATGGCGGCAAAGTTGAAATATGAGAGTCAGGAGTACCGTGCCGCGGCAAAATACACGAATGGTGTCTTGCGTGTAATGGATCAGATGTTCGGAACCAATGCGGTCGCATTGGCCATGTTTACCGCGAGTGCTTATCCTGCCATAGAGCATGCGGTCACCCGGACACATGATGCCAAGGTGCCTGACAGCGAAAGCGGAAAATTGGTGGTGGGCCCAAACAACTGGACCAATTCAAATGATCGCGCAATGCCCAAATTTGGCTCGCAACCGGGAATGAAAAGCTTCGCTTTGAAAGGTACCGGTTGGGCTTCTCGTGAAGTGTATATCGATGGTAACGCAACGCTCACAGCCGTAGCCTACTTCGCATCAGAGATCGCGCCCAAATATCTTGCAGCCAGCAAACGCAGTAAACCTTAAACACAAACGACAATCGGAGGGATCCGATGTCGAGTTAAATTGGCTTTGTTAAGGCCAGCTTTAAAAGCATATTAGAATAATTAGACTGAATTGCGATCAATAACGGGTAGGGGAAGGCTATGCTTGCTAAAGTCTCGCAGCCGCAAAATAAACGAATTGAAGTCATTGATGCCATTCGCGGCTTTGCGTTGATGGGCTTGTTTCTAGTGCATATGGTTGAGTACTTCGAACTCTATTGGTTCGCGCCAGAACCGGGATGGGTGCACGATGTTGTTTTTGGCCTTTTTGCCGGTAAAGCCTATGCCTTATTTGCGTTGATGTTTGGTGTAAGCTCCTACATTTTGTTGGAGGCGCCTGCGTCAAAGGCCTCCCTGTCCCACGCTCGCTATGGGTGGCGAATGATGCTGTTGTGGGGCATGGGCTACATCCACAGTTTGATTTATGCCGGTGATATTTTGCAAGTTTTGGCTATAGGTGGATTGCTGATACTGTTACTGCATCGCTTGCCGCAAAAATGGATGATCTCCCTTGCGCTGATATTTCTTTTGCAGATTCCATTTTTCATTCAATACGCACTGATACTGCCTGATGACAATTACCTTCAGCCAAAGTTTTGGGCGGCGTCAGGCGAAAATTTTAAGGTTTTCGCCAATGCGGATTTCGCCGGATTACTGCAATACAACCTTTGGCAAGGGCAGCAACCAAAGTGGATTATGAACGTGGAAACGGGAGCTCTGTGGAATTTTTTGGGCTTGTTTTTTGTCGGTATTGTACTCGCGCGGGAAAATCTGTTTGGAGATCGACTGTCGACTCAATCCTACCTTAAGGTCGCCGTTGTGTTGCTAGTGTTTGCTCTCGTTGTATCGACTGTACGCAGCCACTTTGCAGTGAATTTCGAGCCATTTATGAATAAATGGGTGTTCCAAGAGGGCCTGGGGCGTATTTATAATTTTTGCGTTATCGGTGTGTATATCTCTTTTGGCGTTGTACTCTATCGACTGAATCTAGGGCGTCGTATTTTAAAGCCGTTTGTGGCTTGTGGGCGCGTGAGTTTAAGCCTTTACCTATTGCAAACACTAATATTTGTACCCCTGTATTATGGGTTCGGCTTGGGTTTGCACAAATCCATAGGCCAACAAAACGCGTTGATTCTCGGAGTGGTCTTTTGGGGCTTGCAGATGGTGATTGCCAATTGGTGGTTAAAGCAATATCGATATGCGCCCTTTGAGGCTCTGTGGCGATATTTAACGCGAATCAATTCTCGCCAAGGCAATAGCTCTTGATTTGATAGCGATTGCGTTGCGAATAGAGCCACCATGCTTGATGTCAATGTCTCTCTTATCGAATGCAGTAATGTGCTCAGCTATTTTAACTGGGGCCTGCTCAGCTCTCTCAAATGGAATAGGGTGTGAAAATCCTTAAGCCGACAATCGCTTAAATCCCAAACTTAACATCAAAAACCAATAGGTCAATGTATGGCTAAAGCAGTGCTGCAGTTCGAATTAGAAAAAGAAACAAAAAATAGCGTCCGATTTAAGGAAATACCAGAAGAGGGTAAAGCGCCGATACTAGGCTCACTCTACGTACAGAAATGGTTTGCCGGTAGCGCTAAGAGCATTCAAGTTACGATAGAGCTGGAAAAATAGAACATTTTTTTGGCGGGGCTGGTGTCGCCAAAAATCGTTTAAGTAGTGTACACCTCTTACGGACCCTATTCTGTCCCCAATGTTGTACATTTAATTTCAATATCAGTTGGTTGGGTACGACCGAGAACCAATGATCCCCTGGGCCTTTTAAAAGGCAAGACCACGGTGTTCTCACATTTTGAGTCAAATCCCTATGGGGGACTGGCGCGATTATTTAATACCTTTGTTTGAAAATATATCAATACTTACTTTTTAAAAGGGACCACTTGTTGACGCTGACATCTACTGGTTATTGGGCGACCCTTTGATTGAAAAAGTGGGTTTGCAGCTCATTTAGCGGCGAATGTAGGTTCAGTAGCAATACAAAATTTGCCAATGTGTTCATAAAACAATCGTCTCCGCCCCAAAGATATGACAATTCTTGAGCAAAGTGTGACCTCCGTCAGATAAGGGTTGCCACCAACCAACCTATAGTAGGCGATGCGAGATTCGTGTACTTGTATGTCCGTGCTCCTTTCCAGCCAGCATTTACATAAATCTTTTATATCCGCTACAAGCGCCGAAGCTCAATTACTGACAAAAATTATAAGGTGAAAATGTGAAAAAGCTCATCATTTGTACAGCCGTCGCCTGTCTCGCCGCCTGCGGTGGCGACATGAACCCTTCAAGCAGTTCAAGCTCCTCCAGCTCTACT
>JBNKFP010000223.1:0-4644 GCA_050289365.1 Cellvibrionaceae bacterium | reverse complement strand
ACCTTGCGCAGCTTACAGGAAACCGGCAAGGCCGCAGCCGAAACCTGCTATGTGTGGCAGCAAGCCAGTGAACGCACGCTGGCACTGATTGAGGATTCCGAGGGCGATGAACATGTGCAACAGGCCTTAGCCGCGGGCAAAGGCCTGTTGGTATTAGCTCCTCACCTTGGCAATTGGGAAGTATTGGGCTTTCATTTGGTTCGTTTCGCGCAGGTTACCAATCTTTATCAGCCGCCCAAGTTAGCGGGCTTCGACGCGATGATTCAGGCCAGCCGTACCAAATGCGGCAGTCACCTGGCCCCCACTAATGCCAAGGGTATCGCCACCTTGCTCAAGCAGCTAAAGGCCAACACCATTTGTGGCATCTTGCCGGACCAAACCCCGAAAGACATCAGCAGCGGTGACTTTGCTGATTTTTTCGGCGAGCCCGCATTCACTATGACCCTGGTGCACAAATTGATTCAGCGCACTCAATGCAAAGCGGTATTCGCCTACGCTAAGCGCACAAACAAGGGCTTTAAGGTGATTTATCGTCCTGCATCCGAGGGCATTTACAGCGCTGATCAGCAGCAATCGTTACAGACCTTAAATGCCAATGTCGAACAATTGGTGCGGGAGGCACCCGAGCAGTATCAGTGGGAATACAAACGCTTTAAAAAATACAATCAAAAGCGCCCCGTGCAACACTATGCGTGACGATTAGGATAGGTGTTCAGCATGCGCCGGCAACTGAATGGTAAAAACGCTGCCTTTTTGGGGCTTCGACTCCACATCAATCGTGCCGCTGTGCAAATGCACTAAATGTTTCACCCGCGAAAGACCAATGCCCAGGCCGCTGTGTTTGATACCGTGGTTATTTTTAATTTGCTCGAAACCACGAAAGACCGCATCCAGATGTTGACTGGAAATACCAATGCCAGTGTCAGCGACTTTTATGGTGACCCACTGACGGTTGCTGCTCAGAGTGAGTTCGATATAGCCGTGAGCGGTAAACTTGATGGCGTTATCCAGTAAATAAAATAACATTTGCTGCACACGATTGGGGTCTGCCCAAATCATCGGCAATTCATTTTGCAAGTTGTAATACAGTTTTAAATCTTTGGCCTCGGCCTTTTTAGTGAACCAATCCACGCTGCGCTCGGCAATACTTTGCACGTCAAGCATACGGCAATGTAAAACAATTTCATCCCGGTTCAACTCAGAAAAATCCAGAATATCATCCACCATACGCACTAATTTTTGACCATTGTCGTCAATGATTTGTAACTGCTGCAAAGCCACGCTGGATAACTCGCCCGCACCGCCATCCATCATGTTTTCTGCAAGGCCGATGATGGCGTTGAGCGGGTTGCGCAAGCGATGGGAAATATTTGCCAAAAATTGATCTTTAAACTGATCCACTTCGTGCAGACGGGTGGCCAACATTTCAGCCGATTCCAAACGCCGTTTTTGGCCCTGCCAAATAACGTAAAGCAGCAGCGCCAGCAGTGCCAAATAAACCAAATAGGCAACCCAGGTCCGCCACCAGGTCGGTTGAATTTCAATGTTGAGTTGCTTGGGGATCTCATTCCACAAGCCTTCGTTATTCGCCCCCATGACCAAAAAAGTGTAGTGGCCACTGTCCAAATTGGTGTACGTCGCCAAGCGCTTGTCCGCGCTGGAAGTGTGCCAGTCATCATCAAATCCCACCAATTTGTATTGGTAACGATTCTGCTCTGGCAACAGATAATTGAGTGCGGCAAACTCAATCGCAAAAGAATTCTGGCGCTGGGTCAACACCAGCGTAGACAATGCATTTATAGCGATAGGTAAGATTTTCGAACCGATTTTCACTTGGTTGTTATTGACATGCAAAGCCGTCAATACTACTGGTGGCACGGTTATATTGGGCCTTATTAATTGCGGGTTAATCAAGGTCAATCCATCCGCACTGCCAAACACCAATTCGTCCGAGGGTAAACGCAGCGCCGCATGATGACGCAACGCAGTATTACTGGCGACACCATGGCGCTTATCGTAGTTCTGGAAAATCTTTTGCTGTGGTGAATAGCGCGCCAGGCCACGCAGAGTTGTCAGCCACACATATCCGCTCCCATCGATCACGATGGCTGAGATGTAGTCGTCCAACAATCCATCGGTTACCTGATAGCTGTCTATGTGATCGTTGTTTGGGTTAAGTCGATTTAAACCCGAGGCGGTGCCTATCCAAATATTGCCTTCGGCGTCTTCGGCTAAGGCGTGTACCGCCGAGTTACTCAGGGAAGAATTGTCAGGGGTATAGTGCTTGAAGTCACCCGGATTGGACAAGTCCATTACCGCAAGACCGGATTGGGTCGCCACCCACAAACGCCCATGCTGCCCCTCAATCATGTGCCAAACAAAATCGTTCGGCAAGCTCGCCGGGTCTGACTTGTCATAACCGTAACACCCCATAAACTCGCCTGCTCGACCAATTTGGCACAGACCTTTTTTTTGGGTACCAACCCACAAGCGTTTATCTGATGTAAAGCGCAGTGCCCAAATCCGATCACCTTGAAATGGGTACTGATCATCACTCTGATAGGGTTCAAAGTTATGGCTATTCGGAGATTTAAGCCACAGGCCCTCACCATTGGTCCCGATCCACAAACGCATATCGTCGCCCACCGTCATGGCTCGAATGGGAGCCGCCGGTAAACTGGAACGGTCACCGTCAGTGTGACGATAATGGCTAAAGAGATTGTCGTTCGGTTGGTAGTATGACAAGCCTTCATCCGATGCGACCCACAGAGCGCCGAGTGCATCTGCAGTAAGAGCGGAAATGCGACTGCTCAACAAGCTATTGGGGTTCGATGGAGAATGCCGCAGAATTTCAAATTGCGGGCCGCGTTCGGTCATTCGATGCAGACGTGAGTCGTAGGTTCCCAGCCAAAAGTCCCCCGCCCCATCACTCAACATGCGAATCACGGTGCCTTTCAGCGCGTTTGGGGCGTACTCGTCAGGGTAAAAACGATCAAACTGATTTTGCCACTTATTGAATCGATTTAAGGCACCGTTGCCCGTCGCCACCCACAGGCTTCCATAACTGTCCTCGGCTATATCCCATACCATCCCCTCACCCAGGGAGTTCGGGTCTTCGGCCCGGTGAGTAAAGCGGGTAAATTCGCCCTTTTTACGATCAAAACGATTAACCCCACCAGCCAAGGTGCCGACCCAAACATTGTCATACTGGTCCAAATACAGCCGATACAATTGATTGTCACTGAGGCTGGTCGGCTCCTCTGCGACGTGAACGTAATGGCGAAATTCATTGCTTACAAAATTGAGACTGTACAAGCCGTCCTTGCGGGTGGCAGCCCATAAAGTACCGGAACGATCAAACTTCAGGTCACGTACCCCTTCCGCCTGTGCGGCATTTATTTGATCGGTATAACCATAAAAACGGCCAGAGCTAACCTCTAACCGATTCAAACCGCCGCCGTGAGTCGCCAACCAAAGATCCCCACTTTGGTCCTCGGCCAGAGCATAGACATCATTGTCACTGATGGAGAAGGGGTCATCCGGTCGGTGCTGGAAATGAATAAACTGATCACTGGCAAAATCGTAGCGATCCAACCCTCCGCCAGAGAGCATCGCAACCCACAGGCGCCCCTGCTTATCCACGAGAATGTCGCTGATATCGTTGCTCGCCAAACTAGCGGGATTTTTTGGATCGTGGCGATAGGTTACCGTGCGATAACCATCAAACCGCTGCAAACCGTTTTTACCACCAAACCACAAAAATCCATTGGCATCCTGAGCAATGGCAAAGAATCCACCGAGAGAGTCCAGTCCCTCAATATCGACCAAACTGAACTGCGGCTGGCTTTGCGGTTCAGAAGGCAGACACCAAGCCTGTGCGCTTATTGTGCACAGCAGCGCCCATAGGCTTCGTTGCCATATCTGCATGATTGCTCGACTGACCAAATGTTCGCCTCGTGAAAACGGAAAATCGTGAAACCTTTTATCTTGGGTCCCCATCGAAACGCGTGTTCGATGCAACAATAAATCATAGACATTGCTGGACTCTTAAGAATAGACACTCATGCTTGCCCCCGCGAGGCTTTAGCTTGATCTTGCGGCGAGAAAAACAATTTGATAGTACGAAGGGGCATCAGGGTCACCTCATTCGAGTTCAAAGTGAAACGCGTTGAGATCCAAAACCGCAAACAAAAAAAGCCCGCACGAAGGCGGGCTTTTAAGTGTTAAAGGAGCCGGCTTTTACTGCAACAAAAACGCAGCAACGTCACTGATTTCACCGCCGGTCAAACCAACACCGTTGGAGGTATTCATTCGTTCCACCACCGCACGGATGGTGGTGAAGTCGTACTTGGCGTTCATGGTTGCCGCCGACAGTTCAGGGAATGAGCCGTCCACGCGATTCTTGCCATGACATGCACTGCACGACTTCGCCGCATAAACAGCCGCACCATTGGCCGGATCGGGTGACAGTGTACTGATGTAATCTCCAATCGCCTGAACTTCCTCGGCATTTAAATTTCCGGCGACTGACGCCGACGACATCAGCGGGCCGCTTGCCAAAATCGCAGTGAGGTCAGCTGCGGTTTTTCCGCGAATATCAGGGCCCACGCCTCCAGAGCCGTTGGCCCCATGGCACGTTGCACA
>JBNKFP010000222.1:0-4655 GCA_050289365.1 Cellvibrionaceae bacterium | reverse complement strand
CAGCGGTTTATATGTGGTAGATCCACAAACTGGTGAAGGCAAGGTCTACCGCTCATCCAATGGATTAAGCCCTGGTCGAATCAATACCGTCTTGCATGAGGCGGATAATGTGTTGTGGGTTGGGACTGGTTCTGGTTTAGACCGGCTCGATACCAAAACTGAGCAAGTAACCAATTTTAAGCCCTACTCTCCAGATCCGGATTCGGTGTCTGACAATGGCGTCAACAGTTTAGTCAGTGATGGTCAGGGGCAATTCTGGCTGGGAACGGATAAAGGGTTAATGCATTATAATCCAAAGAGCAAAGCTTATAAACGCTACGTCAACGACCCACTGGATCCAGCAAGTTTTTCTGGTGGTGATATCTGGGATCTGTTTGTCGATTCCGCCGGTAACCTCTGGGTGGCGACAGACGGCGGTGGACTGAATCAATTGGACCCCGAGACTGGCGTCTTTTCGCATTTTCGTCATGAAGCCGGTCGTGCTGGATCATTGAATTCGAATGTGGTTCGCACGGTAATCGAAGATAAAAATGGCGATATTTGGGTAGGTAATTACCCTGGTGGTATCAACTTTTTTGACAGGTCCAGCGCGGCAATCATTTCTTATTTTAACGATCCTAGTGATCCGAACAGTCTGTCTTACAACTCGATCATGTCGCTAGAGAAAGGCGCTGACGGCGATATTTGGGTGGGTACAGATTCGGGTGGGTTGAATTATTTTGATCGGTCAGCGCAAAAGTTTACTCGTTATTTACATGATGCCAATGATCCTAATTCCATTAGCGCCAACGCGGTGCTGTCGATGTTGCTGGACTCCCGTAATATTCTCTGGGGTGGTACTTGGGCCGGCGGTATTTTTCAAGTGGATTTAAATAATAAGAATCGTATCACCCGCTTACCAAATGATCCCAAACGCTCAGAAACGGCGGCCATAACGCACTCGGACCGCTTAAATAATGACAAGGTATGGTGTATTTATGAGGACAGCAAGGGTGCTATTTGGATCTGCACACACGAAGGTGGGTTAAGCCGCTACAACCGTGATACAGGGGAATACACTCACTATATCGAGACCGAAGATCCTAAATCCATTAGCGGTAATCAGGTGTGGACTGTGTTGGAAGACAGTGCGGGCAACTTTTGGGTAGGAACCACCACCGGAGCCGGTATTTTGAATCGGGAAACAGGCGAGTTTTTCAACTTTCTCTATGAAGAAGGTAAAGAGGGGGGGATAAGCAATCCATCTGTCCTGTCTTTTTTCGAAGATAGTAAAAAGCGCATATGGTTGGGTACTAATGGCGGTCTCAATCTTTACCATAAGGATACCAATTCATTTACGTCCTATGGCTTAAAAGAAGGTTTTTTCAATGATTCCATTCGCAGTATATTGGAGGATCAGCAAGGCCGCTTATGGTTGGGGACGAACAGTGGTGTTACCACGTTGGAACCCGATACTGGCAAAGTCAAAAATTACAACCGTGAAAGCGGCAATTTGGTCGGCGGCTTTAACTACAATTCAGCGGTCATGACCGATAAAAGCGAAGCGGTATTTGGTGGTAAAAACGGTTTGCGCATATATCAAACGCAAAAAATGCAAGACAATAAATTAGCGCCGCCCATTGTAATGACGGACTTTAAGGTGCTCGCCGATTCGGTCATTATCGGCGGCGACGACGGTATCTTGCAGCGTAGTGTCAATTACACCGAATCTCTAAGGCTCGACTATACCCAATCCGTCATTGAATTTGAGTTTGCGGCTTTAAACTATCGTGACTCAGGCAAAAACCGCTATGCCTATTTACTTGAGGGTTTCGATGAAAATTGGGTCAATGCGGGTGATCAGCGGCGGGCAAAATACACCAACTTGGATGCCGGTCAATATACCTTTCGGGTAAAAGGCAGTAATAACGATGGCGTTTGGAATGACATAGGAAAAAGCATTCAGATCGTACAATTGCCGCCACCGTGGCAGACTTGGTGGGCCTACACTTTGTATTCTTTGGCATTTTTAGGTGTTGTATTTTGGTTTGTGCAGGCGCAACGCAAGAAGCGCAAAGTGATCGAAGAACAAAATCGCATTTTGGAAATCAAAGTGGCAGAGCGCACGGCTGAGATCAGTAAAAAGAATAAAGATATTGAAAATATGCTGGCCAACATGCATCAAGGTTTGTTGACCATAGAGGGAAATGGCAATATTCATCCCGAATACTCTCAATATTTGTCCAGTATTTTTGAAACCACTGACATCAGTGGTCGTAAAGTGATTGATTTACTATTTTCTAACAGCGATCTTGGTAGCGATATCGTGAATCAGGTGCAAGAAGCAATAGGTGCTATTGTGGGTGAGGATGAAATGAATTTTGATTTCAACTCACATTTATTGATACAGGAATATGATATTAATCTGGACGGCAAGGCCAAAAATTTAAGTGTCGACTGGAATCCCATTTTGGTGGATGATGCGGTGGACAAATTGATGGTGACAGTTCGTGATGTTACTGAGTTGAAAAAAATAGAAGCCGAATCCAAAGCGCAACAACGCGAATTGGACATCATTTCTCAGTTACTGAATATTTCGGCCAAGAAGTACATCAGCTTTGAAAAAACATCGGCAGAATTTGTCGCAGAGAATCGACAAAAGATTAAGTCTTGTGCGGACAAAAATGACGAAGCGATTGCCCTGTTGTTCCGTAACATGCACACCATCAAAGGTAACTGCCGAACCTTTGGTTTTACCCATATTGGTAACATCGTTCACGAAGTCGAATCTGTTTACAGCGATCTCAAAAAATCATCCAGTGGAGAATGGCATCAGCAAGCGTTGCTGGACGACCTGGACCGCGTTGAGCTAGCCATTCGTGAGTACGGTAAAGTGTATCGAGACGTTTTGGGACGTGACGAAAAATCTGCAGATCGTGGCAATGGTATGTGGTTGGATGCCAATACCATTCGCAGTATGCAGGAGAGTATTCACAGTGTACAAGGGCAAGTGCCAGCGCTAAAAGAACATCCGGCATTTAAACCCATACGCCAGCTGTTTGCCAAAGCGTTGACCGCACCACTGGAAAAGGTATTGGCGGAAGTCGTTCAGTCTCTACCGTCAATTGCCAACCAATTAGACAAAGAAGACCCCATAGTGAAATTTGGGGCGGATAAGGTTCGAATCAAAGAAAGTGCGCATGAATTATTGACGGGTATTTTTGCACATGTACTGCGCAATAGTGTGGACCACGGCATTGAGTCACCCGAAGAACGCTGTAAAGCGGGGAAATCACCCCAAGGCACTATATACATTTACACGTCTCTAAGACCGAATAAGTTGTCAATCCATATAGCCGATGATGGTCGCGGATTGAATATGGAGCAGTTATTTGAAAAAGGCGTTGCGTCTGGATTGTGGTCCGATAGCGAATCTCCGGCTCCGGAAAAAATTGCGGCCTTGATATTTGAATCGGGTGTTTCCACCAAAGAAGAGGTGAGTGATATTTCGGGTCGGGGTGTCGGTATGGATGCGGTGAAACAGTTTATCTGCAATAAAGGGGGAGATATTCGCCTGCATTTGTTGGACGAACAATGCAAGGACAGTGTCTTTGTGCGGTTTGAAATTATCCTGGAATTACCCGCCGAGCATTGCATTATGGTGGACGATGAGCCGCTTGCATCTGTACAAAATTTCTAAGGATTCTGTATTAGATGATGGGGGAATTTGAGTTCATAGAATGCTGATTTTCGCCCATCCCAGCCCAGGTGAAACAATGCTGTTGGATAAATAAAAAAGGCGAGGGCTTAACCCCTCGCCTTTATATTTAAAAAGGATAGATTCCTTACCAGTTGGAAATGATATCCTTAACCATTCGGCCAGATTGAGTAAGATCCGAATCAGACCAGCCGCCGTTGGCTGAAGCGCCTGGGACTAAGGCTGAGGCACCTTCTAATTTGTCATTGAGTGCCCAGTTGGCGTGGCTGATGTTGTTGTTGCGCAAGAAGGTCATCCAGGTATTCACCTCTCCAGCGTTAACCGCGCCGTCGCCATCTGCGTCTACGGTGCCCCATTCTGTTACAAACAGCGGGATGCCAGCATTGAGTGCCTGACTGGCCTTGTCACGCAAAGTACCTTTGTGCGTTCCTGCGTAGAAGTGCAACGTGTAAGCAACGTTTACGTCGTTTATTGGGTTCGCCGCAGCATCAGTCACATTTTGCGACCAGTAGGGGGTGCCCACAATGATCAAGTTGTCCGGGTCATTGGCGCGAATGGCTTGGATCACTTGCTCGGCGTAAGGTTTGATTGTATTGCTCCAAGAGACCGACAGCGGTTCGTTATAGACCTCATAGATAACATTGTCGTAGTTGCCATATTGAGCGGAAATTTGGCCGAAGAACTGTACCGCATTCGACGTAAAGTTCTCCGCGTGATGCGAGTGCCAGTCAACAATTACATACATTTCGTTGGCGATAGCGGCGTCAATGACATCAGTAACCATATTCATTTGAATTTGGGTGTTGGCACTGTCCAGGTATGCACCTGATGATGTTAATACGGATGAAAAGAAATAGGATGCCTTCCTGAATGGGCTCAACAACGAGATTCAATTCCAACTCCTCAATACTAACTACGAGGATTTCCAAAAGATAGTCAACAAGGCTATCATTATCGA
>JBNKFP010000221.1:0-4642 GCA_050289365.1 Cellvibrionaceae bacterium | reverse complement strand
GTGCCAGCCTATCCCGCTAAAACTATTCGCAATAGCGGGTTTTAAGTTTAAAACTCAAATTCCCAATTTGGGAAAATATTCCCAAATTGGGAATTAGTCAATCCGAAGACGAACTTATCTGATGGAATGACTGAACGTTAATAAAAAAATTAAAAGCCGGTCACAAAAAATTGCGGAACTCCTGCCGATTTTTTCATTCTCTACTCGGAATCCATTGTGACTCTCTGCGGGTTCTCAACGGCGTCGAAGCACAATCTGTGCGAGCTTAAAACTGCAACCAATAGCCTGCTCTTAAGTAATAGCCGGATAGTTGCTGACGGGTATTAACGAATGTTTCCTCTAGCCAGTCATAGCCAAGGTCGAGTTCGCAGTGAATTTTTGCGTTTAGCTTATAGTCGATTTTTAGGTTGGGGCGAGCAAACCAGCGATCTGTTTTATTGGCCGTATTTTGCCTATAGTCCAAGCGCAAACGAGGATTGAGCCGAATATTGCTATACAGATTAAACCGCCAATACGTTTCCAGTGACGATATTTGTGCCCGACTGGTGTCTGCGTAGCGCAAACCAAAAATAGCACTGTCATTGTCCAATAAAATATTGCTGCCAATCAGACGAGTAGCGTAATAGAACTCCTGGCCGGTGCTTTCAATCTCTGCAACACCCGCCGATGCAGGCATGCCGCTGTATTCAGATGCGGTCGTTTCAAAGTTAAATTGCCAGTTTTTGCCGATTTGTTGGGTAATACCAATTTGGGAGGTTTGCAATTCCGCCGTTCTGTCTTTCGCCAGTTGTAGGATTTCAGCGGCTGAATATATCTGCAGTAGGTCGTCCAATTGATTTTGCCCTTGACCTATTAATGCGTTGCGCGTCAGCAAGATAGGGCTGCGACGTTGATCAAAAGAAAAATTTAAAGAGGTATTTGGGCTCAGGTTCCAGCGACCATTGCTTGAAAACATGTTGAGCTCTTTATGGTAAATATCATAGTCAACTAAAGTGAATAAGGACTTATCGGTATCGAAATATTGTATTTCGGTACCAATCGATTCTCTGTCCTTAACGCCTATGTAGTCCTGCTCTATATAATAGGTTTTAAATTCCCATCCACCCCAAAGTGTGCCTATATCTAAACTGACGCCAGTAAATGACTGTTGCTTGTTTATTTTATCCCTTTGATTGAAGTCCACCGGGTAACCTGAAACGACATTAACGGTGAGAAAGCCGTTAATGTCATAGGCGGCATGAATGCCATCAAAGCGACCCAAGACACCTCCTGACTGTCGCGATTGTCGGCCTAAGCGGGTGTATAGTCCCCACTTTTTAATGCGTCCGTCCAGTGCAATTTGGCTGGGATAAAAAGTATCTTCATTGTTGTTGAGTAAATCACTTAAATAATTTCCCGAAAATTGCAATTTAATATCATAGTTGTCGTTGCGAGTTCGGCCGACCAAATTGAATTGGCTCATGATATTCGATCGCATTAATTGCCAATCCTTCCTGGGGCGTTGAATTTCGTTGCGAAAATAATACTGACCAATGTCACCGTAAAATTGTGAGGTCCACTTTCCTCCAGCCTGTTCATGTTGTGAATTGAGTTGTTGGCGAGAGGGTTTCGGTGCATCCGCAGCCGTGGACAGTGCAATCAGTCTCTGGCGCACCCGATCCGAAGCCTCACCAGTGGGAAAATCCGCTAGATACTTTTCATATTCTGCCTTGGCGTGAGCCAATTGACCGTTGTATTCGCGTGCCAAACCGATCAGTTCTTGCGTATGCGGCTTAATGGCGTCATTGCCGTCCTGCCGAATTCGAGTTAATAATTGCACCGCGCGGCTGTAGTCTTTATTGAGCATGGCCTCGTTGGCACGATCCAGACGGGTGGCCATATTGGGATCAATCAACTTAAGTGACGTTATGATATTCGGCGGAGAACCTCTTTCCGGTTCAATTGGCTGTGGGCCGTTAAAAAGTGGGCGCGAAGTTTCTATGCTCACGGTGATGGAATGATTGTCTCCGCCATTAAATACGGAAAATTTTACTTTTTTAGAAAACCTTAATATCAGTTTGGGCGACTCGATATTGGTGTCTTCTAGAGTTACATCAATCAGTGGTACACCGAATGCCGAATTCCATTTGATGCCAGGCTCGACGCCGCTGCTATTTTCCTGCGTTACATTGGCCGAGCTTTGTCTTAATTGAACAGCTAAGGAATTTCCCTCGCGCAGTGGTTGATGCCGTTGATAAAAAATAGGAGAGAGAAATTGGATGACGATGTTGTAGCCATTTGGTGTGTCGACCACATTAATATCGTCGAGTAGGTTTGAGGCTGCGTTGCAAGGTGTTATGGTGCTAAAGAATAAAATTAGAATAATACAAAAATTGACTGGCCGCCAAATTCGGAAAAATACATCGGGCACAGCGACATGTCTAACGCCGTTGCGCAAGCAATTTAGTGGGAGGCGATTTCTTTGCTGTGACGGACCGGAGTCGCCAGCGGCAATCAACATCCTATTCTCTTTCAGCGTTATTATCATTGCCGACTAAAAGCTGAGCTGAAACACGTTGTGTTGTGCATTGCGAGTTGTCTCAATTGTATTCAATGTACTGTCGGTATAAATATGACATGCGCCTGTGCAATCACTCAATTCATTCAGTGTATAGTTGACCGCGCCATATTTTTTATGGGGACTAGGTTGGTAATCATTGGCGTGACAGGCGGCACATTCAGGTTGAAAAGCGGGAGATTGCCAGGTTGCGGTTTGGTTGTTCCCCTGGTGGCAATCGACACAACTTAAGCCCACCCGGTGGTCACCTGGATAGGATGGCGAGCTGTGCAAATAGATTGGTGAAAGCCATTGTTGAGTGGTATGGCAACTGTCGCATTCCAGCGTGGTGGTGAAATGATTACCCATTTTCCCGGTTGCGTTAAACCCATTGTGACAACTGGAGCATACGCCATTCACTTGGGTGTGATCGACGTTCACCACTGGAATCCAACCTACCGGGGTATGGCACCCTTCACAGACATTGCTGGTATTGATGTGCTGAGCGCTCTTGCCAGTAGACTGGGTGCCGTTATGGCAGCTCACGCAGTTGCCTTGCACGCCGATATGATCAAAACGCACATCGGTCCAATCCGAAGTGACATGACAATCATCGCAAGTGTCTAAACTAGCGATATGAGTTGGATGCTTGCCTGTCGCGATAAAGCCGTTATGGCAGCTTACGCAGGTACCATTGACTGAACCATGATCCACATAAACCACGGGAATCCAAACCAGGGTGTTGTGGCAATCTTCGCAATAGTTGTTGGTATTTATGTGGTTGACCGATTTTCCGGTTGCTTGCGTGCCGTTGTGGCAGGACACGCAGTTGTCATTGATCCCTGCGTGGTCGAAGCGCACATCGCGCCAATCGAGAGTGGTGTGGCAGTCGTCGCAGTGATTCGCGCTGGGAATGTGGTTTGGGTGTTTGCCTATGGCAACCGTGCCATTGTGACAGCTGAAACATTCGCCAATAACCGAACTGTGATCCACTCGAGTTACTGGTGACCAATCGATGACCGAATGGCAGTCTTCACATTGGTTGGTGCTATTGATATGGGTGACGTGTTTTCCGGTTGCCGTATTGCCGTTGTGGCAGCTCACGCAGTTATCAGTGGTATTTGCATGGTCAAAGCGCGCACCTAACCAGCCATTTGAGGTGTGACACTCTTGGCAATCTTCCGCTGTAGGTATATGAAATGGGTGTTGGCCCACCGCGATAACGTTGTTATGGCAGTCGCGGCAATTCCCTAATACCGCGTCGTGATCCACTCGAACAACAGAGGTCCAATCCGCTTCGGCATGGCAATCATCGCAGTGGTCGGTGGAGGTAATATGCCTGGAGTTTTTTGTCGATGCCGCCACTGCGCCGCCAAGTCGGTGACAAGCCTCGCATTGACTTGGGGTGTTGGCAAAGATACCGCGGCTATGGCAACCCTCGCATTCAACATTCAAATGTGCCCCAACCAACGGGAATCCGGTCGTAAAATGATCGAATTCAAAATGGGTTTGCTCAGCGCGAGCATAAGACGTTGTGATTAACGCGAGACCGATAAAAAACAGGTGGCTGATTCTTACAGATCTTAAATAGGGCGTGCTAACGCGAAGTAATGATTTCATCGCGTTTCAATCCTGATTTCGTCGAATTGATTGGTGTTATGGCAGCGTTCACAGTTGCGGCCAAAGCGTCGGTTGTGTTCATCGTCATTGGCGTGACAAGTGATGCACGCTGGGTTTTGTACGACTTTTCCGGTTACCGGTGTATTGTGACATGACTCGCAAGTCAAATTTGTGTGGGCGCCATCTAATTTAAATTCGGTCTGAGTATCGTGATCGAACACCCACAGGCTCCAATCATTTGGTGTGTGGCAAAATGCGCATTCGGTACCCAAACCGCCTTTATGGACATCGTCTTTTTGGTGACACTCATTACAGTGTTGTTTAGTAAATTGAAATTCTTTAGAGATATGGCAAGCTTCACAGTCGGTAATGGCGTGAATCCCCACCAAGGGAAAAGAGCTGAGATTGTGATCAAATCGGACGGATACCTGCCAGCCGTTTGGATTGTGACATTCCTGGCACAGCGTACCTTCCTGTCCCGAGTGG
>JBNKFP010000220.1:0-4680 GCA_050289365.1 Cellvibrionaceae bacterium | reverse complement strand
GTACGCCGACGAGCTCGCGCGCGTCGAGCAGCAGTACGTCGCGCAGGTCGACCTGGCGACCGATCCGGCCGTCCACGTCGAGCAGTTCCAGGTCCATCAGGCGCCGCCGCGGCCGCCGCAGGCGTAGCTGAATTCTTCAGCCTGCCTTGTGGGGCATGTTTTTTTACATAGTGGTGCAATCCGCTCAGCGCAAACAGTTGGAAAGCAGCCGTCAGCAAATGCGTGATCTGGTCGAACATATGCCGGTAATATTACATGCTTTTGATGAAGACGGTCGGGTATTAGCTTGGAATCGCCACGCTGAAGAGGTGACCGGATTTACCAAAGAGCAGGTTTTGGGCAGTGATAATGTGTTGCAGAAAATTTACCCTGAAGCGGAATACCGGGGGCAACTTTTAGATGAATGCCGCTTGGGGGGCGCCTGTTATCAGCACCGCTTGCGTCCCTTATTGTGCAAACAGCGATTTGAGCGCCAAGTGGCTTGGTATAACATCTCCAAACAATTTCCAATCGCCGGGTGGGCAAATTGGGGTATCGGCTTGGATGTGACCGAACAAGTTGTGGCTCAAAAAGAATTAGAACACATGGCCACTCATGACGAACTCACGGGTCTGGCTAATCGCGCGCTCTTGAAAGATCGCTTGGCACAGGCGTTGAGCCATGTCCAGCGGCAACAATCCCGCGGAGCGTTAATTCTGTTGGATTTAGATCATTTCAAAATGGTCAACGACAGTCATGGTCATCCGGTTGGCGATCAATTATTACGTGAAGTGGCCACGCGTTTGCGTGGCTGCATCAAATCGACAGATACCTTGGCGCGATTTGGTGGCGATGAATTTGTGATATTGCTGGAAAAAATAAAACGCCCAGAGGAAGTTTCTCTGATTGCCGAGCGTATTATCGCCTGCGTGTCTCACCAACCCTTTTATTTATTCGGCAACGAAATTAGGGTGCGGGCGAGTTTGGGAATCACCATTTTCCCCGATGATGATGTACGCATAGATGAATTGTTCAAAAATGTCGATTTGGCTATGTATGCAGCCAAAGAGGGTGGTCGCAATGGCTTGAATTTTTATTCGCGTACTTTGCACAATAAGTTGCGCTGGCAGCATAGAGTGTCAGAAAAATTGCGTGACGCTTTGGAAGCGGATGCATTTTCGCTGAGTTATCAGCCGCAAATTGAGTTGTCAAATCATCAGGTGATCGGGTTAGAAGCCTTGTTGCGTTGGGAGGCCTATGATGAAGTGCCTTTATCGCCAGCGGCTTTTGTGCCCATTGCGGAGAATATGGGGTTAATGCCGACCCTGGGGCGATGGGTTGTGGAACACGCCTGCAAGCAAGCTGCGGAATGGCAAGCGCAGGGTATGAATACCCCGATTGCCATTAATTTATCCACGGTACAGCTCTACCAACCTAATTTAATCGAGGTCTTGGTCCGTGCCGTTGAGGATTATCAATTGGATCCAACGAAAATTGAATTTGAAATTACCGAATCGGCGGTGATGCGCAATTTGGACAGCGCCATCGCCACTATGAGGCAATTGACGCAACGTGGTTTTCGAATTTCTTTGGATGATTTCGGCACGGGTTACTCGTCACTGAGTTATTTAAAGCGTTTTCCGATATCGAAGATTAAAATCGATCAATCGTTTATTCGAGGCATTGAAACAGATCGAGTTGATGCCTCTATCGTCCGCAGCGTGATTGATCTCGGCCACAGTTTGGATATGAAAGTTTTGGCGGAAGGTGTGGAAACATTTGGACAAATTGAGCGTTTAGGTAACGAGGGGTGTGATTTTATTCAAGGCTATTATTTTGCCAAACCGATGGCTGCCCCGGCGGTGCCCAGTTATTTACACAGCACGACACATCACTAGATCTCATTTTCCTGAATCCGTTTCGAAGGTACGGATTCAGGAAAATGAATATAACGCTGTTAATTGGTTTGGGACGAGCGCCAGAGTTCAAATTCTTCAATCGGCAAAGGACGGCTGATGAGAAACCCTTGTGCTTGTTCACAGCCCCACTGTAATAGTGAGTTGAGCGTCTCTTGATCTTCAACACCCTCGGCGACCACCTCCAAATCAAAACTGTGCGCCAATCCCAAGGTAGATTGGACAATGACCCGATCCTGGTCGTCGGACAGCATGTCGCGAATAAATGACCGATCTATTTTCAAGGTCTCAATCGGGAGACGTTTTAAGTACACCAGGGATGAGTAACCTGTACCGAAGTCGTCGATCGCAAAGCGCACACCCATCTGGTGGATGCGATCCATGATTTGCAATGCGCGTTCAGGGTCGCCTATCAATGTACTTTCTGTAATCTCAATTTCGAGCAAGTGAGGCGGCACTTGATATTTTTCCAATAGACAGGCGATCTGATCGGGAAATGCCGCATCCATTAAATTGCGTGTCGACAAGTTTATGGAGATGGCGATGGCGTTGCCTCCTTGTAGCCAGGACTGTACCTGTATTAGCGCGTGTTCCAACACCCAGACCCCCAAAGGCTGAATCAAATCACTCATCTCCGCCAGGGGGATGAACTCATTGGGCGGTACCAAACCCAGCGTTGGGTGTTGCCAACGCACCAGCGCTTCGCAGCCAACACAGAGGCCATCGTGCAATCGGATTTTAGGCTGATAGTGCAAACACAGTTGATTTTCGCGAATGGCCGCTCCCAACTCCGCCATCATCGATAGACGTCTTGGGCTGTGCCAATCTTGTTCCTGAGCGTAAATGACGGTGCTCGACGCTTCCGATTTGGCTTTGTACATAGCCACATCAGCACAGCGCAGCAGTGAATGACTGTCCATGCCGTGTTCTGGATAGATCGAGACACCGATGCTACCGCCTAGCTCCAACGTAATTTTTTCAATCTGCATTGGGCTGCGCAAGCCGGCGTGAATTCGCCGCGTTAAGGCGAGTACACCGTTTTTGTCAAACGGATTGGGAAAGAGCACCGCGAATTCGTCGCCTCCTAAACGATACAGTCGTGCGCCGAATTCATTGGCTATCTTGTTGAGCCGCATGGCAATTTTTTGTAACAATTTATCGCCGGTCGCGTGACCAAGGGTATCGTTTACCTCTTTGAAACGATTCAAATCGATCAGCAGCATCGCCAAAATTTGACCGCGAGCTTGGGAGGTAATGATAGCGGCGGCGGTCATATCATGCAGGCGAGAGCGGTTGGGCAGGCCCGTTAATTCATCATGATTGGCGCGATATTCCATCTGCCGCTTGGAGTTGAGCAGTTGTTCGTTGGTGCGCTTGCGTTCTGTCAGATCGGAGCCAATACACAGAAAACCGCTGATGTTCTCGCCGTTTTGATGTAAGGCTGTTACGGAAAACATCACCGGAATGCGTGAACCGTCTTTATGTATAACGCTCCATTCCCGCTCTTCGATCAAACCTAGCCTTGGGCGGCTGGTGAATACTGAAAAGTTGGCTTCGACGGTTACATCAAGTTCATCGGAAAGTTCTATGGCGCGCCAGTTGATTTCATCGATATCGTGATAAATCAGTGTGCTTTGTTGATCAATAACCTCGTTCGCTCGGTATCCGGTTAACCGCTCTGCTGCTCGATTAAAGCTTTTGATGAGGCCATTTTCATCGGTGGATACGATACTGTAGTCTGCTCCATCAAAAATCGCTTGCTGCATGCTCACCAGTTGTTGGATTTTACGCTGATTGCGCTTGCGGTCGGTTATGTCTCTAATCGACGCGACCAGATGGGGAGCATTGTTGAGGTCTATGCTGGTCAGGGAAACTTCAGCATCGAATTCTTCGCCACTGAAACGTCTATGCCGCCATTCAAATACCTGTGGGGAGCCAGACAGCGCTTCTTTAACATAGTGATCGCAGGTTTTGGTTGACAGTGAACCGTCATTTTGAAACTCGGCCCAAAAGCGTTTGGGCGGATATCGGGAGAATTCCTCCATGGTGCACTCGAACACTTTGAGTGCTGTTTGATTACAGTCGACCATGGTATTTTCGTATATGAGAACAACGGCATCGGCGGTGCTATCAAAGACTTTACGATAGCGTTCTTCACTTTGGTAAAGGGCGTGTACGGTAATCAATTGAGACAACAAGTCTGCAATGGACGAGATGAAATGCACTTCGTGGGGTTGCCATAGCCGCGATTCACTCATATGTTCGGCGCAGACCACACCAATGGTTTTCCCTCCCTGGCGCAGGGTCGCATCCAATAAGGCGCCAATGTTTAAGGGGCGTAAATAGGGCTCGGCAAAACTGGCTGTGACCGGGTCGGAAAGTGCGTCGTGGGCGGCAATGATGCGCTGATTAGCCAGGACGGTGAAATACGCGGGATGATCAGCCGCGAAAATTTCCATGGCTGGCTCGAGTGTGCACAAATGCGTATCACAGAGTATTTGGCAGTACAAACGCTCGTGGTTGTCACTGAACCGCCAGATACCGACGCGTCCAACGCCTAGGGACGAAGAGCAAAAATTGACGACGCGCCGCAAGCTATTATTGAGATCGTCGCGCCACAGGCTCTCATCCGTCAATAAGTTGATGTATGCATCCTGCAGAGACTGTTCTTGCCGCGCGTGATTCGTGGGTAATGATGTCATACTGGCCTTAATTTGACGATTGCTTGGTGCTCCTGAATTACACCTTTATTAGGTAAAGGGTAGTCCAATTTTGGTGTTTCTGC
>JBNKFP010000219.1:0-4697 GCA_050289365.1 Cellvibrionaceae bacterium | reverse complement strand
ACTACCCGATAACCGCCCCAAAAATCCGGCAAGGGTACCTTCCCCTGCATAAACTTATCTTTCATAGTAGCAAACTGATTCAACAAGAAAGACCGCGAATTAATGCGAGAGCTTTGCCGGGATGCCCAAGCGGCAACCTGACTTTCATGAGGGCGACTGACAAAATATTTGATGGATTCATCAACCGGTATTCTACGCGCCAAACCGCGAATCCGTACCTGACGCTCCATTGAGTGCCAGGGAAAGTGCAAGCAAACCGAGGGATTACAATCAACTTCACTCGCCTTGGCACTGGCGTAATTGGTGAAAAAGACAAATCCACGCTGATCGAGCTGCTTCAGTAGCACGATACGTTGATTGGGCCGGCCATCCGCATCAACAGTTGCCAATACCATTGCTGTGGGATCGGGTATGCCACTTTCAACCGCCTGCGAAAGCCATAGCTCGAATTGTTCGGTAGGGTTGCCCAACAAATGCTGTCGGCGCAAACCGGCGGATAAGTACTCTCTACGAATCTGTTCTAGATCCATTCATGTTCTCAGTCAATAGGATAATATGGCCGCGAATAATACCACTGTAGACCAAAGAAGTTGCACTGCAGAAGAGATTAATATGGCATCGAAGACAATATTGGGCGTCATTCTGGCTGGGGGAAAGAGCCGTCGAATGGGCTTCGGCGATAAGTTTTTAATCTACCATCAAGGTAAGACGCTGCTAGAGCATGCCATCGCGCAAGCAGTACCTCAAGTTGACGACCTAGTCATTACCACAAATGGTCCGGTCGGTCGCTTCCCTGCTGTAGCTTACCCAATTATTGGAGACAGCGTCGAAGCCTACAGCGGGCCTCTCGCAGGCGTCATCTCGGCCATGATATGGTCATCAGAAAACCAACCTTCCGTGCAGCTTGTGGCGAGCTTTCCCGCCGACTCGGTAATGTGCCCCGGCGACTGGGTGTATAGGTGCAAGCAACGCATGGCGCGCTACCGACTGTCCTCTTGCTGTACCGCCAGCCCAGGCGGTCCACACTATACCTATGGGCTGTGGTCTGTTTCACTGCTTCCCGAAATGCTAGATCGGTTTGCTAGGGGTAGCAGATCCCTAAGAGCCTTCTTTGACTCTCATCCCGACGCCCTGGAACACTATCCTGAAGACTCAATGTTCAGCAATATCAATACGCCAGGCGATCTGCAGGCCTTAAAACAAGACCACAAGCCCACTTCTACGACATAGTTCGCAAGTTCAAGCGCAAATATGTGATCACATTTTGATCAATCCGAATTTGAAAGTGTTAATCTCGACGATGTCAGCACGATTCAGTTCGGCTTTTGATAAAAATATTTAGCAAAGCAACCTCGAACTTGTTAATGTTAATTGAGAAACTTACTCAAGAAGCAAGGGTCACAGCTACTAACTTGGTGGATGGCATTCCACAATATGAATGCTTCTGCAAAAAAATAACAATAAGCGAGTTCGTATTGTGCACTCGCTGGAGCAACAAAATCAGTATGAAAAAGACTTTAATCGGCCTGTGTGCCATTGCCCTAGCCGCAACTGTGAATGCTGCTGAACGCTATTCCCCCCCAGAAGGATTCACCTCCATTTGCACACTAGAGGAAAATTGTGCCGTTGAAGGTTCGACTCTAGTCTCTTTTGGTGCCGCTGGAGACTACGTCTATAAAACGCTGCAAGGAGAGTTTTTGTGTACTCCAGCTACCTTCGGCGTTGCCGCCCATCCACCCCGCCCTGGAGTGACTTGCGCGATTATTGACCCGAACGCGAGTGCCAGTAGTCAAGCGAGTTCGACAACTCAAGCTCAAGACACAAGCTATGTCGTTGAAAATGGGGATTACGCTCTGATATCCCGCTCCAGCGGCAAAGCCCTCACCATAGCCAAAGCCAGTGAAACGGACGGTGCAAAAGCAGTTCAACAGAACTTTGAACAAAAAGAAAATCAAATATGGCAACTGCAAAGATTAGAAAACGGCTACTACTCGCTGACGGCCAAACACAGTGAAAAAAGCTTAGAGAATTTGGAATGGGACAGTAAAGACGGTAGCGACGTGCAACAATTGCCGTGGATTAACAGTTGGAATCAACATTGGGCCATTCAGGCTGTAGATGAAGGCTACGTCAAAATCGTTTCGAGAACCAATGGCCAAGCGCTGGATGTTTACGAAATGAATACGAAAAACCTCGGAGAAGTGGTGCTCTGGACATACTGGGGCGGTGAAAACCAGCAATGGAAGTTGGTGCCAGTGGACACTGTACCCGCTTCGACTGCAGACAGCAGCAAATAAGCCGACAACAAGAAACGCAGTGCATGTAGCACTGCTCGCGTTTTTCTAAACCCTGGCCCCACACACAGCCACCATCTCCACTTTCCGCTCGTTTAACCCTACTCATTACTTCACTCAGATTCAGCGCCTTGCTACGCAGGTTACCTATAACCTTCGCCAAAGCGCCTTTCTAGCAACTGTATAAAGCCCCATTTACCGCACCACAATAATGCATAAATGCATCTGCTCGTCAATTTCTATTCATTTTGGCAATTTCAATATTTCTATTTCTGTGCGCCTCGCACCAACTTAAGACACACAAGAACAAATCGAAAGCATCTTGATGATACATCAACGCAACACCAGCTCACCCTAATGGTGCAGTAATAATTTAAATAGATTTCGACTTCATTCGATAACAATTTGCGCAGAGCGCTGTTTTTATTGGCTTTATAAAAAAATCGAAAGGTAAAAAACAAATTGGCAAGACTTTTGCGAATAGGCCAGTACGATTCGCTGCGAAGCCAGTAAATGACCTGGCTCAATTATCCTTGACCAAAATGGAGCACCAAGATGTTTAATCGTTTTCGATTTGGACAGTTTTTTCGTACCGCAGCACGGTACGTCATTGGAACTGTCGCCACCGCAAGTTTGACTTTACCAGTGGCGTTTGCAAAACCACTGAAATTGGAAAAAGAGGAATTAAAATTTGGCTTCATTAAACTCACCGATATGGCTCCATTGGCAATAGCCTATGAAAAAGGATATTTCGAAGACGAAGGTCTGTATGTCACCTTGGAAGCACAAGCCAACTGGAAAGTGTTATTGGACCGTGTCATTGATGGCGAACTCGATGGCGCTCACATGCTCGCAGGACAACCTTTAGGTGCAACCATTGGCTTTGGCACAAAAGCACATGTTATCACCGCTTTTAGCATGGACCTGAATGGTAATGGCATTACGGTTTCCAACGAAATATGGAAACAAATGAAACCCAATATTCCAATGCAAAATGGAAAGCCAGTTCACCCCATAAAAGCAGATGCGTTAAAACCCGTCGTGGAAAAATACAAAGCCGATGGCAAACCTTTTAAAATGGGTATGGTATTTCCGGTGTCCACCCATAATTACGAGTTGCGATACTGGCTGGCGGCAGGCGGAATTCATCCTGGGTTTTATGCACCTCACGAAGGTGACACCTCCGGCAATATTATGGCTGACGCCCTGTTATCGGTGACACCACCACCACAAATGCCGGCAACGATGGAAGCCGGAACCATTTACGGTTACTGCGTTGGTGAACCTTGGAACCAACAAGCCGTATTTAAAGGTATTGGCGTGCCAGTGGTTACCGATTATGAAATCTGGAAAAACAACCCCGAAAAAGTGTTTGGTGTATCCGATGAGTGGGCTACCAAAAATCCAAATACCCACCTCGCTGTTGTCAAAGCGTTAATTCGCGCAGCGAAATGGCTTGACGAAAACAATAATGCGAACCGCAAAGAAGCCGTAAAAATATTAAGTAAATCCACCTACGTCGGCGCGGACTATGAAGTAATTGCAAATTCCATGACCGGCACTTTCGAGTATGAAAAAGGTGACAAACGAGACGTTCCAGACTTTAACGTTTTCTATCGATATTTCGCTACCTACCCCTATTACTCAGACGCAATTTGGTATTTAACTCAAATGCGCCGCTGGGGACAAATCTCTAAAGCGAAACCCGATTCTTGGTACATGGACATAGCCAAACAAGTTTATAAACCTGAAATATATATGCAAGCGGCGAAGCTTCTGGTTGAAGAGGGCAAAGTGGCCAAAGCGGATTTCCCTTGGGATACGGACGGCTTCAGGGCACCACAAACGGAATTCATTGACAACATCACATACGATGGCCGCAAACCCAATGAATATCTTTCAAAGCTAACCATTGGCTTAAAAAGCGACGAGAAAATTAAAGAATCAAAAATCGTTAAATCCAAGTAGGACTAAAGTTGCACAAGTTTAAAATCTTGTGCAACCCATTTATCTGCAAGAACACACAGAATTAGGTAATGGTTATGTTGAATAAAGTCACCAATTTTCTTCAAATATCTGGATTAACTTGGTTTGTGCCATTAACGCGCATGGCAGCTGGCGAAGATCCCAAGGAACAATTCAAACAACTTTGGCTAATCATGGGCATTCCCGTACTCGCCTTTTGTGTGTTTATTTTGCTTTGGGGCCAACTCGCCCAAAGCATTGAAACCAGTTTAGGTAAAATTCCGGGGCCAAGCCAAGTTTGGACAGAGGCAAAGGGCCTTTTGGAAGAACACCAACAAGAGCGTGAAAAACAAGCGGCGTTTTATGAGCGCCAGCGCAAACGCAATGAAGCGAAACTCGCAGATGATCCCAATGCCGAAATCAAATGGCGAAACTACA
>JBNKFP010000218.1:0-4703 GCA_050289365.1 Cellvibrionaceae bacterium | reverse complement strand
CGAAACCAGACCTTCACAAATGGGGCCTTGGAGCTATGTCTTTTTCATTGATTTTCTCGGTCACAAAGACGACCCGATCATTGCCGCCACGCTAAAAGAAGTCGCCAAAAGCGCCTCTGACCTCAAAATATTGGGATCCTACCCGAAAGGGGTTTTGTAACTGTTCACATTGACTTGTTTTGCGCCTTTGGGCCAGCAATAAACTCGCGTTAAGGGTGCTATGGATACTCAATCATCGACTGCTGTGCGTCAACTTATTGTGATTGGTTTGGGACTGATTGGTGGCAGTCTTGCCAAAGCCGCCAAGCAGCGCGGAATTTGTCAAAAGGTGATTGGTATCGCACGTCGCCAAGAGGTGTGCGCTCAGGCAGTCGACCTCGGCGTGGTGGATGACGCTACTACTCAGTTGGAAAGCTTGGTACCTGGTTTGGCTGACGGCGATGTGATCTTCATTGCGGTGCCCACGCTTTCGGTTCGTAAAATCCTCGAGCAGATCGCCGCCTGCGTTCCGTCTAATGTTACGGTAACCGACGGTGCCAGTGTCAAAGGCAGTGTCCTGCGGGATGTGCGCGATGTCTATGGGTGTATTCCTCCGCAAGTCGTCTTGGGCCACCCCATTGCGGGTTCTGAAAAAAGTGGTGTTGAAGCAGCCAACCCTGAGCTCTACGTCAAACACCGCATCATATTGACGCCAACTCCAGAAACCAATCCAGTGCACTTGGCTCGCGTTACCAAACTTTGGCAGGATGTGGATGCAGAAGTGCTGCACCTGGGCGTCGAAGACCATGACGAGATTCTTGGCGCAACCTCCCATCTGCCTCACGCCATCGCTTTTTCGCTGGTGGACACCCTTGCTCATGACAGCAAAAACGAAAATATTTTCCGCTATGCGGCAGGGGGGTTCCGCGATTTTACTCGCATCGCCTCCAGCGACGCCGTCATGTGGCGAGACATTATGTTAGCCAATGACCAAGCTGTCATAAACGCCATTGATCTGTTCAGCAATAATCTTCTGCGTTTGCGCAGTGCGATTGAAAATAAAGACAGTCAGCAATTATTAGGTATTTTTACCCGCGCTAAAGCGGCACGGGACCATTTCTCTGCGATGTTGGCGAGGCGAGCTTATTTGAGTCAAGAGCGCCTTCCTGAACTGCATTTCAAAGTCAATGCCAGCGCGAAAATCGAAGGGGAAGTATACCTTCCCGGTGATAAGTCCATATCTCATAGGGCGGTTATGCTCGCGGCGATTGCCGAGGGAACCAGCGAAATTAATGGTTTTATGGAGGGCGAAGACGCCTTTGCTACCTTGCAGGCCTTACGCGATATGGGAGTGGTGATCGAAGGTCCAGATGAGGGGCAGTTGAAGGTTGTAGGGGTTGGATTGCGCGGCCTAAAAGCACCTATTGGCCCTATCTATGTCGGCAATGCTGGAACCTCGATCCGCCTGCTGTGTGGGCTTTTGAGTGGACAAGAGTTTGACAGTGAAATCACGACCGATGAGTTTCTGGCTGGTACATCATTACAGCCAGTGATCGATCCGCTCGAAAAAATGGGGGCCGGTTTCGCCTTTGGTGACGATGTCAGCCCGCCGATTTTCATCCATGGTCAGCGTCAATTACACAATTTGAGCTACGACATTCCGGTGGCCAGTGCTCAAGTGAAATCCAGCCTTTTACTGGCATCACTTTATGGCAAAGGAGAGGTGTGTTTGCGTGAGCCACACCCCACTCGCGATCACACAGAGCGATTGTTAGCGGCTTTTGGCTGCAATATTGGTCTGGATAACGGCGTGATTCGGATGCAACCTGGGCAAACTCTGCAAGCCTGTCGCTTGGATATTCCCGGCGATTTCTCCTCGGCAGTGGTGTTGTTGGCGGCAGCGGGTTTGGCCGAGCACGCAGACCTCCTCCTTAAGCGGGTCGGGGTCAACCCCACTCGCATTGCTGCTTTGGGTCTGTTGCGCAACTTCGGATTGCAGATCGACCTGATAGACCCCTGTGAATCTGCCGCCGAACCCATGGCGGATTTACGGGTCCGCACCAGCCCCAAATTGAGAGCGCAGAAAATTTCGTTGGTCGCAGCAGAATCCGTCAAGGAAGAGTTGCCTGTGCTCATGATGTTGGCGGCTATGGCCGATGGTTGTAGCGAATTTTTAGGGTTGAAGCGATTGCTGAAAAATCGCAGCGCGCGGGTGCGGCCCATGTTGAAATTACTGGACCAGCTTGGCATTCATGTCTGTGAAGCCGGCGACGACGTCCTTATTGAAGGTGGTCAGATTCAGCCGGCAGTGGTTGATGCTGAGAATGACCACCGTCTCGCGTTAGCCTTAAGTTTGGCTGCAATGCGCTGTCACGGTTCGGTTACTGTATTGAATTGTGCTGCCGTGGACGCAGCCTTTCCACACTTTGCCCAGGTGGCAAAACGGGCGGGAATAAGCATAGAAATAATTGGTCGTTAGCATTCCTGCGCGATTTCTCTATAATGGCCGCCCGAAAAGCCTTTAACCCAATCAGTCGAGATAATGGCGAATTTAGTATGTCCAATGAATATTCGATGACTCACCTCAAACAACTTGAGGCGGAAAGTATTTATATCATTCGTGAAGTGGCGGCCGAGTTTGACAATCCGGTCATGCTTTATTCCATAGGCAAGGATTCTGCCGTGATGATGCATTTGGCTATGAAAGCCTTTGCCCCAGGTAAACCTCCTTTTCCTTTATTGCATGTGGATACCACCTGGAAATTCAAAGAAATGATTGAATTTCGAGATAATCGTTTAAAGGAATTGGGTTGGGATTTGATTGTGCATATCAATCAAGAAGGTGTGGATATGGGCATCAGTCCATTTGTCCATGGCAGTGCCAAACACACTGACATCATGAAGACTCAGTCTTTGAAGCAGGCACTTAACAAATACGGCTTTGATGCGGCTTTTGGTGGTGCGCGGCGGGACGAAGAAAAATCCCGTGCAAAAGAAAGGGTTTATTCCTTCCGCGACAAAAATCATCGCTGGGATCCCAAAAATCAACGTCCAGAATTGTGGAATCTCTACAATAACCGAGTGGACAAAGGCGAAAGTATTCGCGTATTCCCCCTGTCAAATTGGACGGAATTGGATATTTGGCAATATATCCATTTGGAAAATATTCCTATTGTACCTTTGTACTTCGCCGCGAAACGGCCTGTTGTCGAGCGTGACGGTACTTTGATTATGGTTGATGATGAGCGCATGCCTATCGCCGAAGGCGAACAAATCCAGGAAAAAATGGTGCGCTTTCGTACCTTAGGCTGCTATCCGTTAACCGGCGCGGTGGAATCCCATGCGCAAACTCTGCCGGAAATTATCCAAGAAATGCTGTTGACCAAGACCTCTGAGCGCCAAGGCCGAGTCATCGACCATGACAGCTCTGGATCTATGGAAAAGAAAAAGCAGGAAGGGTACTTTTAATTTAGCCACCGAATTGTGATTGCATTTTCCCTCAGTAATGAACGGAGAGGAAATGATGAAAAAACTTAAATTTAGGAGTTATTTGTGTCGCATCAATCTGATCTGATCGCATCCGACATCAACGAATATTTAGCACAACACGAGCAAAAAGAACTGTTGCGTTTTTTGACTTGTGGCTCTGTGGACGATGGTAAGTCCACTCTCATTGGACGCTTACTTCATGACTCCAAAATGATTTATGAAGATCAATTGGAATCCATTAAGTCCGACTCCACCAAACACGGGACCACCGGTGAGAAAATTGATCTGGCTCTGTTGGTAGATGGTCTGCAAGCTGAGCGGGAGCAGGGCATTACCATTGATGTCGCCTACCGTTATTTCTCCACCTCAAAACGCAAATTCATTATTGCCGACACGCCAGGCCATGAGCAATACACTCGCAATATGGCCACGGGCGCCTCCACCTGTGATTTGGCCATCATTTTAATCGATGCTCGTCATGGGGTGATGACTCAAACCCGGCGCCACTCTTATATTGCGTCTTTGCTGGGAATTAAACATGTCGTAGTCGCCATCAACAAAATGGACTTGGTGAATTACGACGAAAACGTTTTTAATCAGATTAAGCAAAGCTATATCGAGTTCGCTGAGAATTTGGGCGAACGTGAATTCTTTTTTGTACCCATGTCCGCTCTCGATGGTGATAATGTCGTGAATCCAAGTGACAATATGACTTGGTATAAAGGGCAATCGCTGATGGGAATATTGGAATCGGTGGAAATTGCCGGCGATAAGAATATTCAGGATTTCCGCTTCCCGGTGCAGTATGTGAATCGCCCCAATCTGAATTATCGCGGATTTTGCGGGACGGTTGCATCGGGCGTAATTGAAGCGGGCGAGCGCATTAAAGTGTTGCCATCTGGGAAAACCAGCAGCGTCAAGGATATTGTTGTCTACGAGGGGACTTTGCCCAAAGCATTTGTTGGCCAATCTGTGACCTTAACCCTGGTTGATGAAATTGATATCAGTCGCGGCGACATGATCGTGAAAGAGACGGATCAACTGGAATTCAGTAATCATCTTAAGACCCATTTGGTGTGGATGAACGACGCGGCCCTATCCGTTGGTAAACAATATTTGTTTAAATTTGCCAGCAAAGTGATCGCCGGGTCGGTTCGTGCTGTGGACTATCGCATCGACGTCAACACACAAGAGCACATTGTTACCGATACGATGCAATTGAACGATATCGCGGT
>JBNKFP010000217.1:0-4744 GCA_050289365.1 Cellvibrionaceae bacterium | reverse complement strand
GACCTGGGACAATCATGAATCCCCCACCCACGCCCAAAAGACCGGATAAGAAGCCCACAATCATGCTTAAGCTAAGCAGAGCGCTAAGGCAGCGCGGACCCAGTTGAAATTGACCCGTGGCGCTAAAGCGGCAGGGAATCGCTGTGGTGGGTTCAGCCATTTCCGGTTTGGTGCTGCGAGTAATATAGCTGTCGGATGGGCGCTTGGTTGCTGCACTCCACATCCAAAAGGAGATGATGGTCGAGCATACGGCAAAGATACCCAAAAGTACTATGTCGGGGAGCTGATTGGCGAGCCAGCGGCCAACGGGCGCGGAGAGTGCACCACCGCCAGCCAAAACAAATGCCGGCGCTGTCAGCAGGGCACCGGATTGCAGTTGTCGAATGATTCCGTAAGCGGCGCTGACGCAGACGGCAGCCAATGCAATACCCATGGCGTCACTGGCACTCAAATCGGTTAGCAGAAGTAAAAGCGGTACGGCAAACACAGAGCCGCCAGCGCCGGTCAGTCCGAGCAGTATGCCTACCGTTAAGCCAATGATCAAAAACACGTGACGCTCCTTGGAATGGCTGAATTACATACTCAGTCCGACTTGACTCCCAACTTTATATCTGTCGTTAGACTGTTGCCGTGACCTGGGAAGCTTAGCGGTTCCAGGGCATTTTGGCGAGTACATGCGCCATGGCACAGGAGTTGGAAATGCCCGAGAACATCAGGCCCGCACCAACGACACCGGCCAAGTAAATGAAATTTGGATGGGCCCAGATGGAACCCAGTACGCCACCTAGGACCAATCCCCCCGCTGTGATGCGCACCTGGCGATCCAGGGAAATGACAGTTTTGCCTGTGCCTTGGGTGGCCAGTGTTTGGGATTTTAGTGCCTGTAAGCCGCCATCAACAATACACAGTGGCCAAGGGCAATCATCACCGAGAATCTCTGCCGCTTTGTAAGCGCGCATGCCACTTTGGCAGAGTAAAAACACGGGAGCGTTTGTGTCGAGGTTCAAAGGTTTAAGAAGCTGCTCAAACGAATCTTTGGTGAGCTCTTGCAGCGGTAAATGCAGGCTAGGGGTCAAAGCGTGCGCGCGATATTCTGCTGGCGTTCGCAGATCGACAATAGCGCAGGGGTCAGTTTGGTTGAGCTGATTTGCGAACTGCTGTGCGGAAATATTGCTGATGCCCATATGCTTACACCTAGTGGTCAAAATGGCTTCATTATATTAGAGTATTCTAAATAATCAACCCTTGTTACTGAGCGCTTAAAACTCCTGTGACAGTGCTATGAAGAGCAAGCCAAATCTGGCAGTGAATTAGGAGCAAATTCCTGACTGTTTTGCTACGCTCTAAATGAGCATGCGGCTAGATAGCGTGGAGTCTCGTTATTCGCAATAACAATAAGGTTTGAACCGTCATAAGTGAACCGGATGTATCTATGGATAAGGTATTGATTATCGACGATGATCGTTTTACTCAAAACGTGTTGCACAAATCTCTATTTCAACGCTACGAGGTGCGCACCGCCGACGATGGGAGCAGCGGTATAAGATTGGCGCGAGAATGGCATCCCGATGTTATTTTACTTGATGTGGAAATGCCGGGTAGAAATGGCTATGAGGTTTGCGATGACTTAAAGCACGCCCAAGAAACGCAAGATATTCCTGTGGTTTTTTTGTCGTCGCACAGTTCGGTTCGTGAACGTATGTTAGGATTTGAAGTCGGTGGTGATGACTACCTTGTTAAGCCTTGTAGTAAAGAGCTTCTCGAAACAAAGTTGGATAAAATCACTAGCTTTTTCAGTCAGAAAAAAGCATTAAAATTATCCGCGACTACGGCCGAGAAAACAGCACTGGAAGCAATGAGTACCTCCTTTGAGCTGGGTAAAGCCGTGCGCTATGTGGAACGAACTTTTAATGTCTCCAGTTTGGAGAAATTGGCAATCAGTTTAATGGAAGTCATGAGCGATCTGAAATTGTCTGTGTGTGTCATGTTTAAAAGTCGATTCGGTCAATTTTATTATTCCTCTTCGAGTACCATTGTGGCCCCATTGGAAATGGAAATTTTACAAATGTTGCACACCGAAAAGCGCTTTATGGATTTCGGCTGTCGCACTCAAATTAATTATCCTCAAGTGGCGCTATTAATAAAAAATATGCCGTTAGACGATCGCGCAAAATATGGGCGTCTAAAAGATACCATTCCTTTTCTCTTGGGCGCGACGGATGCCAAAGTACGGGTGTTGGATGCAGAGCAGGCGCTTGTTGGGCAAAATCAGCAGCTGATAGAGTTTATTGACCGACTGCAAAATACTTTAGAATCGGTTTCGAGTCGTTTGCAGCAGGATCAAGCGGAAGTTGGCAATATTATGACCCTGCTGACAACGGAGTTGAGCATGCAATTACATCGTATGGGACTGGAGGCAGATCAAGAAGAGTTTGTTTTTGAAAAAGTGTCGACAGCATCGGACAACTTATACCTTCTGCTGAACAACGGCGAGCCGTTGCAAGATGCGCTGACAAAAACGATCTCGTTGCTACGTTTAATGGCGCAAGAGCAATCTAAAATAATTGCAGAGAGTTTGGCCTCTGAGTCTCCGCTGGATGATGATATAGCGCATGATGTGGAGCTGTTCTAATGGGCGGCAGTGAAAACCTAAGTACAAATGGTCGATTGTCTATTTTGATGTATTAAAGTTTCAAGATTCCATGCCGTGCAAAATCTTGATGGCCTGAGTGAATTGCAGGTTTTGAATGTGAGATTCCAATAATTCCTGGTTCAGCTTATCCAATTTGTTATGGATGTGTGAGCGCAAATGTTCATAAACATCAAACGCCTCCATATTGTTCTCGGACAATAAATTTTTAAGGTGCTCCAGTTCCAGCTTGAATGATTTTTCGTTGTATTCAATTTGATTCTCTTGGAGATTTTGTTGGTGTACCCTTAACCATTCCTTGGCGGCCAAAAGCATGATGTCCAGGGCTTTTTCCAGTTCGTCAAATAAATCGGATATGTGCGATTTGTGGTCTCGCTGAGTTAACGCTTCTTCCAGTTTTTGGGTTGCCGCCCAAACTTGCATTGCTCCTATATTTCCCATGCTGCCTTTGAGGGTGTGAATCATCCTTCTTGCTTCGTCTTTATGGCCAGATTGATAGGCATCTCGGCTCTGCTGCAGAGGAGCTTTTTCTCGCCCAACAACATTGGCAATCATTTGTACAATAGAGTTGTACCTTTGTGAATTACCCTTGACAAACTTCAACAGATTTTCCGGGTTAAATACTTGGCTGTTGTGCTCGTGCAGTGGTAATCCTTGCTGCAGTAATTCGCCGATTAAAGGGCGGTCGGTGACTTTCAATATGGCATTGAGCATATCTTCGACTTGGATGGGTTTTGCGATAAACCCTTCCATGCCAGCTTTTAGGCAACGATTTTTTTCCGAAGCCATCACCCCTGCCGTCATTGCCAGTATGGGAGTGCGGATGCCCAATTCTTCACGAGCGATTTGAGTGGCCGTAAAACCATCCATGACCGGCATTTGCATATCCATTAAAATGCAGTCGTATTTTTTCGGAGATTGCTTTAGTACATCAATTGCCTGCTGTCCATCCTCAGCAATTTCGATGGTTGCCCCAAATTGTTCAAGCAGGCCTTTTGCGACCACTTGGTTCATCGCATTGTCTTCAACCAGCAGCAAATTTAAATCTTTCAGGTAGGGTGTTTGATCTAGAGTATCACAGTGTATCGGTACATCAATGCCGCTGCGTCTAGCAACCGCTTCGTTGAGCGCCATCCCCAGGTTGGTAATCGTAACCGGCTGAATTAATGCCGCATCAATCAATTTTCTTTTGACCTGTTCGTTAAGCGTTTCCCTTAAGCTGTTGTGGCCAATGATAATAATGCTTAGGTTGTCCCGTAAATTTTGATTTTTAAGCTGAGCATTGAGTTGTGGATTGTTTGGCGATTCCAGTCGTCCAGAAAGTAAAACAGTGTCAAATGGCGCCTTGTTTTGATTTTGTTCAAGTTGCGCAATACCCTCTTCGATGGATGTGACTCTGTGGTGTTCATATCCAAAGCGATTCAACGAAGCGTATAAGCTCTGGGCCTGTACATTGGAGGGCTCAATCACTAATACTCGGTGGCGTTGTTTTAAGGATGAAAATGTGTTGGATTCATCTGATGCGATCAGCGAGATAGTGAACGAAAAGGTGGAGCCTTTACCCAATTCGCTTTCTAGTGCAATAGAACCACCCATCATTTCCACCAAACGCTTTGAAATCAGCAAGCCCAATCCAGTTCCGCCATATTTCCGAGTCACGGAATTGTCTGCCTGGGTGAACGCCGAGAACAGCTTTTGTTGTTTATTAAATGGAATCCCAACACCGGTATCTTCCACAGAAAAGCCCAAAACCAAATGATCATGATCAGAGGAAATGGTTACGACATTAACTAGTATGTGACCTTCCTCAGTGAATTTAATGGCATTACTGACGAGGTTGATTAAAATCTGTTGCAACCTCAATGGATCACCAAATAGATCCAGTGGAACGTCTTGTGCAATATGAATTATCAGTTCAAGATCTTTATCTCCGGCATTAATCATCATGATTGAGCTGATTCGTTGTATCACGTCTTCAAGATGAAAGTGTGTGGGGGATAACTCCATTCGTCCCGCTTCAATTTTTGAGATATCAAGAATGTCATTGAGTATCGCTAGCAGTGATTCCCCAGAATTTTGAATCATTTTCAGGTA
>JBNKFP010000216.1:0-4825 GCA_050289365.1 Cellvibrionaceae bacterium | reverse complement strand
AGGTGTTATCTCTTCGCTGATGGAATTGAAATAAGAATGCTCAATCAGGCAATAACCCAACAGACCCCACATAAAGTGTAATCAACAATCAAAAATGCGCCACATTCACTTCGACTCGTCGGTAATAATGAGACTTTTTGGCATATCCATTGGTTAACTCGCTAAAAGGATTGATTAAGTCAAGATATTGACCAACTGTCGCGTAAAACGCTGAAGACTTCAGTGCAGCGGCGAGATCCGCTTAGGAAATAGAGCAACTGACTACCGTAAACACAACAAGCATGGCAGAATGGCCGATCTATAAAAATTGCTGATCTTGAGTGCGTTCAATATGTCAGAAGACAAAACCTTTGCAACCCGCCTGAACACCAATTCCGCCCGAGTGGAAATTGTCAATTACCAGCGCATTGAGTTGTTTTATCAAGGTAAACTGACCGTCGTCAAAAAAGAGGAGTTGCCGTTCTATTTTGGTCGCGACAACAGTGTTTGTGATCTGGTGATTACCGGCGACACAGTATCGCGCAAACATTGTGTACTGCAGATGCGCGACCATCAGATCGGCCTGCTCGACACAAGCACCAACGGCACTTTCGTGAAACCGGGACGCGCCGAAAGTATTTTTATCCACAATGATTACTACCCCCTAGTCGGTCAGGGTGCCATCCGCCTGGGCCATAAAATCGAATTAGACGATCCAGATGTATTGCTTTACAAAGTGGTCACGGAGTAATCAAAGCCATTTTCATACACGTCAACTTATTGTAAGAATCGTTGCAACAACCATTCTTAAACTCTATTTTCCGACACACATTTTCGATTAAAAACTGCAGTTGCGCAAATTATAACCCATTATTTGCGCAATCTCGCATTTGTTTTTACCCCGTTCAGCTTCAGTTAAGCCTTGTTAAGCTAAAACTATGTCTAAACTCAGCACCAATATGCGCACCTCAGTTCAAACCGGCACATTTTCTTGCTGACAATTCGCATCTCTAGGGCTGACCTAGTAAACCGAAACTGATTCAAACAAAAAGAGCGAGACATTCGTGAACGATTATTTTGCCAATACCGATTTATCCATTTATCAACACACTCTGGCTGACACTGTTAATTTTGTTGGCAGAGGGTTGCATTGCGGATTGCGGGTGATGATGTCCGTCATGCCATCGGAACCTGGAACTGGCATAGAGTTCGTTCGGCGCGATGTCCGCAACTGCAACAACGTTGTACCGGCTTTGTGGAATCGCGTATCGGACACAGAGCTGTCCACGACGATCAGTAACGACGTTGGTATTCGCGTTAGCACCATTGAACATTTAATGGCTGCACTGCACGCCTGTGGAATCGACAACGCGCGTATTGTTTTGGACGCCCCCGAAGTTCCTATTATGGATGGTAGCTCCAAACCCTTCATTGAGAAGATCCAACAAGTGGGGACTCAAAAACAGCTTGCAGAACGCATGGTCATCGTCATCGATCGCCCACTGGGCGTTACCGAGAACAAAGCCAACGCCAGCTACATGCCTGCGGCAGTGCCATGGATCGACATGTCCATTGAGTTCAACCAGAGTTTGATTGGACGGCAGCGGTTATCCATGGCTTTCAACCGCAAAACCTTTTGCGAGGAAGTTGCAGGCGCACGCACTTTTGGTTTTGAAGAGCATTTGGATGCGCTGAAACGCCGCGGCTTAGCACGAGGCAGCTCGCTGGATAACGCGATCTTAGTATCGGGAAATAAAGTGGTCAATTGCGAAGGCCTGCGTTACACCGACGAATTTGTACGTCATAAATTTTTGGATGCGGTTGGCGATTTGGCGCTCGCAGGCCACTATATCATTGGCCACTTCAAAGGTCATAGATCTGGCCACCGCCTCAACAACCAGTTACTCCACCAACTATTTGCATCAAATTGCTGGAGATTTATGCCATTGAGTGAAGCGCATTATGCTTGGCAGGAGTTTATGGCAGAACAATATATCCGTGCAGAAGCGCTGCGAGCTTAATGCCTTCTGCTGTTGACGCTTCACCCATGGCAAGTAGCTCCGTTCGACTCTAAGTCAAGGATGCTACTTGCCATTTTTATTCACGACCCTGTAACACTTTCACTTTTGGCCACTTCAGCCAATACCCCATTGCGATAATCCGCTATAGCCTGCTCAATTTCTTGCTCTGTGTTCATCACAAAGGGGCCATATTGCGCTATAGCCTCCCGCAAGGGCGTGCCGGCAATAAGCAAAACTCGCGCATTTGCTCCGGCAAAACGCAGTTCAGTAACTTCCCCCAAACGCGCCAATTGTTGTGCACCAACACTATGCCCCTCAATATCAATCTGCCCATCGTACACATAGATCATGGCGTTTAAGCTTTCCTTTAGCGTCCAGCTCAAGGATTCTGCGCTATCGTTGAGATGGATATCCCAAACACACGGCGTAGTGTGATCGCGCTGCAACAAACCGGAGATTGTCTTGTCATTGCACTCACCATCTCCGGCAATCGCAATGACCCGAGCGGCATCCAATTCAAAAACAGGCAATTGCTCATGGGCAATATCACTGTAATAAGCCGGTTGCATCTTGGTAGCAGCGGGCAAGTTCAACCACAGTTGAAAGCCGCGCATTCGCCCTTCCGTTTGGCGTGGCATTTCTGAATGGATAATACCTCGACCAGCGGTCATCCACTGCACGTCACCATCGTTTAGCAAACCAACATTATTCATGTGATCGCGGTGTTCCATTTTCCCTTGCAGCATATAAGTGATGGTTTCAAAGCCACGATGAGGGTGGGGAGGGAACCCGCCGATGTAGTCGGAAGCGTCGTCCGAACCAAATTCATCCAGCATCAAAAAGGGATCGAAGCGCTGTGCCCCGTTACCACCAAACACCCTCAGCAACTTGACTCCGGCGCCATCTGAAGTGGGTTGTGCAGATATAATTTCGATCGGTTTCATTTCGCTCTCCCAAATAGAATCGTCATCAATGCGGTTAAACCGCCATGCGGTCAATATACTGCTCTGCCACTTGCATTGCCTGGTTTCGGTCACCCATATTCAGGCCTTCGGCGTAAATAAATTCCACCTGATCCAGCCCGATAAAATTTAAAAAGGTTGAGATATAGGAGCTTTCCACGTCCGAGCTTTTGCCTTGATGGACACCTCCCCGAGTCGTAATAACATACACCTTTTTGCCTTTCAGTAAACCTTCTGGGCCCTGAGCGGTATAGTGAAATGTTGTCCCCGCTCTGGCCAAATAGTCGAACCACGATTTGAGCGTCGACGGAACATTAAAGTTGTACATAGGCGCAGTAATCACCAACACATCAGCGCTCTGTACTTGGGCAATGATGCCGTCGGCCATCGCCACCAGCTGTGACTGTTGCTCAGTTCTTGCGCCGGCGTCGGTACTCAAAGCGGTGATATAGTCTGCAGAAAAATGAGGCAAAGGCTCGCTGACCAAATCACGTTCCTCGACGACGACATCACCTATGTGTGCGCTCAACTTGGTGATCAGTTGGCGACTCAGTTGACTGGACGCACCGCGATCGCCAAAGATGCTGCTGGTAACAACCAATATATTGGTAGACATATTCAAATCTCCTAGCGTTGGGTTTTGAATAATAATAAACCCAATTAATAGATTGAAATCTCCAATTTATCGTGCAAAATAATCTAATATTTCGATAACTTAAGGCGCCAGCTTGATTCCCAAAATCACTCTAGAGCAGTGGTCTGCCTTCCGCGCAGTGGTGGAAGAAGGCAGCTACGGCAAAGCAGCAGAAGTTCTCAATAAGAGCCAATCTACGGTCAGCTACGCTATTGCCAGGCTGAACGAGCAACTGCCAGGACCAGTGTTACAGCCGGTCGGACGTAAAGCTGAACTGACCGACCTGGGAAGCACCCTCTATCGGCATGCCTGTACCATCCTGGATCAAGCTTACGCCACCGAGCGCTTAGCACAATCCATGATTGATGGCTGGGAGAGTCAGCTGGTGATCGCTGCTGACGCTTTGACGCCCATGCCTCATTTATTTCGGGCCCTGCAGCAATTCTCTTATGAATGCCAAAGTACCCGCATCAAAATTTTGGAGACATCGCTTTCAGGAACGGATGAAGCCCTATTCAGTCGCAGCTGCAATATCGCTCTGACGCCACGGGTACCCCCAGGATTTCTTGCTGATCGCCTCGCGACGGTTACGATGATTCCGGTGGCCCACCGTAATCATCCTCTGGCAGCGAAGACCGTGATCACAGAGCAACAGCTTAAAAACGAGCGCCAAATTGTGGTGCGGGACAGCGGTACCAAAAGAGAACAAGATGCGGGTTGGCTGGGTGCGGAGCAACGCTGGACAGTCAGCCATTTTGCCAGCAGTATCCAGGCGATTAAGGCGGGATTAGGATTTGGATTTATTCCAGATCACCGTATTCAAGAAGATTTACAATCCGGTGACCTAGTAAAACTACAGCTAGAGTGGGGAGCCACTCGGCAAATCGATTTACATTTGATTCTCAATCAACCACAACAGTCTGGCCCTGCGGCATTGCGTCTAGCGCAAATACTCAAACAACAATTTCGCTCTATTGGCTGACAAACCTCACCCGATCAGCAGCTCCAGGCTAGAACTCAACCTTCTGGCTGAGCTTGGCGCAAAAATATGTCCGCGTTTCGTCATGCACATGGCGACGCAAATCGTGGAGACACTCGGCATAATTTTTCATCGGTTTCACTTTGGTCTGCGCGGTACGAATGTCAATTTGATAAATCAAGTCGTAGGGCGCCGATTCTTGCCAAGGATTGACTTCGATTTTGGCGGTGACGCAATGGTAATCCAGATT
>JBNKFP010000215.1:0-4839 GCA_050289365.1 Cellvibrionaceae bacterium | reverse complement strand
CAGGCGGGGGGGAGTGTGGGCGGTGATATTCGAATCGCCACCCGAGCCGTAAAAATTATTTAGGGTGCTGTGCGATATACTCATTAACCCAAAGCAAGGCGGGGCGAGGGGTGCCATCGGAATTAACCAAATGCGCTCCTTCTCGATAGGTATTGCCTTCCATATACCCCCAAAATGTTATGCCACCGACGGAGGGGTGATTATAAAACAGTGGGAATAGCCCCTTCATTATTTCCAGTTGTTTTTGGTCGTCGATTGCAGCGACGTTAAATTCAGAAATATAAATGGGCAGGCCGAGAGCCGCGATTTGGTTGAGATTGGTTTCAACATCATCCAGTGCAATATCTTCAAGGTAATGACCCTGTGCTCCAATGGCATCGACTTCACCAGAAGCAAGAATCGGTTTGACCCACTCAATAAATTCATCCGTATTCCAACTGAGCAAATTAAAGTCATTTAATATTAATACAGCGTCGCCGCAATAACGATGGGCTATCTTAAATGATTCCGCGACCCAATTTTCGCCCAGGGCTTTCTGTGCAGGATAAAATGGTTGATGTCCGGGGAGGGCTTCATTGACGACATCAATTAAGGCGGTATCGGGGTAGCGCGTACAATAGCTGCTTATCCACTGTTCGATCTTGAATTTCATCTCTTCGGGTGTCGCAGACGAAACCCAGCTTGGATAAGGTGCTCCCCAGATAAACGTATGTGCTTTGACCAACATCCCATTTGAACGGGCAAAGTCATAAATTTCGTCCAGAGAGGTCCATTTGTAGACGCCGTTTGTGTTCTCGACATAGGTCCATTTGCCGGCGTGCTCAGGGGTTACTTGATTCCAGTAAGTTGCAAACCGGTCGTCGATGAATTGATTCTGTATCGCGTTACCCACAAAAAACGGGTGCTTAAATTCAATTTTGGTTTCTATTTCAGTGGGTTCTTCTTTTGCGCCGCAGGCGCTGAGGGCGAGTAGGGTAAACGAAGATAAGGCTAGGTATTGGAAGGACTTATTCATAAATGAAAATCCATTTGGTTCAAATGCCCAAGAAAACTCGATCGCAAAAAAACAGATAAGGGTGTAACTTAGCGATTAAAAGAGGTTATGGCGTTAAAAGCTTGAGCCGATTTGGTTGTCATATTGGGAGGCAATGCTGACAACGAAAATTGCACTGCCTCCCACGTTATGTTTTATCTTAGGTACGATTTAATCGCTTCATACCAAGTGCGTCCCATGGCGGTATAGCCCGTGTCGTTAGGATGTAAGTTGTCGCTGCCGAGGCCGTTGCTTGGGAACGTATTGAACTGATCCACCAAGATCACATTAAATCCCTGGTCAATTCGCTGCTGGACCACTCCAGGAATGACATCGACATAAGACTTGGCCCAGGCTTGTGCATAATCTTTGCGTGGCGTGATGAGAGCGACGGCAAGCAAAGCGTCGGGCTGATTATTAATAATCTTATCCATCAGTGCCCCGAGTCTTTGGGCCATGGCTTGGGGGCCGTTATTGTCTGGCTCAACCCAGGAGTCATTGGTACCAATCATTAACAGGATGATGTTGGGGTTATTGTTGAGTGCTGGGCTGGGAATGACGTTGGCAATTTGATTGATGGACCAACCGCTGTGACCCTCGTGATTGCGCGGGAACGATTTGCCATCAACGGTGCTTGGGCCGTTGGTTAGGCTCCCAACAAAGGTGATGTTTTTGCCGTTTTGCGTTGCCTGACGGAACAGTTCCACCCGATAAGCGCCACCGCTGCCACCGACACCATCGGTAATGGAATCGCCGAGCGGTAGAATTTTACATGGGCCGTTGGTTGGGCAGATATCCGGGACTTCCGGCTCTGGCGGTTCTTCAAACTTGCCGCCGTTTGCGGAGTAAATGGCGATGCCTGATATGGTGGCATTGTCGGCGACAGTCGTCAGGGCGATAGTCAATTTGCCGTCACTGACGTTCACATTGTTGACGGTGTAACTGTAAGCTGTGTCGTGTCCGACTTTGTCGTACAAGTCAATTCCAGAGAGCGCTGCCTGTCCTTCCACTGCCACATCAAAAGACCTAGCACCGGCAGCTTCCTGGTACATTTCGACGAAATGGAGAACGACTGTGTAAGTTGCCTGAGTGACAGGAATGTTGTAGGTCAAAGTGCCGTAACGCTCGGCCTGGAATAAAGCGTCTTCACTGACGCCGGCGATAGGGTCGGTAGTGGCATTCTGGGATCCCCCACTGGCAAATCGATCTGGGTTGTAGGTGACACCTGCGTAGGTGGCTGGGGAATCGGAGCCTGCGTTTATGGCGTAAACCAGTGAGCCGGTGACTGCTACTGAACTGCTGGAACTGGATACTTGTGTGCTGGAGGAGCTGCTCGAGACCACCACACTGGATGAGCTTGAGCTGGTTGGTGTTGGTTGGGGTGTGCCGCAAGCTGCAAGGGCAAAGGCTAGGGCCATGGGCAGTATGTGTCTGTACGTCATGTTTTTTCTCTCTATTGGGCGCTTGGATACCGCTGGAAAAGCGCTTAGATCCGGTGTTTATCGTTATTGTTGGACTTGGGGTTGTGACTTGGTTAACCCAAAGGCCGAAGTTTTAGTATTATGATCTTACATGCCCACTATCTTCGCTGATTTTCCCTGTGGAATTTGAGAGCTGAAGCATAAATTGGCAAAGTGATAAGCATTTTTATTGAGTTAATTTACCCATGATCGGCCTGATATCGAAATAGAATTGGGTAAGTGGCTAAGCGGTTTATACCAAAGTCGAATGGTAAATCGATGCCTATACAACATTCGACATCTTGGCGTTAAAATGTTTAGCACTGAGAGTTGCACCTCTAGCTACGGTTCGCTATGGAGTGCTAAGAGCTTGAATTAATACATGCGATCAGGAATCCGTTAGAAGCGATATATTCATACTCTACGGTTACAGATAACAATAAAATTGGCAATTCAGTTCTACCGTATTTCTTCGACTTTCAGTCGATATCAGCCTGCCTCAGTCATTATCTAAAAAATCGAATTGTTTGACAGAAGTGTGATTCATAAAAAAATAGGGAACAGTGTATGGAATCATCGGTGACTTTGCGCCAATGAATCGGTTTGATCCTTATCAGGTCATTGCTGGCTGGATGTAAAGGCATTAGCGGATCATCCTCTGGTCAAGGTTCGTCGAGTAGTTCAGTACCGACTGCTCTCGGTAATTTGGTTTATGCGGTCAATTGTGGTACGTCAACGCCAATGAATTTTGAGGGGGTTGAATATGGCGCTGATCGATAGTGGTCCGGTGGTAAGCATTTCAAGTCTTCCATTTTGGTAAATGACAGTAGCGACTTTGGACTTTATCAAACGGCAAGAACCGTTGAGTGGCCCGCCTGGTTACCGTGAATATTTGGGGGGGTGACGGGGAAACTGGACGGGATTGGGTGGTCTGGAGTTACCAACAAGCTCGTAAGTTTTGCTCAAACGCCCACTTGATTATTGACGAGTTTGAAATTTTTGCCCATGAGGAGCAACTGGTGCGGTATAAACAATTGATTGCGATTTTAGCTGAACGCAACTTGATTGATGGTATCGGTTTAGCCGCCGCATCGAGAACAATTGAGAATCTTTCGGCGGATGATATTAAACAAAATCTGGATAGCTTGGCTGAGCTAAATCTCCCTATTCATATAACTGCTATGGAAATTCGAGACGGTCAAGATGTCAATCAGCGTAATAAGTATGCCGAACTTTTCCCGGCGATTTGGGAGCACCCTGCGATTATTGGGGTGACCTTATGGGGGTATCAGAATTATGAGATTTTTGGATTGTCCAATAATGAATTTTAATTGAAAATGGCGTGCCCAGACCGGCGTTCAATTGGTTGTTGGAGTATTTTGACCAGCGACGGAGTAATTTTGGAAATTAATCTCAATTGTTTTGTAAATGCACGTTTGTTGCCCAGTTCTGCAAGTGTGTGCGTCAATCACGGACGTAGGCTACATCATTTTTATTAAAAATGCTGAGAGATTCCAGCCAGAGTTCTTTGCGATTTATTGGCGTTTGTTCTGGTAAATCAGGATTGTTCAGTTCAATGATGTGTCTATGACTCAGATTTGCATTTTTGATCACTGAGCGCACAGTTTCGCTTTCCATAAAATAATCTACAAAACTTCCATCTTCAATCGCATTGTTCAAACCGGTCTGCAGGACTTCGGCAATTTCGGGTTTTTGCGGATTGACGAACAAGTAAAATGGCATGCGGTATACAAAAAGCAAATTCTGGTCCACTGCCAGATCCAATTCTGAAAATGTATTTAACTCAACCCAGGGCTCATGGACTCCTCGTGGGAAAGCATCAAAGCGTCCACCATCGACCATGTGGAATAGGCTGGGCCATTTACTTGCTTGTACTACATTCAATCCGTTAGCCATTAGTATGTCGGTATCAGTCCAGCCTCTACCTTGGCCGTATTTAAATTGTTTGGCGTCAGCAAGAGTTTGCACTCTTTCAAATAGAGTATGGTTTGTGCGATTGATGATCAATACACGATAGCCAAACATACCCATGTACAACGGTATTCGCACGGGAATCAATCGTTTTTCGATGTCTCTATTTGTAGCAGTCCAAACAAGATCTATCTGCCCCAATTCTGCGCTTTCGATCATGCGAGGCACTGAGACATAAAAGTCACCTTTTGTGGATTCCAGATTGGCGGGTCTCAATTGCTTTGACAATGCCAGTTGTGTCAAGCCTAAAACATAATTTGCCTGAGCGTCGTCGGCCTCGATTACCTTAATAGAAAGTGTATCGGCCCAAAGCACCGGGATTTCAAATATTGCAATGAAGAATAGTAATGTGCG
>JBNKFP010000214.1:0-4839 GCA_050289365.1 Cellvibrionaceae bacterium | reverse complement strand
ATGAATTGCATCCCCCCGGCCCCAGGTTTTCTGGAAACCTTGCGCGAGGTGTGTGATGCCAGTGGTGCACTGCTGATTTTTGATGAGGTGATGACCGGGTTTCGCTTGGGTATAGCGGGTGCGCAAGGCTATTACAAAATTCGCCCCGATATCACGACACTCGGAAAGGTGATCGGCGGAGGCATGCCCGTCGGGGCGTTTGGTGGCCGCAAAGATGTTATGGAATATATTGCACCGGTTGGCCCCGTGTACCAAGCAGGAACCTTGTCCGGTAATCCTGTGGCCATGGCGGCGGGTTTAAAAACTGTGCAAAAAATTCAAGCAGACCATTTTTATCAACCCATGTTTGACCGAACGACCGCGCTGGTTGAGGGCCTGCAACAAATCGCAAAAGAAACGAGTATTCCCTTTACCACCAATCACGTGGGCACTATGTGGGGTGGATTTTTCACTGAAGAACCGCAGGTCCACAACTTTAAACAAGTGATGGCCTGCAACATTCCAAGATTCAATCAATTTTTTCATGGAATGTTAACAGAAGGAGTGAATTTAGCGCCGGCGTCTTATGAAGCGGCCTTTATGTCGTGCGCTCACAGCGATGCGGATATTGAATTTACCCTGAATGCAGCGCGCAAGGTGTTTGCGAAATTGTAATGTACACTCCTCACATAGGTCCGTTTTTCGCCTTAGGGTAAGGTAACGGGCTCGATCTGCCAAACGGCCTTTAGGTCATGCAAGAGCCGGCAGCTTCAAGGCTAGACCACCTAGTCTTCGCCACCGGTTTTTTTGCGATTAATGCCGATAGCAATGGCAGCAGAACCAAATCCCGCTGTCGCAAGTAGATAAGGCAGTATGGTATTACCCAATTCGGTTTGCGCTGAAAACAGATCTGCAATCTGTGTCGAGGGAGGTAAAACCAAACCGGCATAAAAAGCGGTTGCGACCGCCAACAGGAAAAACAAGATAGAAATAATCGCTGACATCTTTATTAACTCCGTTTTAAAGTCAAGCTACGTGAACTCCTCTCTAGGACAACTTCCTTCTTTTAGAGTTGTGCCCCAGCATTGTCAGAAGCGGATACCGGCGCTAACAATAAACTCATTGACGCCCGCGCCAGTGTGTGCGGAGGCACCAATATTGTAACGAGGACCAAAAAAGTAACGGGTGCGTACACCAAAAATGGTATCGTCTTGCTGACTAATCGTGCCGCCAAAACTAAACGTTCGGCTCAAATAAATATCGGCGGCTACGGCCAGATAGTTACGGCCGTCTTCACCGTAGTCAATATAGTTCGCTTCCAAATTAACCGCCTTCCCACTCTTTGAGTCACTGACATACTTCACCGTAAAATTAGGTTTATAACCCGTTTCATCCTGGTAAGAGCTATAGACCAGAATACCCGGCATAGGCAAAAAACCGATGCGCGCCCCCCAATCGTCATAATCATCGTATTCGTTGGTTTTTGTCTCGGCCGAGAAGGTCTTTTGATAAAAGGACATGTAAAGGCCTGCCGGCGAGCTAAACCACTCAACACTCAACTCGGTGGATACAAAGTCAATTAATTGATTGCCCTGATACAATTTTTCGCCATCGTAATACAGTGTTGGCTTGCCGTAGGATACTTTGAGGTTGCTGACCCGCTCTAAAAAGGCTGATTCTGCCAGTACGTGATTATCGGTAGCCACTGGAGCAAAAAACATCTGTGCAGAAGCACCAATTTCGGACTGATCCGAATCGATGTAATTGAAATAACTGGATATCTCAACCTGATAGGGGTTGGCGCTGGCAGGCAAACTACACAACACTAAAAAAAGCGCACTGATTGCGGCAATTATCTTCATAATACACTCTCTAATTTTCTCAACCAACAAGCTCCAGCTTACGATCACTAGACCATCCATCGTAGCGAATGTGCCACAGTTGAAGATGAGCCTTTGCCCAATTTGGGCCAGGCTAAACGAACGCCAGTTTATCCTTAAGTGCCAATATTTGAAATAGGCTGATCACAATTCAACCACCAAGGAAGCCAGCGGAAGGCTTATTAACTCAGTCAGATGAATACCAATAAATTTTGGCTTATGGAAGCAAATTTAACTTTTGTCGCTTGGACATTTTTTTAATTGCCACTTCCCGCTTACTCGCGTCAGATCGATTTGCACAAGTTTCCTGGTAAACAATTGCGACGGGTTCGTGCGAACGAAAAAATTTCGCTCCTTTGGCGTTACTTAACCCGTGAAAAACATCCACATGCGCGTTGAAACGAGATTCTAAATTCGTGGTAATCCCCGTGTAGAGTTTGCCGCACCGAGTACGGATCATATAGACATACCAAGATTTCAGAATCACTTGAGGATCAAGATTACTCATTCATTTCACAGCTCATTGCGCACCAATATCACGCACCGGAATCCGAAAGATGCAAAAACAAGCACCATATTGAACAGTTTATTCGCAACCATTATCAATAATCTACGAACTACCTAACCAAAATAGTTCAATCGCTCCACGAAATGTTGTATCTGGCGCCAAACAGAAAAGTACCGTGAACGCAGGTCGAGTCCTGGCACGACTCGGTTAAACCAAAGTGGCAACATTTGGCTTGGCACGTGAATTGCTGTAGCGCGAGCATACCATTATTGTGATTTCAGTAAGGTGGGATTGCTTAAATTCATTTGGCAGTGGGGCAAACAGCGGTATGACTGAACGCCGTAAGAAATTACTCGTTTTTGGCTGCATGGTCTTTTTTAGCGCTGCAACTCGCGCCGATGGAGACACACCGAGCAAAGAAGCCATTGATGTCATTTGGCTGGCAACCGCAAGTGCGTTGGTCTTTTTTATGCAGGCTGGCTTTGCTCTGCTCGAGAGCGGTCTATCGCGCAGCAAAAATTGCATCAATGTGGTGATGAAAAATTACACCGACGTCTGTGTGGGCAGCATTATTTTTTGGCTGGTTGGTTTTGGGTTGATGTTCGGCAGTAACCCAACGGGCTGGTACGGCCAGAGCGGCTTTGCCATGCAAACTGGCGAAAGTTGGGATTTCAGTTACCTCTTATTTCAGACCATGTTCGCCGCAACCGCAGCAACCATAGTCAGCGGCGCTATGGCGGAGCGCACCATTTTCGGAAGCTATTTAGTGGGCACGGCGATCATTACGGGGTTCATTTACCCTATTTTTGGCAGTTGGGCCTGGGGAAGTTTTTTTGAAGGACAAGGCTGGCTGGCGGCAATGGGATTTATCGATTTTGCAGGATCAACTGTGGTTCACTCCGTGGGGGGATGGAGCGCTCTGGCCGCAGTGATTGTGCTGGGTCCACGCCTGGGACGCTTTAATCACAATGGAGACCCTCGGGATATTCCGGGTCACAATCTAAACTATGTCGCTTTGGGCGGTTTCATCCTCTGGTTTGGTTGGTTTGGCTTCAACGGTGGCTCGACGGTTTCTGCCGATGTTTCCATTGGGCTTATAAATTTGAATACGCAACTTTCTGCTGCGGCAGGTGCCGTAGGCGCAGTATTGTATTGTGCCCTTGCTCAGCGCCCCGTATTAGTGGGTTCCGTTGTGAACGGCAGCATTGCTGGCTTGGTGGGCATTACAGCAGGTTGCGCAACCATGACACCACTATTTGCCATCGTTACTGGGTTTAGTGCAGCCATAGTCGCTCAGTTGTCCGAACGAGCCATGTTAAAGTTTGGCCTGGATGATGTCGTCGGGGCTGTTTCTGTTCATGGTAGCGCTGGGGCCTGGGGCACATTGTGTGCGGGCATGTTTGTGACCGGAGATTTATTTAATACCGACGTCATAGCCATTCAGTGTATTGGTATTGGCGCCTGCTTTTTATGGTCGTTCGGCAGTGCATTTATCACATTTAAAGCCATTCAAATGCTCTACGGTCTGCGTGCAGATTCATTACACGAGCAGCGTGGACTGGATTTTACGGAACACGCGGAGGTCGCTTATCCAGAATTCAGCCAAGATTCATTTTACAACAAACAAAACTTAGCCGATGTGGAGCGCTAATGTTTATTTCTATTGATAATTCAATCCGAATGAAAAGTGTTTCCAATAGGGAATGGGAGCCTGACTACCGGGCAAAATGGTTTCGCTATGAACTCTTCTGAACATATTTTGCGCAAACGCGCACTGTACACCGGCCTGCAACCCTTTTTAAAAGACTCTGAATTAATGGAGGCATTGATTCTGTGGGAAACGTCCTATTCAGATCAGCCAAAATATTCACTGCGTTACTTTATTTCTGACTTGAGCAAAAGTGTTAAAAAAGAAAGCGAAGCCAAAAAAATGTTGATCCATTTGGTGTCGACCATGTCACGCCCCGAAAAGGAGTTGCTCCCCGACCCCACCAGCGCATTGAACGCTTATAAAATTCGTCGTGCGAAAGGGCAGCCACGCCTACCCCAAGCACCAGAGCTACAAGCCTTCAAACTGTTGATCGACAAGTGGCTATGGCTATTGAATTCGCCAGCAGCCATAGACATTGGCTATTTCGTGATGCAAAACATAGATCGAATTACAATCGACGAAGAGTTAAGGCGGCAGGTGAAGCAATGGCTCAAAGAGCCAAAATATCAATTCTCACTGTCCCAGGTGAATACAGGTGAGCTGCGTAAATTGATCAATTTATTCTATGTTGCTTTTTGCGAGTACGTGGGCCCAGTACAAACAGATGAGCTGCTCAATGAATCCGTAAAACGACTAAAATCAAATGGCGGGGCCGCATTCAGCACCCTTTTTGCTAAGCTTCTGTAAGCCTTGCCTAACTCCTCTGCCCCCATTTAAAACCCCATAGTCTCACTATTCGCACGGAAGCGCCCTGCTCTTGA
>JBNKFP010000213.1:0-4847 GCA_050289365.1 Cellvibrionaceae bacterium | reverse complement strand
CAGCGCATACCGCACTTGCGCAAAAAAGGTTTGCCACCAAGGAAAAAACCTTCCAATGATTACTCACTCTGATAACCTCCCAGTGGCACTTCGGCACCTGATCTTGCTTTTGTTGTATTAACGGCTGCTGTTGTATTAACGGCTGCGGATCCAGAACTGAGGTGAATCGATATCACCTTAATTTAAAAGGATAGTTCGAATTTTCAAGGTATGCTCGCTTACGCAAACACGCCTCAGCTGAACAACAAAAGAGGCCGAGGTTGGCACATAGATCATTACCAATACGCGCCATTTGATGCCACATCAGAGCCACTATAAAGCAAGTTCTCGCAATTCTGTTTTTATTCCCTCCTTTTCTGATAAGCCCTAAAAAGACATTAGACTTCATTTATCCACGCTCTCAAGTTTTGCCCCCCACATCGACTTTCCTGGTCTATATTTTCTTAAGCCAGTACGTTAATTCAGTCACATCACGGAAAGGAAAACACAAATGGCGTCAAGCACCCAATTGAGGGCACACCAACTACCATCAGAAAGGCCTCTGATAGCGGTCCTGAAACACGGGTGGGTAGTGAGATTTTTTTTCCATCGGAGCATCCATGAGCAAACTGGAAAATAAAAAGGTCCATGTTTCCAAACTGCAAATCGGTATGTTTGTGTCTGCGCTCGATAGGCCATGGCTAGAAACACCTTTTTTGTTACAAGGCTTTATGATTGAGTGCGAAGACGATATTGACGTCATCGCCGAATATTGTGAGCACGTATGGATCGAATCCGCCAGACAAAAGCGCGACAGTGTACAGGCCAATCTCGAAATACTCTCGGGTAAAAAACCAGTCTCTTATATCAATAAATTACCCGCGCAAGATGAGCATCGAAAGGCTATAGGCGTCTATAAATCGTCGCGAAGGATTACCAAAACTATCCTAGAGTCGATTGCCCTACGCGGAATGATCAATACCGAGGAAGCCAAAGCGGTAGTCGATGACTGCGTGCAAAGCGTTATCCGCAATCCCGATGCGCTGATCTGGATGTCTCGAGTTCGAGAAATGGACGACTACACCGCCGAGCACAGTATGAATGTCTGCATTTATGCGATTTCGTTTGGACGCCATCTGGGTTTTGACAATCAAGCTTTACAACACCTCGGCCTATGCGGCTTGCTACACGACGTTGGCAAAATGCGTGTACCCATTGAAGTACTCAACAAACCCAGCAAGTTAACGGACAAGGAATTCAATATGATAAAGGCTCATACGGTACACGGGCGCAACCTTTTGATGTCCTCCCCTGGTATGTTACCGGCGGCCGTAGACGTCGCTTACAGTCACCACGAACGCATGGACGGTACCGGTTACCCGCGAAAAATCAAAGCCAATGGCACGTCTACATTTTCGCGCATCATTGCTATTGTAGACGCTTATGATGCAATGACCGCAGACCGCTGTTACGCCCCCGCCATTCCAACGACCGATGCTCTAAATACTATCTTCAAAGATCGCGGCACCCATTTTGACGAGCATTTGAGCATCCAGTTTATTCGCTGTATTGGCATATTCCCAGCCGGCACGCTAGTCGAGTTGGCCAACGGTATGGTCGGAATTGTACTGGCCAAAAACCTCAAATACAGTCGCCTGCCTAAATTAATTATTGTACTTGACGCACAAAAAAAGAAATGCAAAGAGCGCATTCTCGATTTGAGTAAGATTCATTCTGGAGAGCTGAGCAATGACCACCTAATCAAACGTGCTCTCGTCGACGGAACCTATGACATTACGCTTAAAGAGTATCAAGAGAAAGGCTTGGTTTTTTCCCGATAATTAAGAATGAATTTTGGGTGACCAAACAGGCATCACTGCGATGCAAACCCCTTAGGTGTTTCCCATTATCAATTCGCCTTCAGCTCAACCCATACGGACTCAGCCACAGTCCCGGTTTTTGCTCGAAAGTAAGCGGATACCCTCAATTCAGCAAATCGCCTATGCCCAGCGACCCAGGATGATATTTCGAGTCCCAACAGGCAAAAACACCTATGATGCCCCTTCCGCGCGACATCGCCCAAATCAACACTCCTGGGCGCGCCCTGCATCAGACGCCACCGACTTTACGACTGTTATTGGGCTGAAAGCCCCATGCTAATAGATTTCATAGACTGGCACTGCAGGCGTTCAACCGTAAAAGTGTGGTGATTGAGCGGGTCCGCTACAGCTGCACCCAGGTGAAAACAAGAACCCGATATACCAGCCTTTCCTGAAGCTTTGCGGTTGACTTTGTTGGAACACCGGGTACTTCTCGCTCAAAAAGCGCACCCAATTAACAGACTTTCCTCGAAAAAATGGTTAGCATTCGTCGAATTGCTGCATTTTGGCGCAGCAACAGCATTTTTAGGGAAGTTGAAAAAAATAACAGTTTGTTTCGGAGAGCCTTATGTTTAAGCCTGTTTTTACTATAGCCGCCGCAGTTGCGCTCACGGCTTGTGGCACCCCTCCTGGTGGTAGCAGTTCAAGCGAATCGTCCAGCAGCAGCGTCGCCAGTTCCGTCAGCTCAGCAATGAGCTCGAGCAGCAGCTCCAGTGTGGCATCCGCCGGTCTATGTGACGGCGACAACAATTATGTGTGTCTTGATTTTGAAAGCGGTAACCCAGAAAACATGATTTTCGGCTCCTCCGCTCAAGTGGTAAGTGGCAACGCCAAAAATGGCAATGGCTCCTTACGCTTTTTCACCAACAACAAAAACGATGGTAACGCCACTTGGTACAGCGGCTTTATTCAAACGAATTTCAGCGTTCCAGGCACTCACTGGGGTCGCATGTACTATCGTATCGACTCTATCGCCTCGCCCGCTCAGTACACCCATATTACCTTTATGGCGGCTGCCGCCCCCTCTACCGATGTACGCTTAGTCGATACAGTACGGGGACCCAGTGGCACTCATCAGTACTTGTACAATTTCCCAGATGACCAAGGTGGCAAAGCCAGTAGCTATAACTGGAGTTTTGACAACAAATGGGTGTGTGTGGAATGGCATGTTGATTCGGCCAAACAAACCTATGAGTTCTATCGTGAGGGGTCTATGGTCAGTGAAATATCCGGCAATGTAGCCAATGATCATGGCGGCATTCCCGCGAACTACGGCAAACTTATGTTTGGTGCTCAGGTCTATCAAAATGGACCCGACGTTTCCGGCTGGCTAGACGACATCATCGTCGGACCAAACCGCAGCCCCTGTCCCTAAGCCTATCTTGCTGAGTCTATTGGCGCCTCATTGAGGCGTCAATTCTCTTATTGTCCTTTGAATTATCCTCTGAGCAATCATCTCCACAATGATTACGGGAGTATCCTATGAGCCCAATCTCTCCATGGACCTAATGTCGAACATGGACTCAGTCATTTCACTAGGTCACCATTAACGCCCAAAAAACAAATTCCCCCCCTTCAACAAGTCGGTCAGCACCGAGAAGCCATTCGCCATTGCTTTTCTTTTCTGAGTTCCCAGCCCACAAAATATCCATCTTTACCTTTAGCACCCCACAACAACTCTGCGCAGTTTGGTACGAGGCGGACATGAATCCATTGCGTCAAAAATCTCCTCTCAAAATAGTATTATATGACCAATAACACATACTTTCTGCCTGCACCCGAGTAAGCTGCTCATCGGAATACGCAATGATCATCCCTGGTATGTACTCCCAACCAAGAGCACCCAGATAAAAATTAATAACGGCTGCTTTGGACAAAGTAATCAAACATTAGAGAGAGACTGTATGAAAAGTTCACTCACGGCAAAGTCGGCATTGGCTGGCGCTTGCTTAATATCCGTATTAACCACCGGTGGTTGCGGTGTGCCAGAGCCAACGGGCTCCTCATCGTCTTCTGTCCTATCCAGCTCATCGTCATCAAGTGGCTCTAGTGACGTGGTCCACGCCACCTGCCCAGGGGATGCGAGCAATGGATATCAAGGCCATGCAATCAATTTACCAGGCAAAATTGAGGCTGAGGATTTTGACCCTGCCGGCTACGCAGATAACACCAGCAATAACGAGGGTGGCGCCTACCGCACGGACACGGATGTCGATATCAAAGAGATCACAGGCGGCTACGCCATCGGCTGGATGGAAGTCGGCGAGTGGTTGGAATACACCGTGAATGTGGCTGAAGAGGGTGATTTTGATGTCACTATCCGCTCTGGGGCGGTCGACTCCGGGCGAACGCTGCAAATTGTGCAGTGCAACAACACGCTGCTCGACGCTTTCAATATCCCTGTGGTAAACGCCTGGGGCGAATTTAAAACCTTGTCAGCCGGCAAAATTCATTTAACTCCTGGCGTCCAAGTAATCCGTGTGAAAGTGGGCAGCTCAGCCAATTTGGATGTCGACTGGATACATATCGGTCCCTACTCTGGAACCATAGACAAAATCGATGAAGGCGCATCCGGCAACTATCCGCGGGGCAACCCACCCGTACCAAGCTCGGGCTGCGGTACCGACGGCAAATCGACATTGCTCTCGGGCGGGCGGTCAGTTAATGGCGGGTTACCGACTTCAACCCAGCTGAGCATCCGGAGTAATAACCAAAACCGCGAGTATATTGTCGATATCCCAACGGATTACGACAAAAACAAACCCTATCGACTGTTTTACACCTCGCACTGGATTGGCAGTACTGATGATGCAGTGGCCACCGGCGACCACTACATGGCCAATCAAAGCGCAACTAACTGGAGCTATTATGGCCTGCGTCGTCTATCACTGGCGGCGGGCGAGCCGGCTATTTTTGTCGCACCTCAATCGGACGGTCAAATCTGGCAAGAAAAAGATAACCGCTACTTATTTAATGACATTCTGCAAA
>JBNKFP010000212.1:0-4854 GCA_050289365.1 Cellvibrionaceae bacterium | reverse complement strand
GGTACTGGATAGCGAAATCAGCACTCGCCAAGCCGAGCAGGATACCTTAGATTTTCTTTCTCAGTGGGTGCCGCCTGGCAAATCACCGATGTGCGGCAATTCCATTTGCCAAGATCGACGCTTTTTAGCGCGATCCATGCCGCTATTGGAAGATTACTTTTTCTATCGTAATCTCGATGTGTCCACTCTCAAAGAGCTATGCCGGCGGTGGAGTCCAGCGACCCTGAGCGGCTTGACCAAAAAGGGTTCCCATCTCGCGCTCGACGATATTCGCGATTCCATTGCCGAATTACAGTTTTATCGCAGCCATATTTTGAAGATATAGATGTCCGAACCCCGTTTTACAATGAATGGATAAAATGGGCAAAGGTTTTCCTTTGGCAGTTGGTTTTGCGTGGAAAAGTGGAATATATGAGCCGTTATTTTGATTTTATTCGCAGACAATGGCCACTGTTGTTGTTTGGATTTTGCTGTGTTTTTTGGGGAAATCTAGGGCAGTCATTTTTTCTCGGTTGGTTTGGGGAAGCGATTAAAACGGACCTCGATATTACCGCCCAAACCTACGGGACTCTGTATTCGGCAGCGACCCTGGCGAGCGCCGTCACAATGCTGTGGTTGGGCGCGCTGATCGATCGTTGGTCCTTGCCTCGCTATACCTTGCTTGTCACCCTCGGTTTATGCCTTGCAGCCGCAACCTTATTTTTCAGTGTCAATATTGCCGTTTTGGCTCTCGGATTCTATTTGATTCGTCTGTTTGGGCAGGGGCTTATGCCTCACATTGGTTTGACCACCATGGCGCGTAATTTTAACCAAGATCGCGGTAAAGCCATCAGTTTGGCTTCGATGGGCGTTTCTGTTGGTGAAGTCACCTTACCGCTATTAGCGGTGTTTTTAATGGGGGCAATTGGTTGGCGCATGACTTGGCTTTGGTTGGCGATAAGCATCCCGCTGCTGCTATTGCCGATTCTTTACGCTTTGTTACACCAGTCGAAACGACATTTACTCAGTAGTATGCACAGTGCGCAAGCTCTATCGAAACAAGGCCGTTCTGGTCGCAGTATATTGTTGTTGGATTATCGCTATTGGCTGGCGTTACCCACCTTGTTATCGCTGCCGTTTATGCTGACCGCCATTTTCATACATCAGGATTATTTATTGCTATCAAAACATTGGTCTCATGAGTGGATGGCGTCCAGTTTTGTCCTTTACGGTATGGTGCATTGGTTGAGCTCTTTGCTGTTTGGAATTTTAGTGGATCGTTTCAGTGGGCTGAAATTGTTGCCGATATATACCGTGCCGCTTATTTTGGCGCTGTACTTATTGGCAAATTGTGAAGGCCAATGGGTAGCCTTGGTGATGATGATTTTGTTGGGCGCCGCTATTGGTGCCAGTGGTCCAGTCGTGGGTTCATTATGGGCTGAGGTTTATGGCACAGATGTGTTGGGTGGGGTTCGCTCAACATCCGGCTCACTGATCGTGTTGTCGACGGCCATGTCACCCATATTGTTCGGTTGGTTTATTGACCACGGAATATCGGCGCGCTCCGTTTTTAACGGCGCGGCGGTATTTTTCAGTTTGGCTTGGGTTGGGTTATGGTTTTCTTATGGCAAGGATCAGGTCATTACAGATGCTGGCTAGCTCAGTTTCTCTTGAGCTTGCGTTTCCGTGGTTTTGGATTTTGTTGTTGATCTATCGCCCAGTCAATATGTTCTTGTACTAAGGGACTGGCGAGTTCTCTACTCTGTTTGAGGGCCAATAAAATATCTTCCTGTGCGGGTGCATTGCCCAGTGCAACGGCCAAATTTCGTTGCCAGCGTTCAAAACCTATGCGACGAATAGCCGAGCCTTCGGTTTTCGCTAAAAACATTTTTTCATCCCATAAAAAAAGTTCCAATAAATCACTGTTCGCCAAATTATGTCGGGGTTGGAAATCCACTTCAGAGCTCGGCGTGGCCCACTTGTTCCACGGGCAGATTACCTGGCAATCGTCACAACCATATATCCGATTACCCATCACTTCACGAAATTGTTCGGGGATGGAGCCTTTATTTTCGATAGTGAGATAAGAAATGCAGCGTCGCGCATCCAGTTGATAGGGACCGGGAAATGCGTCCGTCGGACAAACTTTTAAGCACGCGGAACATTCACCGCAGCGATCTTCTATTTGGGTGGCGGAAATTGGCAGTGGAAGGTTCGTTAATATTTCACCAAGAAAAAACCAACTGCCTGCATTTTGATTGAGTAACAGAGTGTGTTTACCTACCCAGCCCAAGCCTGCTTTTGCGGCCAACGGTCGTTCTAAAATGGGCGCACTGTCGACGAAGGCGCGCTGGTTTGCATCGAAAAAAGGCGCCGCGGCGTCACGAATTCGATCGGCCAGTTTTGCCAGTCTCTTGCGAATCAATTTGTGATAGTCCCGCCCAACTGCGTATCGTGAAATATAGGCTTTACTCGGTTGTTTCAGGGTTTGAATGCAATCGGTATTTTGCGGAAAATAATCCATGCGGGCCGAAATAACCCGCAGACAACCGGGCTTCAATAGAGTCGGGTCAGACCGCATCGCTTGGTGCTCTGCCATCCATGTCATTGAGCCGTTATACTCCCGTTCTAACCACGCTGCCAAGCGCGGTTGTTCGAGGCTCAAATCGACATCGCAAATTCCGATTTGTTGGAATCCCAATTCCACAGCCCAGTCCGCTAAATCGTTGGTGATTTTTTGCAATACCTGTGACTCTGTCATTAAAACTGGATTCCGATTCGCTCGAGGCGGATGTTTTTGGTAAATTACCGAGAATATCTCGATCGTTACGCGCAGGTTACCCGTAAAAACGTCGATTTTTAAAAATGGCTTCCAGTATAATGGAGCCCAGCTAAATTGCCTATTTGGCAAAACAGTCGGTATCAATAATTTGAGAAATACATGGTCAACTCGCTTCCACAGCAACTTTACACCTGCGCACAAACCCGTGCGATTGATAACTCTGCGATAAACGAATTTGATATTCCAGGCATAGTGTTGATGAAACGCGCCGGACGAACGGCTTTTGAATTTGCCAGTCAAATGTGGCCGAGTAATCGACACTGGACCCTACTCTGTGGGGCCGGGAATAACGCTGGAGATGGTTATGTTTTTGCCGCTCTGGCTGCGCAGAAAGGGCACGCTGTAAAAATTTATTACCTAAAACCTCCCGCTGATTTACAGGGGGATGCAAAGACGGCAGCCGCCTACGCTGAACAAGAAAAAGTGGTTATGTTGCCATTTTCCAGCGATCTGGTCGTCTCTGAAGAAACCATCATCATTGACGCTCTTTTAGGTACGGGTCTTCAAGGAGAAGTGAAAGGCTTATTCAAGTGCGCAATAGGGTGGATAAATAATCTAAATTGTCCGGTTTTGTCCATGGATATTCCTTCTGGGCTTTGTGGTGATTCTGGTTGTGAATTGGGCGAAGCTGTAAAAGCGACAGCTACGGTTACTTTTGTTGCGTGCAAGCGCGGATTGTTGACGGGGCGGGGCCCTGTGTGTGCCGGAAATGTTTTGTTTTCCGATTTGGATATTCCAGCGCAAGCTTTTGCTAATGTCACTGAAACACTGGTGCTGCGCATTCAATCGATTTTGTGTGAGCAGCGTCGTGCCGATAAAGCCGCAGATGCTCATAAAGGCGATGCCGGTCATTTGATGGTAATTGGCGGTGACTTGGGGTTTGGCGGGGCGGCAATTTTAGCGGCGGAATGTGCGGCCTATAGTGGTGCTGGCATGGTGTCCCTGTATACCCGGCATGAGCATGTTGCACCGGCGCTCAGCCGACGACCGGAACTGATGGTGCTCGGTGTTCCGTCTGGGCAAGAATTGGAACCCCATTTGAGTCGTGCGGATGTCATTCTTATTGGCCCAGGTTTAGGCCAGTCTCCGTGGTCCGAGCAAATGTTGCAACAAGCTTTAGTGACAGAGTTGCCCCTGGTACTGGATGCCGATGCCCTCAATATTTTAGCCAAAGGACGCATCCCCTGGCCGCAACAATCGTCTGTGGTGATAACCCCGCACCCGGGAGAAGCGGCGCGATTGTTGGGCTGTAGTGTAGCTGAAATACAGCAAAATCGTTTTGCTGCCGTCGCCCGGTTACAGTCGCTGTGTGGTGGTGTTGCAATTTTAAAAGGTGCCGGCACCCTGATACACGATGGCCATCAATGTTGGCTGGCGAATGTGGGCAATCCCGGGTTGGCGACTGCCGGCAGCGGTGACGTGCTCAGCGGCATTATTGCGGCCTTGGTTGTCCAAGGATTGGCTCTGAAAGACGCCGTTTTGCTGGCGGTTTGCATTCATGGGGATGCTGCGGATTTACTGCAAGCAGAAGTGGGTACCCACGGTATGTTGGCTGGTGAATTAATTCCGTATATTCGAGAATTGTTAACGTAATGATCTACCCATTAACGCTTGCAGATTCAGATGCTACCGCTGCCTTCGGCCAGTGTTTGGCCGGTGCGATGGCCGAGGGTGGGGTTATTTTTTTAAGTGGCACTTTAGGTGCCGGCAAGACGACCTTAACCCGTGGGATATTGCATGGGTTGGGACACCAGGGCGCGGTCAAAAGTCCAACTTATACGTTGGTCGAACCCTATGTATTTACGGATAAATCCGTTTTTCATTTTGACCTCTATCGCTTAGGGGATCCTGAAGAGCTGGAATATATGGGTATTCGCGACTATTTTTCAGATAGAGATTTGTGCATAGTCGAGTGGCCAGATCGAGGTAAGGGGGTCTTACCGCAAGCGGATTTGACCATCGAGCTGCACGTGGTGGGAGTGGCTCGTCACGCTTTGGTACGAGCAAATACGATAAAAGGCGAAAACGCCATG
>JBNKFP010000211.1:0-4991 GCA_050289365.1 Cellvibrionaceae bacterium | reverse complement strand
CTCCCTGTGTTCACCGGCGGCGAGGTCGATGTTAATCACTTCGTGAGCAATCCCGGCAATAGAGGCAAACAGACGCACGCGGTGGGCGTGCCCGGAAAGCGGAAAGCTGTATATCCGAATGGGCTGAGACATAATGTTACCTTTAGCGAATTTCGGGTTGGTTTGAAAAGGGTTGAACAACTTTACAACCGCTCGACAACACGGCCTGGTCACCATCATAAGAAACATATCTACAGATGATAATCCCCTTAATCTGGGTATAATTATGCACGCTATGTTCACAATAGGAGGGAGTGATGGATACGCTCGAAAGCATGCGTGCGTTTATGGCGGTGGCGCGCAAACAATCGTTCACCGGAGGGGCCAGGCTCCTGGGTATCAGTACCAAGCTTGCCAGTAAATACGTTGCACAGCTAGAAGCCAAACTGGGCGCGCAGCTTTTTAACCGCACCACGCGCAGCGTTTCACTCACTGCGACCGGGGCATCTTATCTGGAACGCTGCACGGCGATTGTTGAACAGGTCGATGAACTCGAAGATCTTGTGCAACAGCGCCAGTCTGAACTGGCGGGTCCAATTCGAATTACCGCACCCACCGGTTTCGGCAGTAACCAGCTGATACACGCGCTTAACCCCTTCCAACTTACCCATCCCAAAGTTGCTTTGGATTTACACCTTTCCGATCAGCGTGTGGCCATTGTGGAAGAGGGTTTTGACCTGGCTGTGCGGTTCGGAGCCTTGGAAGACTCTTCACTCATTGCACGCAAATTGATGGATATGCGTGTAGTGGTGTTTGCCTCGCCGCACTACCTAGAAAAACACGGTACACCGCTGACACCCGATGCACTCGGCGAGCACGATTGCATAATTCCACGCGCTGCCAAGCACCCCAATCATTGGCAATTTAATGATAACGGTCGCGCGCTCACCGTGGCCGTAAACGGCACACACCAGGCGAATGCACCTCGGGCCGTGGCACACATGGCGGCCGGTGGCATTGGCATCAGTCGCGGGCCGATCTACAGCATCGATCCATTTCTAAAAACCGGTGAATTACAGTTGCTGCTGGAAGATTATGAACCGGAAGGTTTTTCCCTATATGCGGTTTACCCAACCAGCCGACACTTAACTGCACGTATTCGGTCGCTGATCGATCACTTGGTGGAGTATTTTTCCAACGCGGGGCAGGCGGGTTATTAACGTCAAAGGTTTTGGGTAACACACGCAAATAATGCCTTTTCTGTTGGGCTCACAAATCCGAGTCTCATAAAAATGTAAATAACAGACCTACCCGGCTTTTATATTCTCGATAACGACCGCCCCAGGTGCGAATCAGGTCGCGCTCTTCAAAGTACAAACCTATAGCAATATAGATGGTGAGACCGACACTCATCACAAATAGACTCGCACTCATGCTTGGTAGTACCCAAATACCAATCAACACTCCTAGCATAATCGGATGGCGACTGTAGCGATACATCCAGTGCTCTTTAAATGGCACCGACTCGTAGGGCTTATTTTGTGCCGCAAACCAAACTTGCCTTAAACCAAATAGATCAAAATGGTTGATGGCAAATGTGGCCGCTAATAGGTAACCCCAACCGAAGCTAAAAACCGCCCAAAGTGACCAAGCTAAGCCCCCTTCAACATGCCATAGCTGACCCTCTATTGGCTGCCATAAAAGCACTAAAATGGCGGATACCACACCGCTCGTCCAGACAAAGTGGCTGCGTTGCGTGGATTCTGGTAGAAATTGATTGAGCCAATTTTTAAATTTAGGTCTAGCCATAATGGAATGTTGCAGGCCGAATATAAGCAATAATGCAACGTTTATCGAGAGTGCACCGCTGATGTGGTCCGTAAGCGGTACAAGGCCAAGGGGAATGACGCCAGCATAGGCGAAAATAATGGCGCTCAACCCTCCCACACCGACAAGGTAAGAAAGAATACCGTACCCCAATAGAGTAATAGGTTTCATCAAACCCGGTGGCCGAGTTGTTTTGAAAAGTAATATTGTGTTGCTCATTTAACGAATCCTCCGTATGAATCGGTGTGCATTATGTGAACACTCCGCTCTACAATCTACTTCTGATCCTGTAGTATTTAACTACAGATTTTGTATTTAAATGGCCTATTCCCGGTTCAAACGCCAGCCGCGAAGACGTTACGCACGCCGGACCAATGGAGTTTAACCATGTCGATTTACGGTCAGTTTTGCCCTGTATCCAAGGCTGTGGAGATCGTTGGGGAGCGCCGGACTTTGTTGACCATTCGCGAGTTATTGGTGGGCAGTACCCGCTTTAACGAATTGCAGCGTGGCCTGGTCCGCATTTCCCCCTCATTGCTTACCAAACGCTTGAAAGAGTAGAAGATGCGGGATTAGTGGTACGAAGCCAGATTCCCAGTCAGCGGGGGTTTGAGTACCATCTCACTGGAGCTGGCAAACAGCTGGGTCCGACTCTAAGGGAGCTTAGCCGATGGGGTTAAAAGCACCATTGATGAAGATGAGCTCGATATCGAATTGAGGAAATTAGGCCCTTTTCCTCTTAGAAACGCAGGGTCGAGGCCGGCACGCCGGAACATTTGACAACTTCAGTGATATCCATTGCACCCTCTTGACCTCAAGCCGACTTGAAGCTGTACACTGGCACCACGCCCAAATCAAGATGCGTAGACTAGAAACGCAAGCGATCAAAGCAAGTGAACCGGATTTACTCGCATTCAGGGTTCTTCCAGACATCATAATCGCATCAAACTAACTAAGAGCTAAAGCATCCGGAGAACTATCATGCATGACAAATCATTCTGGAATAAGCGCTACTCTGGCACCAACTATCTATACGGCACACAGCCTAATTCGTTTTTGACAGAGCATTGCAATCTTCTTACAGGGCCGGTGCTCTCTCTGTCGGAAGGCGAGGGGCGCAACGCTGTTTTTCTGGCATCCCACGGTTTAGACGTTCTCGGCGTCGACATATCGTCAGTTGCACTGGAAAAGGCAAAATCTTTAGCTAAATCCCGTGGCGTGAAAATCAGGACTGAACTTGCCGACTTGGCCACTTACGAACCGGAAGAAAATCAATTTGGTTCCGTGGTCTCAATTTTCGCACATCTTCCAAGTGCAGTTCGAAACAGGTTGTATCCGTTCATAGAGCAGTCGCTTAAACCGGGTGGAATCATCATCCTTGAGGCCTACTCGGAAAATCAGCTGTCGCGTGATACGGGCGGCCCGAAGGATGCGGATATGCTTATGACGGTTGATAAGCTCAATCAAGAATTTCCGAACCTGGAGTCAGTGCTTTTGCACGAAGTAGAGCGTGAGGTTATCGAGGGGGAGGGGCACTCAGGGATGGCTTCAGTTGTTCAGTTTATCGCTAGAAGGAAGCCTTAACATGTTGCGAAGCATAGAATGGCACTTCCTTAAGTTGTAATCAATTATTTCTGCTTTTGGGGATGACCAAACCGTCGCACCTTTTCTTGAGCTTCTGCCCAAGTTATTGTCAATAACGAATAGGCTTTGGGCCTCCGCTTTACTGCGTGGGGCTCTCCGCCTCGGTCGATTCCCAACAGTATTTTCCGCAATTAATTTACATAATTTTGAGATATCTTCATCTACGCACACCATCTGCTTTTGACGATACGCCAGCACATAAACCCATATCTCCTTTTTCACCATCTCGGGTGACTTACAGCTCAATGTTTCCATGCCCATGGTTGTTTTAATGTTACGAAAAACCAATTCCATGTGTCATCGGTTTTTATATAACAATTTAAGTTCTGACTTACTCGCTGACTTCGGAGACAAAAGAGTGGTAATTATTGTTCTATTCACCTTCAGCTCACGGATCGTCAGACTCATTGGCACCGAATCATAATTCTCCTGAGACATCCATTCGGGTTTCTTTTTTGGTTTGCTGTAAGGCATTAAGCGATCCGTTTCACCCAACTTTTTCCTTTACGAAAATCCGTCAACTTCTTTCTAGTTCCATATTGCTCGAACACCGCATCGATTTCTCTTGACATTAAGTCTGCCAAGAGAAAATAGCTGCCAAAATAGACATCGCCAACCACTATATCTCCTGTATTGAGAACATCCAATATCTATTGAACAAACTGTGTTCCCCGAAACGTTTCCCCTTATAAAGCCCCAGAACCACATTCAATACACTACCGCTACCCAAACAGACTAAACACACCATCCAGTAAATAGAAAAACCCGGTCACGGCTTCAGAGATCCTTGCTGCGGGTAGGCAGTCTGGTTGGCCTTTGTATCCAGCACGGTGACCATTGTTCCGTTAATTAATTTAACGGGGCGGTTCTGTCACAACCAAATTGCCGGCATGTACTGCTCCAACATTTTACCAGGGAAGCAGACTAACTTTGACATTAAATCCGCCAGCAACCGCTTCCGAGCGTTACAATAGCTCCCTGTGAATGCGCTAGCAGCCTTTATGCTCAGAGCCCCTAAACGACCGCGAAATTTACATTATTCTGACACGATCGATCTGCGTTCATGGCCTGGGTCATAAACATCGACAACGTCTCATTTGGCGGATAGTAACGCTTTCTGAATTCCGGTAATTGGCCTCAACTACGTCAAACAATTCAGGGCTTGTCAACAAATTAAAAAAATTCACAGGCATTTATTTGTGTCCTATTAGCTTTTGTGTGCGTTGACGTTGAAACTGGCAAGATTTGGTATTAGTATGCATTAGGGCTGGCTCATTGCGATGGGTTGGAATTCGACAACTAATTTATGCTTGTTCGTCCCTCTTTTATCAATCAATTCAATCAGTTATACCTTAAGTAAGCACCACTCTACTCTGGCCCCCTGATTGAGGGAATCAAACTTAATCACATTGCTCAATAACAACCCCCCATCCCCATTTCTTCATCAACGGTGAGCGAATGACTCTTGAGTAGCCTATTTGCAGCAAATAACGATAAAATATGAACTAGGCACTAGCTTACATATCAACATTCAAGACCGG
>JBNKFP010000210.1:0-5026 GCA_050289365.1 Cellvibrionaceae bacterium | reverse complement strand
GAGTAGCGTGCCCGGTTGCCATCTGGGCGCTCCGCGCCAACGGTAAGCACCCTATCCACTTGGGTTAACGCGTTGGCTTCGCACGCGGGCTCGCCGGTATTGCCCGCCGCTACAACAATGTAGGGCGGCTGTTCAACCGCTTGCATATCATCGATCACGGCTTTGAGCGGCTCAGGTAAAAACGCCAGGGTCCAGCTGCAATTGATGAGGTCTGCCTTCATGCTCTGCGCGACGGAAAAAGCCAAGATGTTGGACGAAGTCCAAGTGCTTACTTGGCGGATCGCAATCAATTCACTGTCCGGCGCAAGCCCATCGGGCGCGCGGCCATCCGCCTTGGCAAAGACCACGCTGGCCACCATTGTGCCGTGCGCGTCTTGTTGTGTTTTGGGTGACGCATTTAATTGATATTGGTCAGCGTCATATTCAAATATAGGCCGTAAATCAGAAAATTCCGCATTGGATAGATCAAAACCGTCATCAATTATGGCAATGCGCGGTTTATAAGAAACGTTTGGGCATATAGGCGATGCGCGCATGCGGGCGCTGACCGGCAGTTTTACGTCGGGCGTGGCGATCTTTTTGGGGGACTTATTGGAGCGGGTATTCACCTGCGGCGCGAGGTCTGGCTGCACATTGCCGATGCCGGTCACCTGCCCCAGATGAGCCAACACTGCCGGCATTTGATCCGTCGCCACGCTTAACCAATACACGGATTTGTGTGTCAGACGCGCCAACGCTTGTATCGACGTAATGTTGGCGTCCAACGCACGGATTTGCGCGGCCGTGAGTGGCGACACCACAACCAGGCGATGGTTGGTTTGAAAGCGCTCGCCCCGCTCATTGATAAAAACGTCGGCTTGCGCCGTGCGTTGCAAAACAATCTGTTTACCAAGATTGGAAAACACGATGCCAGTGAACGTTTGTTCACTGGCATACAGGTTTATCCTTGTCATGGCCAGCATCAACAAGAGGATTCGCAATCCGTATTTCCACACTGCGCGTAACCTCATCCCAACCTCACACTGAAATCCTATGCCTTAGGATCGAGAGGGAAACAGGCCCACTGTTGCGATGCAAAATCGCATAGCCAGCGTAGGTTGGCAATTTTCATGGGGCTGACTGTCTCCATTGACTCCCAAAGCCGACATGCTCATCGAAACCATATTGGCGTCCGGCGGCGCCATGTAGCGCAGAATCTCGGTTTGACCGCCGAAATCAAACGCCAGGCGATTGCCAGTGGGTGTGCCCGTATCTCCCTTTTGCGGGTATCCCGAGACCGTGTGGCTGTGAGAGGGAATTTGATTGCTTGTTAGTGACACGGTAGGCGTGCCGTATGAGTGCCCTAATAAACGCGGCGTCAATCCCAGACCGGTGCCAAAATGCATCGGTACTCTGTTGTTTAACGTTGGCAGCGCAAAGGTGCTGCGCCCGTCGCCACCATAAAAGGTTCCAATCAAAGCGAACAACGCGGATTGTTGTTGGATAGGCACCAAACCGCCATTGCAATCCAACCAACCCAGGGGATTAAAGGTGGTTCCCCAAATACGAATTTCTGCGATAAAAGGCTGTGCCATGGGGTCGCTCCTTAAGATCGAGGTGGGTATAGGCCGTTCATGCAAATAATAAAATTAATGCAAAGCGACGGCATGATATTGGTATGCGGCTGAGATCCTCCCGCATTGTGAACCGCTTGACTGGACAACAACTGCACCGTGCTGGTGGGGCTGCCCTCCAAGTAATAGGCTTCTCCGGCAGGACTCTCAGCGAGAACGGCTTCGCTGGGGTTTACTGTCGATGCCGCATTGTTACTGGCTTGGAAATTGTGGTTGTGATTGGGTATCTGGGTCGCATCGAGTGTGATCGACTCCACGCCCGCCTTAGTGCCCAATTGCCAAGCAGTCAAGCCATTACCTTGTCCATAATGAACAGGCAAACGTCCACGCAAGTCTGGCAAACCAAAAGTGATTCTGGCGTCACCACCGTAAAAATCACCTAACAAGCTAAACAGCGCCTGATTTTGCGCAATAGTGATCAACTGCCCATCGCACAGCGCCCATCTCACCGGCGCGAAATTGGCACCAAACATTTTTATTTCGCCTAAAAAGGAATCCGACATGTCTTTTCTCCTTAATCGTTGCGGCTGGGGTAGACGCCGGTGATCGCAATGCAAAAATTAATGGCGAGAGACGGCTGAATATTGAAGTGAGATTGCCCCCCCCCCAATGAGGACACCATATCCGTCGCCATGCTGGTGAGGTTAGTCGCCGCGGAATAAACATATGGATTGGTACCCGTAGATTTCAAATCTCGACTTGTCGCAAACACATTATTCGTAAAGTCCGGCACCTGCTGCGCATCGGTAGAAGTGGCTTGCAGCACATGGGAGTGCGCCGCCATTTGCGCTTGAGTGAGGGTCACCCGTTCAACGCCATGAACGTCACCGGCAGCGTACATACCCCCGATACCCACAGGGGTGCGCGAACGCATATCGGGTAATTTAAAAGTCGTTCTGCCGTCACCCCCAAACTGCGTTCCTAACAACGAATACAAGGCCGCATTTTGGCCCATAGGCAATGTTTGCCCATCACATTGTGCCCAGCCCCGCGGTGCGTAATTAAACCCATAGGCCCTTACTTCTGCTAAATAAGGATTTGACATTTTGATCTCCTGGAATGCATTCGATTATGTTTTGCTTTTTCTAAAGACGGCGTGCAAAAAAATCCGCAAATGAAAAAACCGGCTAATCCGCAAATGCAAATAAATTACGATTGGCTGGGTGCTTTGACGTCGCCGCCTTTTTTACGTGTCACTTGAATTTCGTATTCGGTAGGACTGTTGGGCGATACAAACAAATCGGCTTCGCCAAACGCAGGGTGGGTCAAATGATAAATACCTTGCGGCAAGTGATGAGCGTCACCACTTAACACCACTTGAAAGGCATCCCACTCTTCGCTGTCTAATTTGGTTTTGGCAACGGACTCAATGGCCATTTCTATTTTTTCGCCCTCCACGTGCAACTGCGCTTTAGAGCCTTCCTGCCCCCGCAGATTTTCAAACGTAAATTTTTCCATCACTGACCTCGCTTGATTTGAATGTTAAAAGACGTGCCCGACACAACCTGTCCGCAACAGGATTAAACACCGACCGAGACGGCCAGCGCCGGTGGATACCACACCATAAATTCATAGGGCGGCGTAACAGATTCGGTTTGAAAACCCAATTGCAAATACACGTTTTTGGCAGACACATTGTGCGAATCGACCGTTAAGGTCATGGGTGCGCCCGTTTGTGCGGCAGCGGTTTGAAACGATTGAATAATGGCCGGACCAAAACCGTGGCCGCGTGCTTCTGGCACAAACGCGATGTCCACTAAACGCACTTCATTCACGCCAAAATCGACAGTCGCCTTGCCGATCGGTTGATGATGTTTTTCGATAATAAAATACAGGGCGTTCGGAAATTGACTGCCATAACCTTGGGTTTGTGCAACAAATTGCATTTCGATAATGGACTCCACCAGTTCCCGATCACCGCTGATCCACTGCAAATCCTCACGCACAGAGCGATGCAACTCTTCCAAAAACGGCTTATCTGCTGGGGTTGATGGACGAATGTGAAGCCCCTTGGGCGGCTGAAACTGGCGCATAGAATTACACCCTTGGCATCTAATTATCGTGTTAATTTTTATTGGACGAATGCAATTTTTATTTTCATACTTATGCTACTCCAGAACTATAGACCAAAATTTCTAACAGCATAAAAAAATGACCGCAATTTTTGTATTGAGCCCAGGACGCTGTGGCACCCAATGGCTGAGCGAGCAATGGCGCACCGACTCAAACACCCAGGTTTGTCACGAGCCGATTCATTTTGATTACGCGCCAACACATAACAGTCCCGATCAACCCTTGTGTAAAAATGGCGCACGAATCACTGCGCATTTACACGCAATTCAGATACACCTGGATAAGGGAGGCATTTACCTTGAATGCGGGTTCCCCAGCTGGCGTCACATAAAGTGGTTCCAACAAAATTTGGATGGTAACGTCAAAGTCATTCACATACATCGCGATCCGGTGGAAAATGCAATTTCATTACTCAAGCTCAATGTGTTTGTACCTGCGCTGCTACCACACCTACCTGAAAAACAATTTTTTCATCCGCAAGCCCCCGCAGCTCTACTACCCGAATACGAACGTCACTGGTCAAAGCTCACGCCTTTTGAAAAAAATTTGTATTATTGGGCGGAAGTCAATCTACAAGCAGAGAGGTTTAAATCCAGTTTTGCTCCCAAAAATTGGTTAACCATCAGATTTCAACAGCTTTTCAGACCGGAAAGCCTTGAACAAATTGCCGACTTCACAAATATATCCATAGATGAGCACAAGACAATCTCAGAGAAAATTGATCGCTTTGATGGCATACCTCAAGGTGCATTTAATCCACAATTAATTTACACACACCCCATGATTTTGGAAATCGCATTAAAGTTGGGTTACTCCGATTATTAAGCGCAATGAGCCACAATACTCGACTCCTTTTACCAGCATTTCGCAGGCGATAGAACATTGAGATCACAATTCTATTTCTTTCTGGCAGGTAAAATTGTTACTCTGTAAAAACCGCAACTTGAACAATTGAACAAGGCCTAGCAACGTTGCTTACTAGGTGCATAACGACAGTTGTGAAAGATCAATGCGATAATATCGTCAACAAATTCACGTCAGTTATTTCGCTATTGTCTCTGAACTTTCACCCAAACGGGGTAGCGCACAGGTCAAAACACCCATTGTGTATATCACCCTAGCTTGTCGATACACCAAAGCAAATCATTAGCTTAGTTAAAGCAAAACCAGACTCAGCAAATCGAAGCGACGAATTAGTGATTTTGAGGACAAAATTGAATACTTATCATATGTGTGCCCATGAACAATATTACCACACACGGACAGATAAAGTGATTACAGTATTGCAAATGTCACAAATATAATAATATTATTACACGAATGAATGTCTTCATAATACT
>JBNKFP010000209.1:0-5035 GCA_050289365.1 Cellvibrionaceae bacterium | reverse complement strand
CAATCCATCTGGGACTGGCACAAGCTGCCCGAATACGAATATCAGCGCTATCACGATTACGCCCACGCCAATGCTTCCATCGGCATCAATGGCACTGTCCTGAACAATGTCAATTCCGACCCACTGGTACTCACCGACCAGTATTTGGAAAAGACTGCCGCCCTTGCCGATACCTTTCGCCCTTACGGCATTCGAGTTTATCTGTCGATTAAATTCAGTTCGCCACAACTCATAGGTGGCTTAAAAACGTCTGATCCATTGGACCCGCAAGTACAGTTGTGGTGGAAAAATAAGGCCAAAGAAATCTACCGACGCATACCCGATTTTGGTGGCTTTTTAGTCAAGGCCAATTCTGAGGGCCAACCCGGACCCGGGGATTTTGGCCGTACACACGCTGACGGTGCCAACATGCTGGCGGACGCCTTGGCGCCCTTTGGCGGCGTGGTTATGTGGCGGGCCTTTGTCTACGCCAACGAAAAAAATGAAGAGCGCAGCAAGCAGGCTTACAGTGAATTCCAACCACTGGATGGCCAGTTCCGCAACAACGTGTTGGTGCAAGTGAAAAACGGTCCAATCGATTTTCAACCCAGGGAACCCATCAGCCCTCTGTTTGGCGCCACCCCACAAACACCGGTGATGATGGAATTTCAAATCACCATGGAATATCTGGGCTTCAGCACCCACTTGGTCTACCTCGGTACGCTCTACAAAGAAGTATTGGATACGGACACCTTCGTGAAGGGTCCTGGCTCCACCGTTGCCAAAGTCATTGACGGTTCTCTGTTTGACAACCCGATAAGTGGTATGGCCGGTGTCGCCAATATCGGAACCGACCCCAACTGGACCGGACATCCTTTTCTTCAGGCCAATTGGTATGTGTTTGGGCGTTTAGCGTGGGACCACGATCTGTCTGCCGAGGCCATTGCCGACGAGTGGATTAAGATGACGCTGACGCGAAAACCCAGCGCTGTAACGGCCATCACTGAGATGATGATGAACTCCAGGGAAACCACGGTGAATTACATGACCCCCATGGGTTTACACCACATCATGGCGGAGGGGCACCACTATGGTCCAGGGCCTTGGGTTAAAGATCTGGGCCGCGATGATTGGACATCGGTCTACTATCACAAAGCCGGCGCCGATGGCATTGGCTTTAATCGCTCGCCCTCTGGAGTGAACGCGGTGGAGCAATATGCACCGCCCTTGCGCGACCAACTGAGCTCCCCCGCCACGACCCCGGAGAAATTTTTACTTTGGTTCCATCACTTACCCTGGGACTATAAAACCAAAAGTGGTCGTATCCTATGGGACGAACTGGTCTATCACTACTATCAAGGAGCGGCAGATGTGCAGAAAATGGCGGAACAGTGGCAGACGCTTAAACCCTTTATCGACCCGCTGCTGCACAAGCAGGTCAGCATGTCACTGAGCATACAAAGCAAAGAAGCCATTCGCTGGCGCAACTCCTGTATTTTGTATTTTCAACAGTTTTCAAAACGTCCAATTCCGCCCAATTTAGAACCCATCGAGCACAACTTGGAATACTATCAAAACCTGAAATACCCCCATGCTCCAGGCAAGGGATGAAGCTAGTATTCGCGAGCCAGTGAAATGATTTTCTGGTTTTGATGGCCTTTTACATCACTTTTTGTATCCCGCAATAGCGTTACATTGCGGGGTTTAACGCGGCAAGCTGTCGACCAAGGACGTGGTCTCGGCTTTGCTCAGGCTCGCCTACGGGCTAGCCTGAGCAACCCAAGTGCAATGTACGCCCTCTCCTTTCTGCAACATAAACAAAAATCAATACCCCCATCAACATGAGCCACCACGATGGCTCTGATGCTTGTTGCTCGTCAAACTCCAACCCGTTCTTATTGCCCAACGACTGCTTTTCTTTTTGTTCCAGCATTCTCCACTGAGAATCACTTTCCACTACGATCATAGCCGTCGTGGGTAGGAGCACTGAATTTGAACGACCTAGCTCCAGCAGATTGGATCGCTCCGCCTCCAACAACGCGGGATTTAATGCTGTCTTCCTCGCATATACCCACGCCTTTGAAGCCTGCAACCAAGTGGTGGAAATGGGTTCTATTGGATCGTGAAAGCGAACGGCTTTAAAGCGATTGTCACTCTTGGAAACTATTTGAATATCCACGCCCTCAAAATCCAAAACGGACGAAGCTGAAGTACCAACAGCGACCCGTTCTGAGCCGGTGTTTAACACCAGCACCGGTTTTAGGGGCACAGCGTCAACCAACGCTTCAGCTTTTCCCATAAAATTGCGCGCCAGCAGTTTTCCCTTATAAAAAACGTACCATTCCGTCAGATCAGGCAAAAGCCAATGCCATGGGTCAAGGGACACCTCTTCCTCGATATCAAATTTGTCTCCGGCAAGGACCACAAAAATGGGGACGCGATCAACGCCGAAGTCCTCATATGTGCTGCGGATGTGTGTAATCTCTCTGGCGAGAATATTTTGGGTCCAAAAACCTGACTGCTCTTTAATGCTAAATCCGTCTATTTGCTCTTTAATTTCCCCAACATTTTCGAGATCGAGCAAGGATTTTTTTGCGCATCTTTCTACTTGGATGTTGGCTGCCGATAAGGTTAGATCTGTGATCCCCAGAATTTGGCTAACGCGAGATATTTTTTCCAAATAAGCTTGAGCCGATAGTTTTGAACCCGCCGAATAATCGAGAATAAAATGAATATAGGGTTTGCGTATGAAGGCACTCTTGGCAATATCTTCGTGATTCAGTATTGCGCCAGTTGTATCCATCACAGCGAATGATTGAGCGGCATCATTTAACTGAACACGACGCTTTCCTATTTGCACGGTAGCTTCTGCCATAGGGTGGTATTCAAAGGTGATTTTAACTTCCCGAACCCCCTTTTCCGGAAATGGATATACCCTAAGCTGAGCCTGATGTTGACCGATGTAAATCATTAACGCTGGATCGCGCCTTACCTCAGTAATTTTTTGAAACACCCATATTGCAGTCTTTCTATCAAACACTCTGGCGGGCACCCATTGGCCATCAATTTTCAATGACAGGTCGGTAACAAATACGCCCTCTGGAATGTGCATGCTTTCAACGAACAGGCTGTGGGTATCCTCAGTATTATTGAGCAAGGTTAAAAGCAATTGGGCCTGTCCTGGACGAAGGACTTGGCGCTCGATATCGCGAATGCTCACGTCGGTTTGCGGGGGAGTGGGTCTTCCCCGCCATCGCCAATTTGAGCGATGATCACCGAAACCAAAGAAGTCAATAGTTCCCTCAGGCATTTTTTCATTGGTTAGCCATGAATACATTCGTTCGATCTTTGCGTCAGGCAAGACCATATCCCCAAAGACCAAATAGTTGTAAACACCTGCAATATAAGGTAACTGAGCGTTGTCTTTACGATCGCGAAGCTGAATAAGTGTCTTCGCCATTCGCTCTATTTGCGAGTCGCTCAGACTCTCTTGGGACATATCATTGGCATAGAAATAAGCAAGACCAGCATCGAGCGCACGCTTGTCGAGTAAAATTTGAGTGACTAAAAATAGGGGGACCAATAGGCAACCGACAATGGCAATACTCAGCGCTTGCCAGTTACCCCTTTGCCGACGCACTAACCCATAGTCAATAAAGGTTACCCTAGTTTGAAAGAGCCCAAGAGCCAAGGGGGTCAACATAAGAAAGCCCGCGCCCAAGGCAATAATGGCGAATACCGAAAGCGGGAGAAACGGGAGAAACACGAAAAAGAAGTAGGCGATAAACGGCCAAGTCAGACAGCGAAAAAACAAACGCAATGAAGCGTACGCCTCAACATTGGGCTTAAACATTAATATCAAACCATTGAGCACGGTAAAGACATAAACTTCGGTTATCTGAAAGTCCGTGGGGAACGGAATCACCTTATTGAGATACAACCCTCCGAGGGGCGCAGCCATTCCAAGAATCAAAGCTAAAACATAGTGTTTTTCAGAAAATGTGACCGTAGATTCGCTGAATATAATATTGTCAAACATCCGAATCATTGCAGCCAAAAATGCTGTGATCGAGATTGAAAAAAATACAATGGTAATAACTTCCGAAAACCGTCCCATTGCCAAGGGCTGTACAGACAAAACCAATACATACAAGATGAACGGTACAAAAATCATCCCCAAAATCAGTGTCACAGAGACGCCTTTAGAAGGTATATTGTCAAATATAGACTTTGTTAAAGCGTATAGAGATACAAATGCGGCTGGCATCATCAAGGTTATATTCCAGCGGCCCACATTGCCTTCATCGAGTATCCAGGGTTGTATCGAATCGGGAATGACATCGTCAATATAAATGAGAAATAGCCACATATAGACTGCGTGGGCACACAAGGACAGCAACTGTAGCTTCCAGCCAATACCAATACGCCCTGTGCGAGCAAAAAAATACATCACTGGAATGGCGGTCAACATCAATAATTGAAAGGCAAAAATGCCAAGCGCCAGCTTAAGCTCATCGTTACCAGCTTCACCTCCAATGAGCATCCACCCCTTAATATTGATCATCACAAGCAGCGCCTGCGGAATCAAAAAGGCCCACAACAAGCTGTGAAATAGAGCAACGTGGCCGGGTCTAATGGGCTTGATATTTTTTAACATTCAAATATTCCACTGCTATAACAACTGAAAGAAAAACAATTAAAAAGGAGAATACTCCGCAGGCAAGATGCATATCGTCACGGAAGGTCAGCAGATTCATTTTAAGGGCGAGGGAATGGGAATAAATTGAAGAAATCACCCGTAAACTATTGGCGAAGAGTGTAATCGGGTAAACACCTAAAAACCAAAGAAAATGGGTACTTTTAGTATAAACACTATATGCAATATAGGCTGACAACAAGCAAAAAAAGCTTGTCCCACTGCACGACTCACCAAGCACGAAATGAGTCTGCCCTAGGACAAAGAGCCATTCGCCGGAGATAAAATCACCGACGTTCACAAAGGCCTTTACTAACACCCCAGAAGGATAGATAAAGGCCTGTTTAGCCTCAATAGCAA
>JBNKFP010000208.1:0-5074 GCA_050289365.1 Cellvibrionaceae bacterium | reverse complement strand
GGCTGACGAAAGCCCGTCGCCAGCTTGCCGAACCAATAGCGGCTCACCGCATATTGGTGAACCAAACCTATGTGAGCCGACGGCTCAACAAATTCTGTGCTCTGAGATTCTGGGCGATAAAAGCGACACGCCAGTGCGGATGCTTCACAGGCGCTGCCACTGCTGACCCTATTGTGATAATCGTAAAAAATATAATCCAAGCGCACAGCCCCATCAACCACCACACTGGACGTGAGATAACCAAACCCACCAGCACTGATGGCAAGTGAATCCGCGACAACAGAGTAATCGTAGTGTGTCCCCACGGGGTAGTTTGCACGACCAAAGGGAGCTGGGGCACTTTGAATTTCAGTGAGTTCAGCCCAGGTACGCTCGGTCTCCTGGTTAACAGTCAACTCCCCGCCAGGTAAATACTTGCGCCATTGAAATTGCCAACCAACAGAGTTGTGAGCATTGTGCTCAACCGGTTGCCAGGGCACAAAGTGCATTAAAAAATCCATTTTATTGCTGCGCAAATAAGGTGTTAAAGTCCATTCTCGATCCAGCTTTCGATATCGCCAGCGGCTGAACGCATGCATTGCGTCAGCATCGCGATAGGCATTTGGAAACAGGTTTTGCTGGCGCAGATCCGCATTTTTGTAACTTTCGAAGCCTTCTATATAACCGGCTGTTTCCTGCTCTAAGTGCATCAGAGACATGCCACTGTCTGCACTCAACCATTGCTTACCGCTCCAACTGTGGCGCATAGAAACTTTTTGCTGATTGAAACCAGAATTCCACTGGTATCCGTCATCCTCAGCCGCTGATCCTAAAAATGCAAAATGATGAGCCCCGGATTCAATTGCCTGACTTAAGCCAAGCCGTCGATAACCCGCACTGCTGCCACTCAAGTTCAGCCGATTCTCCACTTCATCGGCTTTTGGCAGTTGAACATTGATCGCACCGTATTGCGCGTTCCCGCCCACTACCGAAGAATGGGGCCCTTTTAGCACCTCGACGCTTTTTGCAAATTCCAAGTGCGCATCAAACAATTGATTGAGATTGCAGAAACCTGCAGCACGCAGCGCAATACCATCTTCAGACATCGCGAACGCGCCGCAAGCACCAGCGCCAGTAAACACAGGTGACCGAATGGCGGTTAATTGTTCTTGACCATTACCCCGACTCACCCAAACACCGGTTGTATTAGCAAATATTTGATTGGCGTGCTCAATCGCTCCAGATGACAATATATCTTCATCGACCACAGCCACCATGGATGTGGTTTCACTGACCAGCCGCAAGGATCGCTCTCCTTGCACGATTACAGTTTCTAAATTTGTTCCAGCATGGGCACTCAGGCTTATTAAATTGACGAGCCCCAGAAGCGCGACTCTTTGGCATTGATGAAATGATATTTTTATTAACATGATTATTTTGTATAAGCCAAGGATAAAGAAAACAAAATACAAACCAAGTGATGCACGATACACTAATTTACGCTGTGTTAATTTTACTCTGTTTTAATTCCCACACTTTCACTGATGTCTATTTAATATCACTGCCCGTCGCCCACTCATGCATCCGGTAAACCGCTCCACGACTGCCTGAGTTCAAGACCAAATAAGGAACTCCCTGTTGATCCACCATAAGATCACGAATTCGCCCCAAACCTTTAAAAATCAAATCATCATTTAAGACTTGACCACTTGGACCAAAGCTTAATAAACGCAATTCTTGCTTAGCCAAACTGCCGACCAACAATTTACCTTGCCATTTTGGGAAGTGCGGACCATAGTAGAAATGGATATTGGCTACCGCTATGGAAGGCACCCAATAATATATTGGCTGCTTCATACCTTCAGCTGCGGTTTTGTCGGTCATGGGCGTACCGTCATAGTTCATACCATAGGTAATAACAGGCCAACCATAATTTTGCCCTTTTTCAATTAAGTTGATCTCGTCCCCACCTCGGGGCCCGTGCTCGGCCTCCCAAATGGCACCTGTGGTGGGGTGAATAGTGAGACCTTGAGGATTACGATGACCATAGCTCCACACTGAATCAAGACCTTTTATTTGTTTTGACCAGGGGTTATCTTTGGGGATACCGCCATCAGCATAGAGTCGATGAATTTTACCTTTTGGACTACTTAATTCTTGCGCTTGATCTTTATCCGCTCGCTCACCCACTGAAAAATACAAATAATCGCCACTAAAAACCATACGCGAACCGAAATGGTATTGGGAATCAGTATAAAATTCCGGATCGGCAGTAAAGATCGCCTCCTGCTCAACCCACCGCCCATCGCGAATTTTGCCGCGAACAATACGAGTCATACTTTTATTGTTGCGCGGCTCAGAATAACTCAAGTAGATCCAACCCGAAGCAGAATAGTCAGGCGCAATTTTCACATCCAGTAAACCTCCCTGCCCTCGCGACCATACCGACGGGGTGCCCTTTATCAGCTTTTGTTTACCGTGACTGTAGAGCCATAGCCTTCCCCTGACCTCCGTTGCCAAAATATCCCCGTTGGGCAACACATCAACAGCCCAAACCTTGCCCGACACATCAAACACTTTCTGGAGAGTGAATTTATGGCCGGCTGCACTAAACATATCCGTTAAATGTGCTTCTGAATGGTTTTGTTTCTCGGCAACCCCATACACCTGCTCTTTAATAAAGATCGTTAAGGCCCTGGATTCAGACGCAGAAAGAGTAGACGAAAAAGCAGGCATACTGGTTTTAGGGATACCATTACGAATAATAGAATCAATTTCACCTTCGCTATCGCCGTATTTCCATTTAGAGTCATTTAAAGCGGGCCCTAAACCTCCGGCCAAACTGTCACCGTGACAGGAAGCGCAGTGGTTTTTATATAGCAATTCGACTTTTTCAGCAAAAACAGGCGCCGCCAGGATACTCAAACACATGACAACCAGTCGAAAGCACTTCAACATACTCATTTCCTTTTTGTTCTTTTGTGAAGACAGGGGTTTAGAATGACCATTTACTCTGACGCAACAACAGGTACTCGTGTCAGATTTTTCATCCACACTTTTTAAACGGATTCTTCGGATCATTGGAATGCACTTATTGTATCCTCAAGCGCCGTTAGAGAGTAAAGCACAATAAACGGAAGCTTAAACCAAATAGATCGGCACACCGAAACCCCCGACGACAAGGGTATCGGTTATTAAGCAAAAAGTATTGTCACCGCCGGCGTACAAAACACCTAAGATTCGCACCTTATTAAGCACTTTAATCCAATCTACTTAGCAAAAATGACCGAAGCATCCGCAAACAGCAGCGCTGTCTGCGGGTCATTGGAAATCAGTTGCCGAGCAATTGGAAAGCGAGTTAACCACAATGTCGTGCATAAAGCGAAAACTAATAGAGCGTATTTGTGATATTGCCAAGCCTCATCATGACGATAGCGGCCAAACACTTGGCCAATAAGCACCACCGGCGCGCTCGCCAAGCCTATAAACAACGAAAAGACGGTACCTTCAAACACCCATCACCGCAAGAGCTTGGGTGCGGGCAAACCCATCGCTATATGGTAAGTCGCTTCTCCCAAACACCATGGTTAACAACGAGCGGCAGAGCAAATTTTACAAATCACTTAATTTCCGTACCATTGCGCACCAATTTAAGACTTCGATCAGGGGAAATGAGAGGCAATAAAAAATCCGCTAAGAAAAAACAACAGGGTAAAAGGCGCCATTAACCCCGGGCCAACCCAAAGCGTCACCGTAAGCGTGCGTCGACAGCCAGCCTGGTCATTCGCGCCGCTGTATTGGGCTTATAATGCCGCTGACACTGACCACGCCAAACATCAACACCAATAACAGAAAATGCAACTTTGCTGCTAGGCCCCCTGCCATTAGCCAACAGGGAAGACTCTGCAGTGCGACAGGTAGCGCTAGCAATAAGACTTTGAGCCAAAGCTTAGAGCGCTCAAATTGCATGAAGACATCCTGACACACCAGCAAAGTAGTCCATATGACTTTTATAAATATCATTATATCGTCAGTCGAACGGTAAATGACACTGACCACATGAGACTCACTTAGCATTGAGGGAAAACATATACCCCTAATTTTTATAGGCCTTATTTGTATAAGGGATCCCCCCCTTAAAACCAAGTTGCAATGTCATACCTCTCTATCTATAACCACTTAATCTCACTCATTAGCCACTCCAGGGTGGAATTACTCGAATCTTTTGGTATTATTCCGCGCTTATTTTTTACTCTGGACTGGCTCCAGCTTTTCACCCGATTCGTCTTAAAATTCACTGTGTATCGCTCGAAAATGGTCACAATCCGATTGGTGCATTGTGTTGCGATGTATTTTTTAATTTTTATTGGAAGTTATTATGAGTCTTTCTAACCACGTATTAGCCGTTAACAATGATTTACCTATTCGCACTCATCAACCGGTGCACAGCGGTAAAGTGCGCTCGGTCTATTGGCTGACCGAAGCAGATAGTAAAAGACTGATTAAACAACACCAATATAACGTGGCTGCAGATGCCCCCCTTGCGATTATGGTCATCAGTGACCGTATTTCTGCTTTTGATTGCATTTGGCATGGCGAGGAAAATCTACAGGGCGTGCCGGGAAAAGGCGCAGCGTTAAATGCGATATCCAATCATTGGTTTAATTTATTTCGTGAACAGGGACTGGCGGATAGCCATATCCTAGACATCCCTCATCCTTTAATTTGGATAGTTCAGAAAGCCCGACCGCTCAAAATCGAAGCGATTTGCCGCCAATATATAACCGGATCCATGTGGCGTTCTTATGTAAAGGGTGAGCGTAATTTCTGCGGTATCGACCTGCCCGACAATCTGCAAAAAGATCAAAAACTTCCCGAACTGCTTATTACTCCCTCCACCAAAGGTATTCTACGCGGGATCCCTGGAGTGCCAGAGCAAGACGATGCCAACATAACACGCAGTGATATCGTCAATAATTATCAAGATTTCTCCTTTACCAAGCTCGACGACATTGAACTGTATGAAAAACTGCTTAAAGAGGGATTCCAGGTTATTTCCGATGCCTTAGCGGAACTCGATCAAGTGTTTGTAGAT
>JBNKFP010000207.1:0-5130 GCA_050289365.1 Cellvibrionaceae bacterium | reverse complement strand
CGGGAATAGAGGTCTGCGAATTCTTCTTTGCTCAATTCACGCCGCTTTAATTTTTCCCACTCGCTTTTGATCAGTGTTGCTTCTTGCCCCAAATTCAATGCAATTGGGGCAGCGGTTTCAACGCGATCCATGGTTTTTTCGGCCGCTTCCTGAGTCATTCGAATCACATATTGCAAACGGTCTGTCGCGTCGCTGATTTCCGATGGGCTTGTGTCACTTGGCACACTTTTCACTTCGGCATCAACATTAAAATTGACTATAGCGTCATGTAATGCTCGGGTTAATTTTCCAACCGAGTGGTAGACATGGCGTTCGCGCATCTCGTAGAGGGAATGAATTAAATTAGATGCGTCTTCAAATTTGTTATTTTGCAACTTCTCAATTAACAGTTTGGCGCAATCTTGTAATTCAGCTACGAACTTTTGGTCATTCCCCATATTTGCTGATATTTCCATTTTTTGGAGCCTTCTAGCGAAAGAGGATTAGCCACCAACCCGTTCGAAAATCTTATCAATCTTTTCTTTTAGGACTTGCGCGGTAAAAGGTTTTACAACATATCCATTGACGCCGGCCTGGGCCGCTTCAATAATTTGATCGCGCTTAGCCTCGGCGGTCACCATCAAAACCGGCAGAGAGACCAGACGCGCATCGGCGCGTACCTCTTTTAGCAAATCAATTCCGGTCATGCCCGGCATATTCCAGTCGGTCACCAGAAAGTCAAAATCACCATTTTTCAACATGGGCAATGCGGTGACACCATCATCGGCCTCCTGCGTATTGGTGAACCCTAAATCTCTGAGCAGATTCTTAATGATCCTGCGCATTGTCGAAAAATCATCAACAATGAGGATTTTCATGTTTTTGTCCAAGGCAACCTCCGCCATCCCAACAGTTAAAGGGTTAAATATAAGTCTAGACTGTGCTCACCAGTCGGCCAGAAAAAATCACTCAACCTTGCTAAAAAAAGCAGAATCAAGACAAAAATCGAATATTCAGTGTGTTTGCCACCAACCAAACCGATGCTGTATATACGCTCAACTACAGTCTAGGAAAGGCCTTGCCAAATTTCCTGACTAAATTAGGTTTTTAAATATGTGCAACACATTTGGGTTGAGTTTTCGACAGTAGAACGGTGTACCACAGGTAAGATTCACACCGAACTGGGGTCCTGAGTCGAGTGCCAGTCGGTCATTTTCTTGCGCAATCGCAAGGCCGCTTGAGTGTGAATCTGACTCACTCTCGATTCACTCACACCCAGTACCAAACCGATTTCTTTAAGGTTTAATTCTTCGTTATAGTAGAGCGACAGTACCAACTTTTCCCTTTCTGGCAATTCATCAATGGCCGTGGCCAAAGCTTGCTGCAAAACATGATGATGAACTTCTTCTGCAGGCCCGCTGACAGCAAAAGCGTTCTCCGCGGCGGCGCCATAATCGTCTTCGGTAACAGTCTCTTCAAAGCTGAACAGACGACCTGAGGCGGCATCTTGGGCCATGGTGAAATATTCATCTATGGAGACCCCCATTGCCTCTGCAATTTCACTGTCGTTGGCATCACGACCCGTAAGCGCCTCCACTTGGGCTATGGCATCGTGAATACGTCGGCTGTTGCGATGCACCGACCGAGGTACCCAATCGCCACGGCGCATTTCATCAACAATGGCGCCACGTATCCGAATACCGGCATAGGTTTCAAAGGAAGCGCCCTTTGATGCATCAAATTTTTGGCTCGCCTCCAGCAGCCCGATCATCCCCGCCTGCACCAAATCATCGAGCTGCACGCTTGCAGGCAAACGCGCCATCATATGCTGCGCGATACGCTTTACTAGATAAGCGTATTCTTCAATGTGCAAGGGAGCTCCCTGTTGTTGCGTTTGTCCGTATACCATTAAGCTGTTTACCGATGTCACAGGTTCACCAGAATTTACATGGAGTACTTAAATCACCCAACTCAAGTGCCAACGTGTGCCTGTTGCAAGAGTCGCTCAAAGAAAAATTCCAAATGACCCTTGGCGGTATGGGACACCGGCCAAGCATCAATTTTTTGGGCGATAACACGAATCGATTGGGCCGCTTTGCAGCGGGGTGCAAACTCCATCAAAGCTTTGCGTTTTTGCACTGCTTTTCGCACATTCTCATCAAACGGAACCGGACCGAGATACTGCAGAGACGCATCCAAAAATCGATCGCACACACCGTTGAGTTTATTAAATAGGTTTACCCCTTCTTGCACAGATCGAGTCATATTGGCAATCACTCGAAAGCGAAATACATCATGTTCTGTGTTGAGCAGTTTGATCAGCGCGTAGGCATCGGTAATGGACGATGGCTCGTCGCAGACAACGACTATGGCCTCTTGGGCAGCGCGCACAAAACTGATCACCGTGTCGGAAATTCCGGCGGCAGTATCCACCATTAAAATGTCCAACTGATCGCTGAGATCGCTGAAAGAATTGATGATCGCCGCGTGCTCTAGCGCCGAAAGCTTGGCCATCTGTTGCACACCGCTGGAGGCGGGTACAACTTTTAAGCCGCTGGGTCCATTCAATAGGATATCCCGCACTTTGCGCTCGCCACTGAGTACGTCAGCCAAGGTGAAACGCGCTTGCAACCCCAGCAACACATCCACATTTGCCAAACCCAAGTCGGCGTCCATCAAAATCACGCGTCGCTGCATTTCCGCCAGGGCAACACTTAAATTGACGGACAGGTTGGTTTTACCTACCCCTCCTTTGCCTCCGGTGACAGCGATCACTTTGACGGGACGACTTGAATTCATGAGCTCGTTTTACCTTGTTTGTTAAGCCTTGGAGCCAAAAATACGGCTCGCACAGATCACCACGATCATCTCAGTATAGTTGCAATTGGCAAAGCTTCCCGTTTCGCAGGGTTTTACCGCCGAAATGCACGTTGGCAGCCTTTAAAGTGCCGCAGCGATGGTGCGATTCGCCTCCCTCTGCTGTTTCATTAGACTGACGGCCTTGGCCACCAGAGTCGCGGAAGAGCCGATGGCAATATCATTGGGAATGGCCTGACCGTCTGCGCTGTATAACAAAGGCACCTGCTGCTGGGCCAAGACGCCAATTATCTCGCCCAGACTCGCTGTTTCATCAATTTTGGTGACGATACATCCCAGCAGTTTTTTGCGACTAAAGGCGTGGGCAGAAGCTTTGAGGGTTTGCCTCTGGCTGTTGCCGGCTAACACTAAAATCCGCTGTAGGCCGGGACAGGAATCCAAAATGGCATCTTGTTCTTTCAGCAAAGGATCGCCTTGACGAAAGCCTGCGCTGTCGATTAGGACCAGTGGATAATCTTTTAGACTGGCAATCACGGACGGCAGCGATCGTTCTTTGTCGACCACTCGAACCGGGACATTCAATATTCGCCCCAGTGACCGCAATTGATCGTGGGCCCCTACCCTATAGGTATCCGTGGTAATTAAGGCCACTTTGCCCAATCCCTGCTGTAAAACATAACGAGCAGCTAATTTGGCGATGGTGGTGGTTTTACCTACGCCGGTGGGCCCGACAAAGGCAAAAATTCCACCGCGGCTAATGGGGTCCTGGGTATTCACCGGAATATGTTTGGTTAAGTTTGCCAAGGCGCTCCGCCAAGCGGCATTTAAGCGCTGACCAGGTTTCGCACTGAGCGCCAGTTTTTTGACCAGTTCAGGCGGTAAACCTAAAGTACTGAGATGATCCTGCAACGATTCCATCAGCGGTGAGCGACTTGGACCCGAAGGCAAAGAGTCCTCATCGCGCATGCGCCACATTTGCTGCTCCAACAACATTCGCATATCGGCAATTTCCTCTCGCAGAGCTGCCATTTTTTGTTCTTCTTGCTCGCGCATACGCTGCTCTTGAGCCAATTGAGCAACCTGCTCCTGCAGACCGGCCATTTGTCGATCCACACCCTGCGAGGGTGTTGGCGCAGATGAGCTGTCGGATTCGGTTTCCTGCAGTGAATAGCTGCGATTAACCGATTTGGGTAAGGCTTCCGAAGCCACCGGCACAAAACTGGAGGCGGACGCTTTTTGCTGCTGGCTGGCGTCTACCTTGTTAACAGTTTTAACATCCCCCTGCTGCGCAGCCAACATGCGCTCACGAGCCGCATCAATTTCTTTCGCCAACTGTTCAGAACGCCTGGTGTCCAGCTGCGGTTTTTTGTTCGGAACGTATTTTTTGGCCGCATGCTCTAAACCTTCGCGGGATTTCCAAGCTTGGTCGCTGGCAAATGCTTGATCCAGATCTTCGTCAAATTGTCGACTGAATGCTTTGCCGTCTTGAGCACCGCGAGCGCAATAATCCATGTCCGTAGAAGTAATAATTTCCACGCCTTCAGCACTTCTCTGACTGGATAAAATGATGGCTTCCGGGCCCATTTCTTGGCGCACAAGGTCAAGTGCACGGCGCATATCCGGTGCTACAAATCTTTTAACGGCCATGGTTTTTCTCCCGATAAATTAGGCTAGTTGTCTCAGTTCGCTTTCATCAAATCGCCACCCACTGTGGCTTCAATGGTAATTTGTTTGTTATCCGGAATCTCGTTGTAAGCCAGAACGTGCATATCCGGAATATGAAAGCGCACAAATCGTCGAAGCGTAAATCGCAGCGGTCCAGCCACCAATAACACCACCGGTTTACCGGCACCTTCTTGCTTTTCTGCTGCACTGACAAGGGCTTGATTTAATTTTTCCGCCAAGCGCGGCTCAATAAAATTCGTTGCATCCGCGCCAACTTTTTGTGCTTGCTGAACGGACTGAAGCAACAACTGTTCCAACGAAGGATCCAATGTGATTACCGGTATATTGGCTTCGCCGCCGACGATGTTCTGCACAATTTGACGGGATAGAGCGCCGCGTACATGGCTTATGATGGTGGCGATATCTTGGTTTTTGTCGCCATATGCCGCTATGGCTTCTGCAATGGATCGCATATCACGAATGGACACTTGCTCGCGCAGTAAATTTTGTAAAACCTTTAACAGGGTATTAATGCTGACGGTGCCGGGTACCAGCTCTTCCACGAGTTTTGGTGATTTTTCCGCGAGTAAATCCAGCCACTTCTGTACCTCTTCATGGCCCAATAATTCGTGCAAATGCTGTTGCACAATTTGATTCAAGTGAGTTGCC
>JBNKFP010000206.1:0-5143 GCA_050289365.1 Cellvibrionaceae bacterium | reverse complement strand
CGATCCAGGGACCAAATCCCGGTGCAATGCAATCCTCAAACACCAATTCGGCGGACGTCCCGCAGGGCTCCACACGTACTCGCAGTTCATCACTGGCGCCGCCCAAGCTGGCCATGAATTGCAATTCGGTACCACTGTTGACATTTGGCGCGATAAATTGCCTTTGAGCCCCCTGCCCCGTAAGCCAGGTCACGCTGGGACCGGACGTTTGCTGCCACTGCACACCAGCGGTGTCTGGCATAGCATCAAGTTGCACCAAATCACTGTTATATACAGTGCGATCACTACCGGCATAAACGGCTGTGCTACTGGCGTTGGCGCTGCTGCTCGATTCGTTATTATTGACGCCGCCACAGGCCGCCAGGGTTAGAGCGGCAATGCAGGTGGACAGTTTTAAAGCTTGGTAAAAGGTGTTCATGGTGCTCGCCTAGGGTCACAGGTATCCAGGCAGCGAGCTTAGCACGGGGGTATGCAGAAAAAATTGAAGTAGGTTTGATCTTGATCTGCAGTTGAGTGTCAACACATCGGCTGGAACAGAAAAATCGGACCCAAAGACATCAGGGCAGTTTTCGATCCGGCGATACAAAGTGGTTAAAATGATGAATGTATTCGGACCAATTTTCCCCAGCAAATGCGGGCCGACCAAAGTAGAACCCCTGCAACAAATCGCACCCTACTTTGTTGGCGAGTTCCAACTGCACTTCTGTCTCTATGCCTTCCGCGATGATTTCCAAATCCAAACTGTGCCCTAGGGCGGTAATGGCATCAATGATTTTACGATTGCGAATGAGATTGCTTTGGGTGAGAAAAAAGTGTCGATCGATTTTTAAAGTATCCAATGGCAAACTGCTGAGATAGGTCATTGAACTATAGCCTGTACCAAAATCATCCACGGCAATCCGCATTCCTTCATCGTGCAATCCCTGCAAAACCTTGACACTGCGCTCCGGAAAGCGCATCAAAGTGGATTCGGTAATTTCCAATTCAATTCTCTGGGGGGCTATACCATTGTTATTTAACGCCGCAATTATGCCTTGCGAAATGGATCGACTGTAGCAATAGTTTGCCGGAATATTAAGGCACAAGTCGGGTTGAATGCCTTCTTGTTGCCACTTTTTCATCTGACCAAAAGCACTGGCAAACAACCATTCGTGAAACGCTTCGATCAAATTTAGGCGATCGATCATTTCCATCAGTTCTAAGGCGTTGACATTGATGTCCTCTCTTGGCCAGCGACTGAGTACCTCCAACCGCCTCAACTCAAAGGTCTCACTGTGCACAATGGGTTGATAAGCCAAAGCCAACTCGTTACGCGCTATAGCCTTTGCCAAATCACGTTCCAAAGTATTTTGACGCTGCCATTCACTTTTGTGCTGCTCTGAAAAGCTGACAAAATTGACCATTGCATGTTGCTTGGCTCGCGACAGCGCTTGATCTGCCTGACGAATTAAATCATCGGCGTTTTTGGCGGTATCAGGGTAAATCGCCAACCCGATAGAGGCTGAAATCATCAGCGAATGCCCATCAATGTCGAAGGCGGAGGACAAAGATTTGAGCAGTTTATCCGCAACCTTGCGCCCGGTGTTTTTATCGGCATTTTCGATCAACACCATAAACTCGTCACCGCCCGTACGAGCCGCACTGTCGGTACTGCGACAATTGCGTTTAATGCGCTCCGCTACTGCGCACAGCAAAGCATCGCCCACACTGTGGCCATGGGTTTCATTAATCGGTTTAAACCCATCCAAATTCATATAAAGCAGAGCGCAGCGCTGTTTGTATCGATCGCAGCGCTGCAAGACTTGCTCTAGGCGATTATTCAGTAGATTGCGATTTAACAATCCGGTTAGGGCATCATAGTGAACAAGGTGATTTAGCTGTTGCTGCGTAGCAGCAGTCCGCACCGCTGACCATATAGCGCCATAGAGCCGCGGACCATTAAGCTCGTGTTTGATCAAATAATTTTGAGCCCCTAATTGCAAAGCTTCGATTGCCCGAGGCTCGCTGCCCTCATGGGCTACCACGATTATGGGGATTTGCTCCGAGGGGAAACGGAGGCGCAAATTTTTGAGTAGCAACAAATCTTCTGGCTGGCCAGTACTGATTCCCAGCAAGCAGCACGCAGGCATCAATTCACCTACGCGCGCTTCGGCCTCGGCGAGATTTGAGACGCAATGAGCGAGGGGAAATTCCTGCAAATATGGGGCTAAATATTGGCCCATAAGCGCCAAATCTTCGGCATTGTCATCGATTATCAATATCGGCTTGCTTTGATTGATCAAACTGCGCACGCAACCGCCTTAGTATGTCATTTATGGGCCACCACCCGCGAAAATTCACTTGGAACGAGGCCAAACTGCAATCAGCTAAGCATAGTTGATGAAAAAATCTGTGCCACCAAACGGCATCAAATCGGCAGTGAATTGGGGGCCGCGACCACCGTTATTTTCTCGACCCCATAAATTCGAATTGTGATTCAGTTCCCGTCGAACTCAGCTGATCACAGCTATGGTAGTTGCTGCACAGGCCGAGGACCCTCCAATGAATATTGCCCGTTTACCCCATCTAGCCGCCTTCGTGTTGCTGTGTATTGCCGTGGAAGGGGCCTTTGCCCACGCGCGCTGGGATCCCAATGGCCCCATTGCGCCGCGCACGACCAGCGATGGCAGTTATCCCGACAATATCAAGGTGGGGCCTTGCGGTAATTTACCGAGATCCGCAACACCGGCGGTGTTTGAGGCCGGCTCAACCATTACCGTCAAAATAGAGCGCACCATCTACCACCAGGGTCACTTCCGCATTGCCTTCTCACCAGCCAATGATCAGGGCTTTGATGACAACGTATTGGCGGACAATATTCCCGACATCAATACCCAACGCTACTACGATCAGGACATCACGCTGCCCAACACCCCCTGTGATCAGTGCACATTACAGCTGATTCAAACCATGCCAGACAGCGGTCCAAACTCCAATTATTACTCCTGCGCGGATATACGCTTAACGTCAACACAGACAACTGCCCCCTCAACACCGACCCAATTTACGGCCATGCAGCAGGGCAACGCAGTTAGCCTAAACTGGAACCACAGCGCCAGCAGCGTCGTTGTGTTGGAAAGTGAAAGTCCGACTGCACCAACCCTAAGCTATGGACAAGTCTATGCAAACGGTGACAACATCAATCTAGCCAAAGTGGTTTATGTAGGCTCAGGTACGGAAACAACATTAGCGGCAAGAACCAGTGGAAAACGCTACTTCTATTGGGTTTACGCCGCCGATGACCATTGGCAATACAGTTCTCCGGCAGCAACAGAAATGACGCTCGCTGATCTTAGTGGAGGCAATAAGGGAGGTGTAATCGGCCTATTTACCCTCATTGTCATGTTATTGTCGCTGCTTTACGCTCGTCGAAAACTCCACGCCTGAGCCATCTCCAAAGGGGCTGTTCTGCGCCCCTTTTTCATGCTCACAGGCCACAACAGCACACGGCCACCATTACCCAATAAAATCCACTACTTATTCATTATTTCCATTTATCTGGTTAGATGTCCATTTATCCCAACTCTTCAATAAGGCTTTTTAGAATTTATTTTCCTAAACAATAATTTTTAATAGTATTTCACACGCTATTCATAACAAAAACATTAGCTTCCATTCAAAAATTGCTAAACCCGTTATTAAAAGTGCTCATCCGCCATAACAGCTCTTAAATTTTTTTATTATTTTTCAACAACTTAAAAACCTTCAAGACCTAGCGTACCGCTCATCGCTTAGGTGCAACGCCTATCCCGCCACAATCCTAGGTTGCTGCACCGCTTTTCTAGCGCAATACTTTCTTAGAAATATTAAGCGCCATTTTTGGCTCCAGATTCAACAACAAGGTTTTAAAATTTTCGTTTGCAGAGTTGAGAAACAATGAAATCATCCAATTTTAATCAGCACCGTGGCTTTACCTTAATTGAAATGCTGATTGTGGTAGCGCTTATCACCATTCTGGCGTCAATCGCATTGCCGGCCTATAACGGCTATGTAAACCGAGGAAAAATTAAAACGGCACAAGCAGATTTAGTTGCCCTGAGTTTGAATTTTGAAAACGAGTATCGCAAAAAATTAAGCTACGGATCCACATCGTCTTTCAGTTACAGCGCCAGTTCCCTGCCTTCGAAATTTACCGGTTGGTCACCCGCCTCCAAGGACTTTGTGTTTACCGCCAGTGGCACACCCTCCACCTACGAAGTGAAAGCCTCAGGTTCGGCTAATGGCGTAGCGAATTGCGACGTCACACTAAATAACGTGGGAGATAAAGCCATCACCAATACTTGCCCTTACGCTGGAGACGGCAAATGGCTATAAGGGTGAAAGGTTACACTTTAATTGAAATCATGATCACCATCGCGGTGATCGCGGTAATTGCTTTGGTCACCGTACCCATTACCGGCAAATGGGTACAAGATGCCGATGTCTCTAGAACCGAAGGCCAAATCCTTGAGGCCGTTGGCAGAATCAAAGCCAGCGGCATCCGCAATGTCAGTGGCGCCATGGGAGACGACCATGTTGCCATTGCTTGCATAAGCACCCTCAGCGATCACCTCAAAGTGATGGAGAGCACCAGTAGTGTTGCCGCTGACTGCACCCTCAGTAACACAGCAACGAAATTATGGGAAGACACACTCGATAGCGACGTCACCATTACCGATATCAACGATGTCGCAGTCACCTGCTTGTGTACCAACAACAAAGGGATGTTAACCCAACCCGCAACCGGGATCTGCTCCAGTTGTTTCAACGGCACTACCTTAAAAATTTCGTCGGGTTCTCAATTCCAAAACATACAAATTTTTTAAAGCGATAAGCAAATCGAGAAAACCATGAAAAAGTCATTCAGAAACAGTAGCAACAAGAAAACACCAAGGGCAAACCTACGCTTACAGAAAGGTGATTTTTTACTGGAATCCTTAATCGGCATGGTGCTCATGGCCATCATTGGCTTGGGCGTGGTCTTTGTGACCTCTCGGGTGACCAGCAGTCAAAAAGATATTGTTGCATATTTTGTCAAGGCAATGATACACTACAGTGATAATGGGATCTGAGTTGTACCGCTCAATACGGGTAACCATTGGGTAACCCTAGCAATTTCTACAAA
>JBNKFP010000205.1:0-5146 GCA_050289365.1 Cellvibrionaceae bacterium | reverse complement strand
GGCCCACATCAAACAGAAACAGCTTGACCATATTCTCTTTTTTATAGGCCGCCAGAGGCGATTTCGGCAACCCTTCAATAGGATAGTTCAGCAAGGCTAAGCGGCAATACCTAAGCCAATGGATGGCAGTTTCAAAATCGCTATAACGAGATTTACGCTCATGCACATGTTTAAACTTAAAACGTTTAACGGACTCATTGCTCACAAGTGATAGCTGCGCAGGAATGCTATTGAACACCGATTCAATCAGTGTGGCATCGACTTTGCCAGCGTATTTACCAAAATCGCGGCGATAACCTTCCACTAAATCAGCATGAATTTTAGAGACTTTTTCAACACGCTCTAAAATGCTTGATTCTTTATATTGATACCAAGCAGAAACCGCTTCCGGCATGCCACCCGTAAAAAAGTAGTCCGTCAGTTTATCCATCAATTTAGTGTGTACTGCCGGAGTGCTTGTTTGGCTATCAAAAGCTTTGATCAGCGCCTGTTCGCCAGAAGCGTAAATAAATTCTTGGAACGTTAATGGTCGTAAATTGTATTGTTCCACCTTGCCAACCGGAAAGGTGTTGAGCAAACCAATGTTCGAGCCACTTGCTGCGACAAAATGGGACGGTGCTTTTTCAGCAAAATACTTTAGTGAGGTAACGGCGCGTTCACATTCGCCAATTTCATCTAAGATCAGCAGGTCGGTTTCTGGGTTGAACACCTGATTGGTCAAAAGCTCAATGTTCATTAGTAGCTCGTCCGGTGACAGTGAGCCATCAAACGCTTCTTTGTAGGCGGGATTTTCAAGAAAGTCGATACGAAGGATGTTGGCAAAGGTGTTACCAAGCAACTCTTGCAGCAGATACGTTTTTCCCGTCTGCCTTGCGCCATCGATCAATAATGGCTTGCGCACAGATTGCTTTTTCCATGCAACTAGGGCGTTGAGTAAGTTGCGCTGCATTGTCTTTTCCTGCCTATTAAGGTCGTGAACCGGTCTATACTATAACCCAACCAACACTTTTATGCGCATAAAAGTGTTGGATTGTACATTTTTATGCGCGAATAAGTGTAGGTTGCGCTCGCTTTCTCCTTGGTTCATCATTTCATTGGTTTCACCCCGCCCTTGTGCATTTTGGGGCAGAATGAGCAAGATCTTGGCACTTAGCTGACTACTGCGTCCGTTTAGTACTCGGGTGCAAAAATGGCTGTCCATCACAGCACATATCGCATCGCCTTAGTATTCGGCAAATCGTCTTAAGGTTTACAAAAATGTATTTATCCATACCTTAACTGTAAATTTATTTAATATTTCAAACCATTGGTTTATATTTAGTCAAATACTAATACCCTAGGTATAAATATGACCTCAAAAATAAACTGGCTGGCCAGTCATGCGCCCCCAGGATCACTGGTAATTCAACAATGGTTGGTTGAGAACGGTATAAGTCACTCGCTCACCCAAAAGTACGCTCAAAACGGTTGGCTTACTAAACTGTCCAACGGCGTTTACTATCGCCCCGGACCTCACCCAGAGTACAAACCGAGTTGGGTAGACGCCATGCAAGCCTTGCAGCAGCAGCTTCAACTTCCCGTGCATCTCGCGGGATTGAGTAGCCTTAGCCATCAGGGGCTCGGTCACTACTTGCCATTGGGGTCGGAACAGATATGGGTGGGAGTGAGGGACAAGCAAGTGCTACCCAAATGGTTTAAGCAGTTCCCAGGCCAGGCTTGGCTCTACTCAAGCAACAGCAAATTAACGGATCTGTCCGACAATGACTTCACTTATGTGCAGGTGAAGGGCAAAGACCTTAAAATCAGCACACTAGAATTGGCCGCCTATGAGGTAGTCGATGCCATAGGTAAACATATCCGTTTTGAGCACGCTGCCGAGCTATTCCAAGGCCTTGTCAGTCTCAGTCCCCGCAGAGTGCAATCGTTGCTAAATCGCAGTCATGCAGTACAGACCAACCGAGTCTTTCTATACCTTAGCCACTATTCCGGTCATCAATGGACTCAACGCCTTGAAGAATCACAAATAGAGCTTGGAAAAGGTAAGCGCCAAGTGGTTGCCGAGGGACGCTATGATGAACAGTACAAGATTACGGTACCTGAATCTTTAATCCAAAAAGCACACTAAAAAATCAAACCAAAAAGCGCCAGTAGTCCTAACTGACATAGAAGCGACACGCCCCAAAATGGCGACGGCGCTACAAGCCAATTTACAGAAAAAGACCGTGACTTTTTATTATCCTTTAAACGTGAAGAACCGAATTGGGCGCTATTTGATGAGCCGCTAGCCGCTAACTTACCCACTATTAAATGGAAGTTAACGAATATTCCTGCGCTGACGCAGAATAAAGAAAAGCATCAGCAGCAGATTGCAAAGCTACACTAGGTATTAAATTCTTCGCTTAAGAGTGTAGGCAATTAAGTCGTTCGCTTCAGTGCCCGACCCCGATTTATTATTCATCGCCTCAAAGTTCTTTCTATTTTTAGCGCATTGGCGTAGAATTTTCGTAAAAAATAAAACGCTATATCTTTATCACCTTTTTCATTCGCAAGATATTGATTAAAGTTTACAATTTGCCTGTCGTACCAACTCATGGCATCACTGTATTTAACATAACGATAGTCTTTTTGGGACACCTCATCGACGGGGTAGGCCACTTTCATTTTATCCAAAGCAATCCCTCTGAATACGACAACTTTAATATCATATTTTTTACTGGGATCATGACTTTGTCTTCCCATACCCACTTGTTCGGACCAACGAGTTCGCTGGCAATCGCTGAAGATCCAAAGTCTGTATAGTCCAAAATAATTACACTTTTCTTTAAATCACTTGTCGTGATTGAACAAGAGGCAATGAAAAAAGCCAATTGTGTATGCCTTTAGAGGTCATCCCAACACCAAACTTAATCTTATTTAAAGCTCGCAAGTCAGTTAAATTAAGAGTTTGTACACCTTTATAATCCAACAGCTTTTGAAACTGAGCTCAGCTAGCCTTTATAGAACTATCCGATGAGCCCATCTCGGAACCTGCTTTTCAGCCCAAATTTGTGTCTGATCATTTGGGGCATTCATAGGCAGATTGGCCCTTTTCGTTTTTACTAAGTCGGAGGCTGTTACCTTACACTGGAAAACTTATATGTAAAGAAAGCACTAACAAGATTACATATAAATAACTGTATGTAAGTTTACACCATAAAAAGTTGTAGATACCGCTCGAAACCGTACAGGCGATTGCGCCCGTAACCGGTGATTTCTTTCAATATGCCCATGGCTTCCAGCTGTTTTACCAGGGCGTTGGCGGTTTGGTGGCTGATTTGTAGCAGCTCCGCAGCATCATTCACGCTGATCAATGGGCGCTGGTACAGTTGTACCAGTAAAATTTTGGCGTTTTCGGCCCGCTTGCCCAGACCGAGGATTTGGTGCTCCACATCTTGCCGCAGGGCCATAATCTCCATAAAGGTGTTTTTGCTGCTGGTGGCTGTCTCTTTAACGGCGGTTAGAAAGAATTTGACCCAGTGCAGCATGTCATGGGAGCTGCGCACCACCGTGAGCGCATCGTAGTAGGAACCACGGTTACGCTCGAAAAAGTCGGACAGATACAGAGCCGGCTTATTCAGCAGGCCTTTGGATACCAAGTAGAGGGTGATCAACAACCGGCCAATCCGGCCATTACCATCTAAAAAGGGGTGAATGGTTTCGAACTGGTAATGGCTGATGGCAATGCGAATAAGATCCGGCACTTGGATTTGGTCATTGTGCCAAAACTTTTCTAGGTCACCCATCAATTCGGGTACTTCTTCCGGGTGGGGCGGCACAAAGACTGCGTTATTGAGGTTGCTGCCGCCAATCCAGTTTTGTGAGCTGCGAAATTCACCGGGCATTTTATGCTCGCCGCGAACACCACTCATTAAGATCTCGTGGGTTTGTTTGAGTACGCGAATCGATAGAGGTATGCGACCTAATTCATCAATGGCCACGTTGATGGCTTGAATGTAGTTTTGCACCTCCTGCCAGTCATCGCGCTTTTCCGGGGCGATTTGCTCTTTGCGCATAATCGCCTCATCCATTTGGGTTTGCGTGCCTTCTATGCGGCTGGATTTATTGGCCTCTTTGGCGATGTGCATACGAATAAACAAATCCACATCCGGCACCATCAACGACAGCGCATTGAGTTCAGCTAGGGCTCGGGAGGCCTGCTCCAGTAAGGTGTTCACCGCAGGGTCTAGCCATGTCCAGCTATCGTTCACCTTAACCGGCGAGAAACTGCGATATTGGTATTGCTGTAACCATTGACCGGATTGAAATTGCTCTAGCTGCATAGTAAGTGATCCATATTTGGGGCTAGCAAGCTGATGGGGACTGCGTATAACCGCTCACCAAACGGCAATATACTTTCACCATCGTAGAACACTACCCCAGCTGAAAACTGTTGCCCGCAGGCGTCTTTCAACTTAGCCAGGCCTTTAAAGTCTGCAAGAGTAACGGTTGCCGAGGCTTTAATTTCAATACCGGCTAGTTGTCGCCCCAGTTCAACAATGATGTCGACTTCCACTTTGTCTTTGTTGCGGAAATGGTAAAAGTGTAGCGGCTCACTGTACCAATCGGCGTATTTACGCAGCTCCTGATAGATAAAGGTTTCCAGTATTTGCCCCAATAGAGCCTTATCCTGCCAGAGCGATTGTGGAGTCAGCCCTAGTAAAGAACAAATCAAACCGGTGTCACTCATGTGCATTTTAGGGGTTTTAATCAGTCTACTTAGCCGGTTTGTGTGCCAAGGGGCTAACTGTTCAAGCAGGAAGATCTGTTCCAGCAGTGCCAAATACTCGCGAATTGTGGGGCGACTGATGGAAAACGGAGCGGCCAGATCCGCTGCGTTAAACAAGCGAGCACTTTGGCTGGCTGCAAGGGTGAGTAGCTTTGGCAAGATATCCAGATTCTTGATATTGGATATATCGCGTACGTCGCGCTGTACCATGGTTGAGATGTAATCCCGGTACCAGGTTGCACGGCGCTTGGAAGTGCTGCGCGCCAGCGCTGCGGGGTAACCCCCTGAGCATAAAATCTCTGCCAGCTTCTGCCCCAAACGTGGATAACCCTGAGATTTGAGGTCTTGGTTTAATATGCCGCTGAACAAACCGGTGAAAAA
>JBNKFP010000204.1:0-5221 GCA_050289365.1 Cellvibrionaceae bacterium | reverse complement strand
TTTCCAATAAAGGATGCTGATAGATATCAGGATAAGTTTGATAGCCCTTGGCACGTTAATGATCAGGTCGAAACTGATGAGAGATTCTGGTTCAGCTATGACTTTGACAGGTATTGGTTCGATTCATTGGGCGATATTTTTGGTATTTCCTCGAAGCAGATTCAAGATTTAGCTCAATATGTGGTGTTGACTGATTGGGGTGTTGAGGTTGGTGATTCTAAGCATATTGATGATCCAAGGAATAATCTTTGGAATTCGTATGATAGAGAAACCTGGCATAGCAAATTCGAATACCCTAGGACTGATAATTACGAGTTTTATTTGTCTTATCATTCTATGTTGAGTGTTGCCTCAAAACTTTTAGAGGTGATGCCGCTGTTGAAAACTAGCGATTGGGTTGATAGTCCATTTGAAGATTGGATTGAGCGTCATAGCTTGACTAGGGATGATGGTAAATGGCTATCAGATCGTAGAGACCCATTTCCAGAGGGCCGTAGGGTGTGGGGTTCTTCTAATACAGGAAATGAATGGCTATGGAATATTATGAATGATGATTTCTATGATGTTCTCTTCACTGAAAAGGATAATCAGGTTTGGCCTGTTATATCAGGGACGTGGAACGAATATTCAAATGGAAAAGATGAAGAAATTTACATTACTTCGAGATTAGTTCCTGTGTGGGCCTCACAGTCCTTGATGAATACTATAAATACTAGAGATGATGATTGTTATTACCGGTTGGCAAGTTATGATGACGATGATTATCGTGAGAGGGATCACCCATTTAAGATGATTAAATGGATAAGCAAGGCTGATCAATACAAGAAGCTTGACGAGTTTGACCCCTTTTCTGGAGATATATATTACCCTCCTTATCATTTGATTGATGATATAGCAAAAAAATTAAATATCGAGGCTGATAGTGAAAAAAGATATTGGCGCTCGATAGATTCAAAAGAGCATCGTTTTACCTGTGAAATTTGGAGTGAGGATAAAATATATCGACGCAATGATGATTATATTTCTCGAGGTGAAAAGATGACGGCTTCACTTGATGTTCTGAAGGAAGTTTGTGAAAAGATCAATGCAGATATAATCATTGAGGTTCAAATTCAACGAAGCATGACGGATAGGTCTTACCGAGGAATTGATGATGACAGTCAAAGAAGATCAACCTGCAATAAAATATTTATCATCTCAAAAGATGGGAGAATCAGAGACTCGAGACGAAGTTTTAAAATTAGGGAAAAAGTTGGCAGATAAATTTAGTGGCTATGAGGAAGGGGATTCAATTAGTCAGTGGATGTCACATTATATTGCTGAGCTAATAGTTGAAGCAGAAACTGCCAAGGGTAATAAAAGAGTTGCTATCCAGGATAAATGTTTTAATGCCATACTTGATCTTTGGAAGCATCAGTCACAATTTCCTAGGGGCTCAAGACCTGTAGAAAGTTTCGAATCAATTTTTCGAGCGCTGGAAAGCCTAGATCCTGAAAATAAGTCGCCTCGTTATTTTAAAAGTGATTCCAATCCCGAAAAAAGATTATCAAAGCAACAAGACGAGATGCTTACAATTATTGCTGGTCTAGACAATGCAGCCAGGTCTACTATTTCTTACCTTTTTGAGTTCCTGTCTCGTGACGTAGCTGATGAAGATACTCTCGAATGGATAAATCTACAAAAGAAAACCCTGGAAGTTGATGAGCTTTCCGTAGTTATTCGTCTTTTACCTTACGGTGGAGAGGATCAAGACATGGTGCAAAAAGCTGTAAACGAGCGGATAAATACTCTAAATTCTAGGGTTGATAAATTATCTGCTTTTAAGGAAATGCTCGATCCTGTCATTGAATTAATGGAGGCTGAGATTGATTATCTGAAGGGAGGGCAAGAAGAAGGGTAGTGAGTCGAGAGGCCTGCATTAATGCTCGGGGTAGCCCTCAGGTAGAGGCTGGCAAAGCGGTCTGAGTTTGAGAAAAAACGCTAAAGTTTGCTTATAGCCGTTTGCTGCCAGCTATGTCTTCACTCCCCTTGCACTGATATAAATCTATCCCACCCATCTTCATTAGCAAGGGCAAGCCTACGGTGCTTCGCCCCCCTGCTAATGGAGATGGGCGTGATTGACGATTTACGCGCAAAGCGACCGAAGACATGACTCCTAATCAAGTGAGTAGATGCTACAGTTCAGGCAATAAAAAAGCCCAGCAACTTTACATTGCTGGGCTTTTCAACTTGTAAAAGCTCGTTTTACCATATTCTGGCAGTGGATGTTTTTTACCATAATTTGGCAATTGCGCCATATTATGGGTGAATCCACACAATGACCGAGCCTTTCGAATTTGTGGTGCCCGGAGGCGGAATCGAACCACCGACACGGGGATTTTCAATCCCCTGCTCTACCGACTGAGCTATCCGGGCCTTGCGGGTTGCCCCGAAAGAGGCGCGTATTAAACCCGCTCTTCGGCTCTGAGTCAAGGGTCCGCCGGGATTTATTTTTCTGGTGGGACATAGCCTTCGGCTTGGTCAAATTCTGATCCGGAAAAGAACTTTTGCATCTGCTCCATCAGGTATTCGCGGGTAGATTTCTCCAACATATTCAAATGCTTCTCGTTGATCAGCATGGTTTGGTGCTTGAGCCATTCCTGCCAGGCTTGTTTGGATACGTTGTCGAAAACATCCTGGCCTTTGGCGCCGGGGAAGGGGGGGAGGTCCAGGCCTTCGAGGTCTTGTTGGTACTTGCGGCAGAATACGGTGCGGGTCATAGGGCTAGGGTCTTTTGTTTGGGGTTGGTGGCGAGCTGTTCCAGCAGTTTTTTCACTGGAGCGGCTAGGCCGACATTGGGCGGTTGGCGCAGGTTATACCAGATTGTGGTGCCGGGCTCCATGATCGCGCTGGGGCGCTTGTCCAGTTTGCACAGCAGCGGGTGGATATCCAGGTGGTAGTGGCTGAAGGTGTGGCGCCAGGGTTGCCATTTATTGAGTTCGCGCAGGGGGCCGTAGGCTCGGGTGATGTGGCGCTTGGGACTGCTGGTGGCGTAGTCCAGCTCGGGCACGCTCCACAAGCCGCCCCAAATGCCCTGCGCTGGGCGCTGTTGCAATAGGATATCGCCGTTGGGGGCCTGCAGCAGCAGGAAGTAGGCGCTCTTAACAGGCTTGTCTTTGCTGGGCTTTTTGCCTGGGTAAGAGGTGTAATCATCTTCTGCTAAAGCGCCGCAGTCGTGGGCGATGGGGCAGAGTGCGCATTTGGGTTGGCTGCGGGTGCACACAGTGGCGCCCAGGTCCATCATCGCTTGGGTGTAGTCGCGGCAGCGCTGGCGGGGCATATGTTGTTCGGCGATGTGCCACAGCTGTTCGGCAACCGCTTTTTCCCCGGGCCAGCCGGCAATGGCGCTGTGGCGGGCGAGTACGCGTTTGACGTTGCCGTCCAGTATGGCGCTGGGTTGTTCGAAAGCGATGCTGTTGATGGCGGCGGCAGTGGAACGGCCGATGCCCGGTAGTTGCTGGAGTAATTCCACGTCACTGGGGAATTGCCCTTGGTACTGTGCGCATAGCTGCTGCGCGCATTTGTGCAGATTGCGGGCGCGGGCGTAGTAGCCCAAGCCGGTCCACAAGTGCAAAACCTCATCCAGTGGCGCGGCTGCCAATTGTTCCAGAGTGGGGAAGCGGTCGGTGAAGCGCTCGAAGTAGGGGATTACCGTATCCACTTGAGTTTGCTGCAGCATGATCTCAGACAGCCATACCCGGTAGGGGGTAATGGGGTTTTGCCAGGGGAGATGTTTGCGGCCGTATTGATCAAACCAAGTTAAAACCCGTTGTGCAAAATCCCCAGTCATTACTTACCTTTGAATTGTTTGAGCAGGTCGCGCGCTTTGTCTTCCGCTTTTTTGGCTTGATCTTCGCCGAGCTCTTTATTGAGTAATTTTTTGGCTTTGTCTTTTAATTTGCCTTCCGCTTTATCTTTTTCTTTTTCCAATTCGGCCTTGGCTTTTTCTTTTAATAAATTGGTTAAGAGTTCGGTGTCGGGCAAACAGGTTTTTACGCCAATCGAATCCAGCGAGCCTTTGCAGCGGATGGGCAGGGCGCGTTTGCGCCATTTTTCTTCAATGGGCAAGCAACCGGGCAAATTGTTGGCGAATTCGCCTAAGGACAGGGAAAACGGAATGTTGAATTTGCCGGTGGCCACATTGAATTCGCCTTTGGCCGTGCCCAGCAGGCTGGCGATTTCGGCGCTCAGCGTATTTAAGTTTAAGGTATCTTGGGCGAAGCCCAATTGCAGGCGCACCGGTTCTAACAGGGTCTGCTTGGGCCACTGGTGGGATTGCGGTGTGGATTTTTGCAGTATGGCAATGGCGTTGCAAAATTGTTCTTCCAGGTTAAAGGGAATCAACTTTAGGCCATCGGACTGGGCTTGCGCTTGGGCCTGCAAGTTGTCGATTAACGCCTGATCGGTTTCGCCTTTGCTGGTAATTTGAATATCCGCTGATACAGTGCCCGCAATCTGCTCAATATCAGCAAAAGCGCTCAATAACTTTCCCATGTCCACACCTTGTGTGGCTAGGCTCATATCGAGCTGGGCGTCCTTTTGGCGCGCGTCAAATACCCCTTGGCCGGTAACTTGACCTTCGGCTACGCCGCTGGTCAATTGGTTCAGCGTGATCAGGCCCTGTTTGGCGGTAACCGCCAAAGTGGGTTGGGTGAGCGCGATTTTATTTTTGCGAATTTCTTCAAATGCGATTTTAAAATTTAGGTCCAGCGCTTTTAGCATTTCGTGGGGCAGAGGCGTGGGCGGCCCAGCGGGAGGTGGTTCGGTCTGAGTGGTTTCCGCGGTTGGCAGATAGCGGTCTAAATCAATTGTGGTGCCTTGCCACTGACTGCGTATTTTGGGATGCTCGAAATTTTCAACACTGAGATCGCCTTCCAGTTTGGTGTCATCCAGGCGCAGTTTTACGCCGTGAATTTTCAGTTTTTGTTGTTGGAATTCGTATTGCAATTGCAGTTCCATGGATTGCAATACGTTGGGGTCGGCTTTGCGGACACCTTCGATTTTAAAGGCTTTCAAAAATGCACTCAGGTTTTTGCTGGCAATTTTGAGTTGGCCGTTGCTGCTCAACTCCGGGGCCCACTGCGTTTTGGTGCTAATGGTTAAATCGGCTTTGGCGTCGGCGGCTTGGATATTGGCTTCGCCATTGTCGATGGTAAGTGTGTTTTGGGGTAGGTCGATTGCC
>JBNKFP010000203.1:0-5242 GCA_050289365.1 Cellvibrionaceae bacterium | reverse complement strand
AATCAAGCTCTGCTTTTAGTGTGTTTAAACCTTCAGGCGTAATTAATGGCGTTCTCATGGATGCAATCTATTTTGATGATTTAAACAGCGACAGTCTAGATGAAAATAACATGGATATTAGGACAAGGACTACTGAAATTGGGTATTAACTTGGGCATTGACCTCGACTGGCAATGCCCAAGTGGAATTGCGTTGATGCATCAGGGACAAGTAACGTTGGCGGAGCCTTTTAATAGGAAACGAATATTCGCCAGCCCCAACTGCCCAGTGCCATTGGTAATTAAAGTAAACGGTGCCTGCACAGCGCTCCACTGTTTTTCTGTTAACTTGAAACAGGACAACGGAATTTGCACGGTCTGCCAGCCTTTGTCTTTCATGGCTAAAACCTTATCCGTTATTGAAACGACGCGTTCACAGTCTTGCCCACAGCCTATAGCAATTGCAGCTGTCGCACTATCCGCCTTCACTGATTTAAGATCCAGGCTCAATACCCCTTCACGACTGTGAGTGGTTAAATTTAAGGGGCTTCCGCCAAAAATGGCCAATTTGGCATTTTTGCTTTTATTCCAACTAAACAACAAAGCATCTTCCTGAATGACTTTATCGATGGTTTGCAAAGTTATATCACCATCGGTGGTTTTGCTGTGCCCGCCACTTAAAATATCGGTCGGATAGTTGTAACCAATGTAAACATTCCAGGGTTGCAACGGTCGACCCACATAGAAATCAACATCTGCCGCCGTTTGCGATGCTATTCCCGCGACCTGCTCCTCCAACGTGCCAGGTCCCTTTAAACTTGAGCCATAACTTAAACCGTAACCGTAGGCAAACAGCGGGTCATAACCTTTTTGTCCTGCATGCAACTCATCTTGCAAGGGCAGACGTGGCCAGGAAAACGCCAGGCGGCCTTTAAAGTCGTAAGCTATTTTGCCATCAGCGGTTTTGAATAATACATCGGCCACACCACCGCCTTCAGACCCGGGCAACCAAGCGGCGACAAAAGCGTCGGAGGCATTCATTTCGGGGTTAACCCACAATGGGCGTCCTGACAAAAATACAGAAACTACGGGTATGCCTTCGCTTTTGAATTTCTTTAAGAGTTTGAGCGCAATTTTATTACCGGGTTGAAATTCTAAGGTATTCACATCACCCTGCCCCTCGGCATAGGGATCTTCACCGAATACGACTATGGCAACATCGGGTTTTTGTTTGAAGCGTCCATCGACAGCTAATTCGACTGTACCTCCGGCTGCATTGACATGCTCAGCGATGCCTTTATAAATTGATGTGGCACCAGGAAAATATTCATTGGTTGTACCGGTTCCCTGCCAGGTAACGGTCCAACCGCCCGATTGTTTCGGAATATTATCAGCGCCGTCACCGGCGACCAGTACTCGCGCGTTGGGTTTTAAAGGTAATAATTGATTGTCGTTTTTCAACAGAACCAAACTTTGGCGAACGGCTCGGCGGGCAATATCGCGGTGAGCGGCACTGCCAATACTATTCTTAACGGCTGCGCTGATTCGTTGTGAGGGCGCTTTAGCGAAAAGATTTGCACGTAATTTAACACGCAGAATGCGGCGAACGGCGTCATCCAACCGCGCCATGCTGATTTGACCGCTTTCAACTTGCTTGATGGTATGTTCGATCATGGTGCGCCAGTCGTCGGGAACCATAATCAAATCCACTCCCGCATTAATCGCCTGTGGACAAGACGCATTGGTGCAGCCGGGAACCTGGCCGTGACCATTCCAGTCCCCCACAACCAGACCATCAAAGCCCATGCGCCCTTTCAATACGTCCGTTAAAAGGTATTGATTGCCATGCATTTTCTGACCATTCCATGATGAAAAGCTGGCCATTACGGTCTGTACACCGGCTTCCAATGCGGGAGGGTATCCAGCATTGTGAATGCGCACAAATTCCGCTTCAGAAAGTTTGGTATTACCTTGATCGTCACCGCCCTCCGTACCACCATCTCCTAAAAAGTGTTTAGCGGTGGCAATCACATGAGAGTCATTGAGGAACTGATCGCTGGCGGCTTTACCTTGTAAGCCGATAACCATTTCTTTGGAATAACTGGCGACCAAACCTGGGTCCTCAGAATAACTTTCGTAGGTTCTGCCCCAGCGATCATTGCGCGCAACAGCGATTGTGGGAGCAAAGACCCATTCAATACCGGTGGCGCGTACTTCCTCTGCTGTCGCTTGCCCAATTTCACGAATAAGTCTCGGGTTGCGCATAGCGCCCAGGCCAACATTATGAGGGAATATGGTCGCGCCAATCAGGTTGTTGTGCCCGTGAACGGCATCCGTTCCCCAGATCACGGGAATGGCAACCTTGCCATCACTGTCATCCATGCTTTCGGCCCAATAGCTGTCTGCCAACTTCAGCCAATCACTCTGACTAGGTCGCTCTTTGCGATATGGCATGGAGCCACCGCCATTCAGTACCGAGCCGAGATGATATTTTTTGATGTCGCCAGGTTTGATGTTTTTGATTTCACCTTGCATGATTTGCCCGACTTTCTCAGCCAAACTCATGCGGGTCAAAATGTTTTCGATTTGTGCTTCAAGAGCAACATCTTGGGCTAAGGGGCTCTTCAACGCGGGCCAATTGGCTAGGTCATGCCGTTGGCTATCAGATGAGGGTTTCTTGACAAAAGGCTCGGTTTGGCAGGCATTTAATAGGATTAGCGCACCCAATAAACAAATGTATGAGCCTTTTCGCAAAATTTTAAACATAGTATTAAACCTTATTATTATGCGGAGTGCTTTCAAACGCACGGTATACAGCAAAGTAGCCAGTCAGCAAGCGGCCTTAATTTATCCTAGGCACTATAGCTGGCAGAACTGATGAATTCTACTGAGGCAGGTAGAATTACTCAATTTGAGAATAACCTTCGCGCAGGATGAGACGTTAAGTTAAAAGGGAACACATGAAAAATAAACCGGACCTAAGCGAATAAACCGCGTTCAAGATAGGATTTAAGAGTAATACCGAAGCTTTTGTCTTTCCAGACTTGTTTAATCAGGTACTCCTTACCCAAATCACCTTTTTCAATAAGAGATAAATCGACAACGGCTTCTTTTTCAAGTGGTTGCTTGTCAGCATCACGCAGCATTACGACCCGCGGCAAATGGCGATAGCGAGGATTAGCCTCTATCACCAGCCCGATACAACCGGAATACAATTCAACGATGCTACCCGCGGGGTAAAGCCCCACAGTTTGTAGGAATTTTAAGGCTAAATATTCATCAAAATGGCGACCGCGCTCTTTATAAATAATTTTCATGGCTTCCGTTGAGGTTTTTGCCATTTGGTAGCAGCGGTCTGCGGTCATAGCATCGTAGGCGTCCACTATGGCTATGATTTTGGAATATTTTGAAATGGTCTCTCCGGCCAACTGGCGTGGGTAGCCCATGCCATCAATGCGCTCATGATGGCTAAATGCGACATCGACCGCTCCGGTATAGACTCCTTCTGAGCTGAGCAGCAAATTGCGACCATGGACAGTATGCGCCATCATGATGCGCATTTCTTTGGTGGTCAGAGCACCAGGTTTGTCCAACACATCCGCGGGAATTTTCATTTTACCCACGTCGTGAAGCAGGCCACACAAGCCTAGATTTTGCAATTCTTGATCGCCCATACCAAGCTGACGACCGAAGGCGACGGCTAAAATACAAACATTTAAACAGTGTTCAGCTGTATATTCGTTTTCGTCCCGCATTTTGGACATCCATACCAGAGCATCTGGGTGACGGATAACCGAGTGGACACATTCATTGACCGTGGCCTTGGCCTGGTCGGAATTGATGGCCCCACCAAGACGAATATCATCCAATAAACTTTTGGTAAGCTTGCGTGCTCGGCGAAATGTACCAATGATCCTTCGGTGTTCATCTTCTAGAGGCACTTCAGGAGCAAAGATTTTGGGATTGGCTTTAACTTGAGACGCGAGCCCAGTGTAGTTATCTGGCTCGGGCTGGTGTTTTTTCGACAGCTCATCATCAACATAGACGTATTCGCAATACTCGCTAATAACGTCTATATCTTCTTCTTCCTCGATGTGAAATCCCTGAATAAGAAACGGCGTATCCAACCAGTCACGATCCAACTGGCAAACAAACATCCCTCGTTTCAATTCACTCACTCGAACTTTTTTAGAATTGGAAGCCATCGCCCCTCGATTTACATCTCGCCGGTACTGCGTTGTTATCAATTTAAAGAATAGACTGCTTTATCCTCGCCTATGCAGTATATACAAAGGCCTTCAACAATATCCATTAGGTCGTTTAAAAACCAACAGACTCGAAATTTTAGTCGGACTTATTGGAACCAGTTCCCATGTCTTATGCAAAATTGCAATAAGATTTAGCCGCACATTGTCAGTCAATTTGACCATAAAGGGAAGCTACTGCGTCGCAAACATAATCAAGATTCCTCTGATTGAGTCCGGCCACACTGGCTCGAGAGGAATCCAACATGTAAATCGCAAATTGGTCGCGCAGCGCCTTTACTTGGTCTGCGGTTAAACCTAAGAAGGAAAACATGCCGCGCTGACGCATAATGAAATCAAAATGACCGCTGCCAATACGAGCCCGCATGGCATCGCTAAACCCCTGCCGCAGGCCGTTAATCCTATGCCTCATGGCGGCCACTTCCCCCACCCACTGCTGCCTCAGTTGTGGGTCATTCAGCACGATTGCCACCAACGCCGCACCGTGGTCCGGCGGCATTGAATAAATCCCACGCACAATAGACAACATATGGCTGCGAGCTATGTTTGCGGTAGCCGCATCATTGCAAATTGCGATGGCCAAACCAACCCGCTCACGATATAGACCAAAATTTTTGGAGCAAGAGACCGCGACTATGACCTCGGGAACTTCGGTGATGAGGTGACGCAAACCTTCTGCGTCTTCCTCTACACCTTCACCAAAACCTTGATAAGCGATATCCACAAACGGTGTAAAACCGTTAATCTGCGCAAGCTTGGCCACCTGTTGCCACTGGTCAATCGTCAGGTCTGCGCCACTAGGGTTGTGACAACAGGCGTGTAACAACACTAAATCGCCGGCAGGCACCTGTGATAAGGCGTGCATCATAGCGTCAAAATCTACACTTGAACTGGCCTTATCGAAATAGGGGTAACTCTTTATCTGTAAACCGCAATTACCCAAGAGCGGAACATGGTTACCCCAAGTGGGGTCACTTACCCAAACGGTGGTCCCACGTT
>JBNKFP010000202.1:0-5297 GCA_050289365.1 Cellvibrionaceae bacterium | reverse complement strand
CTGGTGAAATGGAGGGCGACACCAACAACCAACCTGTTTCCGCATCCTTAATCAAAAAGTCTTCAAAAAATTCACACGCGCCTTTCATAATGGGATAAACGCTTTTCAAATAACCCAAATCACCACTATAGAGATATTTTTGCCAGAGGTGCTGCACTAACCAGGCGTTACTGGTGGGCCAGGAGCCCCAACTCCAATCCACCGCCCCACTGACTCGCCAAAGATCCGTATTGTGATGAGCGGCCCACCCCCTCGCGCCATACATGGTTCGTGCTGTATCCGCACCAGTGACGGCCAAGTCGCGAATCAGATCAATAAAGGGCTCATGTAATTCGGATAAGTTAGTGACTTCCGCCGGCCAATAATTCATTTCCGCATTAATATTTAACGTGTATTTGCTGTCCCAGGGTGGCAGAGAATGAGCATTCCAAATGCCTTGTAAATTTGTCGGTTGCGTTCCCGGCTGTGAGGACGAAATCAATAAATAACGCCCAAATTGAAAATAAAGTGCCACCAATTCTGGGTCATACTGGGTCGCGAATTCCGCTATTCGTTGCGAGGTTGGCTTACTCGCAGCAGTGCTAGAACCTAAGTTCAAGCTAACGCGCTGAAAGTATTTTTGGTAAAACAGACTGTGGCGCTGCTGCCGCTCGCGATATTCCTGTTTCGTGCGGAAATGTAATTCAGCTTGCGTTAGAGCATGTTGCGCGCGCACTAGGGCATTCGCACTCAAATCGTGATAATTAACAAAGTTAGTCGCAATAGAGATTAAAATGACCGAGCTGGTGGCATTGCGCACACTTAAATTCTTTTTAGTCGCTCGCACTTGTCCATCCACTTGCACAATTCTAGCGAGATTCGCCAACTTTACCTGGCCATCAATTCCTTCATGAGCTGGAGATAGGCCTTCCATTGTCAGGGTTCGTGAATTTTCCGCAACATTCAATAGCATTGTTTTGGGGTGATCCAGGGAGAGATCAAAATTCAACTCACCTGGCTGATCGGCGCTCAAACGTACTACTATCACCGAATCCACAAACGAACTGAAGACTTCTCTTTCATAATTAACATCACCAACACGATAACGGGTGCGGGCGACAGCAGAATTGAGGTCTAGCTCGCGGATGTAATGACTGAATGTCTCGTGCCCAAGAAAGTGCAGCCGTAAATTGCCGGCGGACTGATAAGGCATGCCCTGTGCACCTTGGCTGGTGATGGTTTTTTCTGCTAAGTCTGACGCCAATGAATATTGATTATCATCAATAAGCTTACGAATATCCTGTAGTGCTCTGCGCGCTTTAGGGTTAAGGTTGTTGTGCGGTCCTCCAGCCCAAAAAGTATCTTCGTTTAATTGGATATTCTCATCTGCCACTCCACCAAACACCATTGCACCTAAACGGCCGTTCCCCAGAGGCAGGGCTTCCTCCCAGTACTGAGCGGGTTTCTCGTACCACAATGCTAAAGAAGCATTGCCTTCTGAAAAAACGGGGGGGACAACCAATAGAAAAAAGACACTTGCTAGCCAATAGCGCATCCTAGAAACCTATTTTTGAGGGAGAAATGAGGTCAGTCGATATTCGACTCATTATTTTTCTGGCAGTGTGACCTATCGAGCCTAAAAAATAAATATCTATGGCTGGGACACCGCGTGCTTTAACGGAAATAATCGATGCCATTAATCCTGTACTACCTAACCCAGCAGACATAACCTACAGGCTAACGGATTCTAAAGGCGCTCAGCAAATGCTTTATTTACAACATAAAAAAAGGGCTTCAGTGTATCGCACTGAAGCCCCTCGCAGCTTAATTCGAAAATATCTTAGCGATTAGCACGACGCTGATCAAAATAGCTTTTCATCCATTGCAGCGCAGGTCGAGGCTGGCCATTGACGATCAGTCTCGCATCGTCGCCAATCCAGTTGTGATCATCCCCCCAAAGGGTTACCCCTTGAACGGATGGATGCTCCCAAAATACTGGGAACATATCGGCATAACGATCGCGCTGTACGGAATCGGAACCTTGAATATCCATTTCAGTAACATAGATTGGCAAACCCACTTGAGCGAGATTATCCAAGTTATTTTTCACTTGATTACCATTCATGCTATTTAAATTAAATGCGTGAGATTGGATGCCAACACCATCAATCAAGCCACGTGATTTCAAAGCATTGATGATCACTTTATAGCGACCAATAGCGTTAGGATCATTAATGATGCCGTAGTCGTTAATCAGCAATGTTTGGTTTGGACAATATTGACGGGCTTTTTCAAAACTCCAAACAACCCAATCCCAACCTGTAGAACCGGCGCCGCCAATTAAATTACGGTAGGACGCAGGTGCATGCAAGGGTTCGTTTACTACATCGATAAATCGGGTTTTTGGATAACGCTTACAATAGGTATCCATGAAATCTTCGATTTCGGCTTTCACCTCAGACGAAGACAATCCGCCACCATTTTTAATCCAGCTGGGCTCTTGCGATCCCCAGACAAAAACATGGTGCTTGAAGATCATGCCATTGTCATTAGCGTATTTGTAGGTATTGTCGATATTGGTCCAATTGAAGTTGCCACGGCTGGGCTCAACGGCTTCCCACTTACCGGAGTTCTCCATGGTAATTTGGTTCCAATAGGTTTTGTAATGGCTGGGAATGCTGTTCGCAATAATATTACCCAAGAACTTGCTTTCGCCATCGGCTATACCGCCTTTATAAGGACCGCCGCCCCCGGGGATTTCTGGTTCCGGTGGCTCAACAAACTTGCCGCCATTGGATGAGTAAATAGCAAAACCACTGAGGGTGGCGTTGTCGGCCTGCGTCGTCAGTGAAATGGTGAATGTTTCGTCTGTTACGTTGACGTCCTCTACCACAAAATCATAGGCCCCGTCATGCCCCGCCAAAGAATACAGATCCACATTGGACATGACCTCTTTGCCTTCAACACTGACACTAAAGGAACGCTGGCCGGCAGACTCTTGATACATTTCCACAAAATGCATTACCACGCTGTACTTGGCGTTGGTCACGGGCACTTCGTAAGCGTATGTCCCGAAGCGTTCGGTTTGATAGAGTTCACCGTTGGCAACACCGGATATGGGGTCGCTCGTGCTGTTTTGTGATCCGCCGTTGGCGAAGCGGTCTGGCCCGTATTCAACATCGCCGAGGGTCACTTTTGTCGATGAGCCGGCATTGACGGCATAGACCAATTGCGAGCCACCAGGGATGCTGGCAGTAGAACTTGACGAACTGGAGCTTGCTGGGGTACTTGATGAGCTGACGGCGGCGCTTGAACTCGCTGGAGCACTACTTGACCCGCCTGGGTCCGGGCTCATACACCCACTCATAAAAATGCTGGTGGTTAAGGCAATTGCCCCGAATCTCGGTAGGTATAAATTATTCATTATCATAGCCATGGTCTACATATCGAATAGATTGATTGCTCAAGATTCGCACTTAAAACGCAAAAGACCAAGCTAGCAACGAATAAGTTGGAGAAGCACGCTCGGCCGGAATTTTGGTTTTACCCCCTACAAACGTTCCTTCCGCGGGGAGCAGCCGTCAAGGGGAGAGAAGAGTTGGTCGGTAATTCGAATACTCCTCTCAGTGCAATTCCCGGTGATTAACAGCGACATTCTATGACGAACCACGGGAAAGAGATGTGAGCCGCTAGGCAAATCATATTATCAAGCAATGGCAATTCTGGACATTGGCACCCAAAAGCAATAAAAACATCCATGTTAGCCACGTTACCAATCCCTCTATCAATTGAGCTTTTTAATCATTGCTACTGCGCCACCAGACGGTTTCAGGGTGAGCTTTACACTCTGTTTGGCGCTACGATTAAGTGTCTGAAGATCCACATCGGCCATAGTCTTACCGTCCTGCCACAGCGTCACGGTATAGCTGCCCTGGCCCAAAAAGCTCAGCGGCACCTTAAGCTTGCGCCCCTGTTCATTGGTCATAGCCCCTAAATACCAAGTTTCACCTCGACGCCTGGCCATCACAATAAAATCACCAATGTCGCCCTGCAACACTTTGGTTTCATCCCAAGTCACAGGCACATCCCGAATAAATTCCAAACCAGATTGCCACTCACTGGGGGGCTGAGGCCAGATACCATCGGTTTTACTGTATGTGATTGGCGAATCAGACAGCATTTGCAAGGGACTGTCGAACACCACATACATGGCAAGCGCCTGGCCGCGGGTCGTTTTGACATAGGGTAAACGATTGCGTCTCAGGGATTTAAACTGCTCCGCAGAAGCGTGACGAAATCCACCCGGAGTATAATCCATGGGACCGAGCAACATACGGGTAAATGGCAGGGTTACATTGTGGCGAGCGGTTATACGTGAACTCCACTTGTTGTACTCCGCGCCCAGCACCCCTTCTTGGGTTAAGAAGTGGGGGTAAGTTCGAGCTAAGCCGGTTGGAGGGAAGGCACCATGGAGGTCCACCATAAGCTGATACTTGGCGGTCATGGTCAGCAGCTTGTGATAGTAATCCACCATCTCTTGATCAAAGCGGTCCATAAAATCGACTTTAATCCCTTTAATTCCCCAACTGTGATAGAGCTTTAGTGCCTTTTCCATTTGCCGGTCTAATTGCTGCCACTGCACCCACACCCATACGCCCACATTATGCTTTGCGGCGTAATCCACTATCTCGTGCATGTTGATGGTGTCTACCGTCGCTGTGACATCGGCATCCGGTATGCTCAGGTAAGAAGACCCCGGATACCAACCCGCATCAATCATGATGTATTCCAAGCCTAAAGTTCCAGCAAAATCGATATAGGCTTTGTAGGTCTCAGTGTTCATTCCCGGTTTATCTATGGCCACCTGGTTGTCATTCCACCAATCCCATGCCACTTTGCCAGGTTTAATCCAACGGGTATCCGCAACTACGGAGGGTTCCGCGAGCGCGTTTATCAAATTCGATTCGATCAGCTTCCCAGGACTGTCTCCTACCATCATCACTCGCCAAGGCGTAGTAAAGGGTTGAGCGCCCATTTTTGCTTTGACAGCAACATTATGCAGGCCACTTTTATCCTCATCAAAACGCGGAGTTAGTTGCACTTGCACCCCCAAGCCCCCATCGCCCAGCCCCGTAAAATAAGCACCGGAATAATTTTTCAAATTGGCTTCGGCTAAATTGAATTGATTTAATTCAATTTGAAGCAAACCCAAATTCGTATAACAAGTCAATAAACCTCGTTTGTTATCTATTTTATTAAATAGTTCTATTGCATTTTCGTAATGTTGAAGTGCTTGTTCGCTGTCCCCCAGTTCCTTA
>JBNKFP010000201.1:0-5306 GCA_050289365.1 Cellvibrionaceae bacterium | reverse complement strand
ATTACTCATAACGCCTGGCTATGGCGACGGAGTGTAGTTGGCTTTTATTTGTGTTAGCCAACACAAATAAAAGCCAACGGAACGGAGTTCGCACATGAGCCATTTGTTACGTGTTTGACATTGTTGCATAGCTTTTCATTACCCAGTCTATTTGCTCATCAGTGTCCGGAACAGTAACACCTCTATTTTTGGATATATGCATAAACGCCTCCTGCGGCTCGTAACCACAATGCAGCAACACACCTGCAGCAATGATGCCGGTTCGACCTATCCCTGCACGGCAATGTACAACTGTATTTAAGCCGCCAGCTGCCTCATGGTACAGTTGCCTTGTAAATTCCAAGTAATCTTGGATTGACTTCGGAAGTCCCCGATCTGGAATTGGGTAGTTAATAAAGTCCATTCCATATTTTTGGGTTATCTTTGCTTCATCTCCGAGCCCAACCTCAATTGCCTCACGATTTTCCAACAGTGAAACAATTCGATCTATTCCCCATTCAGCTATCCGAGAGAATTCATCTTCAATCCATTCACCCGATACAGGCTTTGCCATCACAGACAATGAACCACTTCCGATGAGTTCAATTTTGTATATATCAGGGCTCATAGCAATTTCACGTAACAATATTATTAGCCGGAACACTTCCGCAATTAAAAGCGGACTAAATCCGGATTTAACAGATCCCTTTATAGCATACCGTCGCAACCCCTTACAGCCGCAGGCTCCAGGCTAGATCAATTTCACACCAGAAAAATACGGAAAACTTCCGTAGTAATTAATTACCACGGAATTACCCTTAAACTGTTTTTATATACAGCATTATTTAGAAAATGTATACAATTTCAAATTAGATGATCAACAGCAGAACAGATGAGACAACACAAAAACATATTGCTTTTCTAATAAAACCCAAACCACTAAGCCGAGCCAAAACCCTAAACGCACCCTTGATTAAAGTAAAATCAACAATAACTAACGACTAATAAGGCAAAAAGTCAAAAGAGTAATTCAGCGTAGTTTGCAACACATCCGAAGAGCCAAAATTGATAAACCGAATCGCTGCCAACAACTTACGTTCCAAATCTGGATCATTCAATTGACTCGAAACAATCTTAGCATCCGAAACACTACCGTCAGGCTCAATCACCAACTTGAAATTAACAGTACCCTTAAGCGTAGGATTTTTACGAAGAGCGCGGTTGTATATCGCAAAGATACGACTCTTGGCTGCTTCCATTTTTTGACGAATCACTTGGTCGCCGCGATAGGTTTTTTCCCGTGATACGGTTTCCCGCACTTTGGCCGCCGCTGCGGTCACTTCTTCCAGCTTGCTATCCACCACGGTAGTTTCTTTACCGGACAGAGCAACACCACCTGTATCACGACTCAGTGTCGCCACATTAACGCCGCCACTCTTCGCCTTTGCACCGGAGCTGATAACATTGCGGTCCACTTTCGCCGCTTCGCCTTTCGCACGCACAATTTCTTGTGACGGGGTTTTGACATCACTCACATCAAATGAATCACGCATAGCCGCCAGCTCATCTTGCATAGCGAGTACGCCGGCTTTTTTAGCGCGTTCCTGGGCCTGTTTCAGTTTGATGGGCTCAGGTTTTTTCTCTGGCTTCGGCTTAGGCTTTTTGACTTCCGGTTTGGGTTCTGGCTTTTTTTCTTCCGGTTTAGGCTCGGGCTTTTTCTCTTCCTTGGGCGGCGGCGGTGGAGGTGGGGGCGGCTTGGGCAGCTCCTTTTTCTCCATCACAATACGCGCCAATTGCGGTGGCAATTTTTCCAATTCTTCCCGTTTGGGCTCGGGCACATTAATAAATGGAATCGCAATGCTCAGCACCAAGAAAGGAATTAATAAAATACCCAAAATACGCCAGAGTTTACGATCATCGAATTGCGATGAACTCCACGGCAGCTCCAAATTGGGTCCAGCAAAAGCGATCACTTCTACCCTCCTACCGCTGGCGCTTGTGGCGCAGCATCTTCAATACGACTCACCGCCAGGGAGATATTGCGGTATTCATTTTTGGCGCAGGTAGTCATGATTTTTTTGAGCAGGGTATAGGGAATATCGGCGTCGCCCATAATAGTCACGTCGCGGCCTTTTTCTGCCGCTGCGGGGTCCGTAAAAGGTTTGCGCGATGCTAAATATTTCAGCTCTTTTTCCAACTCAGAGATTTCCGGGGTTTTACCGGCCATCGCTTTGGCCACGGTGACGATCGGGCGACCACCAATAACAATATCGTCTTTGCTCACCATCACCACCAGGGTATTTTCTGGGCGTTTTTCGGCAACGGATTCGGGTAATTTAATCGCGTCGTTGTTTTGCAGAATTTCCACATCCGAAGAGTTCACCAATAGGAAAAAAACCAAAATGGTGAAAATATCCATCAAGGACACAAGATTCAGTTTTGCCGTCGACTTGCCGCGCTTATGGTGGCGGGCCATGCGCCGGGCGTGAGTACTTTGTTTCATGGTGCGCCTCCCGCAGGCTGGGCCGCTTTAGGTGCATCACCCAGTGAAATTTCCGGGAAGAGTTCTGCGTTAACCAAGGAAGCGGCCACAACGGCCTTAAAGGAACGCACAGTATCCATCACCGAGACAATGGTTTGGTAGTCTGTATCCGGTTGCGACAAGATGAAAATATCGCGCTTTTCTATACCCTTGTCTTGCAGGGTGCGCTTTACTTCTTGCAAATAAGTCGACAAGAATTTGAAATCGTATTCACCATCCTTAAACGGAATGGTTTTTAACGGCACTCCCGCAGGAAAATTGACGATGAATTTGTCCGGTAAAATCACCAATTCGAGCATTTGATTTTTGGGGTCGTCCGGTGGTGAGCTCTGGTCGGCAGACAAGTCCGGAAGTTTTAAGTCCAGCACCGTGACATGGGAAAACACCATGCTCATCAACAGCACGGGCACCAGAATAATCATCAAGTTCATGAACGAGGTGATATCGAGATCCGCTTCGTCACGGTTACGTCGTTTAATTCGCATGACGGCGTCCGCTTAAACTCGTTTGCTGGCAGCGGATTTAGGGCCGTCGCTTTCTCTCGATTTGGTCGAAAAGGCGTTACTATTGGACATGATGTTCAAACATTTCACCCCGGCCATTTCCAAACTGTCCACAATTTCCGTGGTTTTGTTTTGAATGGTAGTGTGCAACAGCAACAGAGGAATTGCCGCCATCAAACCAAAGGCGGTGGTGTTCATGGCTACCGAAATACTTTGCGACAGCAAATTGGCTTTTTCGGCTGGATCGGCGTTGGCCACTGCGGTAAAGGCTTCGATCAACCCCATAATTGTGCCCAATAGCCCAAGCAGGGTAGCGATGTTGGCCAGAGTGGCGATATAGGCGGTGCGTTTTTCTAAGCGAGGCACGGCTTCCAATACACCCTCTTCCATGGCGTATTCAATTTCATCGCGGCGTGGCGTGTGCTGCATTCGGGCAATGCCCGCGGCAATGATACGGCCAATGGGGGCTTTGGATGAGCGTGCATTGTCAATAATGGCGGGATAGTCGCGTTTTTTTAACAGCGGTAATATACGGTCAAAAGATCGGCGATTGCTGACTTTGGCAGCGGTTAAAAACAGCCAACGCTCAATGGCAACCGCCATTCCGATAACGAGAACCACGGCAATGGGGTACATAAAAGGACCACCATTCTGAAAGAAACTCACTGCTGTATTAACAAAACCCATGGTGACTCAGCCTCCAATACCCAAACCCGATTGCAAGTGCTGTGGTGGACCAAAACAATGGCGTCCACTACGCCAATAGATCACGATCAAATCCAACACTTGCAGTTCATCAAAAGTTACGCTGGCTTAATTTTTAACAAACCAGCAGTTTTAAAATATGTCTTAGTTTCTATTGAAATAAAACGAAACGTCTTTGGAACATAATGTTTTTGGCGCAGATTACCGCGTTTATAAAATTGTGCAAGGGATTCGGTGAAAATTCACTTGGGAATCACTTCCTTATCATCCGTTTGCGACAAATTATTCAAATATTTTAGTTCCCGAATATGTTCCTGGCGTTCTATATGCGCAAATACGTCGCGCTGTAATTTTGTTTCCAGTGGTTGGTAAAGGATAGTGTCATCATGGGCAGCCTGCCAGGGAACAATGTATAAGACTTTAGGTTGTTCCTGATTTCCCGTTACTGTGTCGCTTAAAACAACAACACCTTCTTCACCAAAGCAAAAACTCGATGCCAAAAGGCTAACCCAGAGCAATAAAAGCCTTTTTTTCAATGTCGTTTTTATTTGCATTCGCCACCGAACCTCGTGCTCTACCATCATTTATTGACTCAGTCGCCGTTTCAAATCAATGATCCAACCATCCAATTCCATGCTGGGTTCGCTGACCAGTTTTTGCGCCAGCTCAAATCGCGCTAAGGCATCTTGGAAACGGCCCATGTACATATCATAGAGGATGCCTAAATTAATCAAGGCTTCAATATTATGAGGCCAGACGTCGAGCGCTTTTAAGTATAGTTGTTCAGCCTCAGCAAAGTGCCCTTGTTCCCGCTGCATCACTGCGAATTGCACATAGGCGTCATTGTTTAAGGGGTTCACTTTGATGGCTTGCTCAAAAGCCTGGGCCGCAGCATCAAATTGTTTTTGACGCCACAGGGCAATGCCTAAATTCACCCAGGGTCCGGACAACTGAGGATAGAGCTCGGTCATTTCTTGCAGTTGTTGCTGAGCCACAGCCCACTCTTCACTTTGCATGGACACCAAAGCGCTGTTGAAGGCTTTTACCGCTTCCGCCGGAACGGACTGCGTGCTATTCAAATAGGGATTGGCGATCGGCACTATCGCTGGGACAGTGTTTTCACCTGTCGCGGCTTCCACTTTTTCCGGTTCGGCTTCCTTCGTTTTTCCCCCGATACCACCACAGCTAAACAAACTGAAACTCAGTAGCAGTAACCCCGCCCAGGCCCATCGGTTATTGCACACCATGGCTCACCTCACTGGCTTTTTCTTGTTTGCCGTAACGAGCGGGTAGCATCTTGGCCAGCTCTTTAAAGCTTTGTTTTACCCAGTCATCGTAGAACCCATCCCAGGAACGCTCAGCGTTGGCTTGCAGCAGCTCGACGGATTTCTCCTCAAATGGATAGGCTTGCTCTTCCAATAGAATTTCATATTGCTCCAGGGCCAAGTCGTCTAAACCCTTGGGTCGCTCGGAGTTCATCAGGTCGCGGCTCAGTTGCGAATAGACATTGCCGATACGGTAATTGGCCTCAGTCATAAATTCCGCCACGCCGTAATCCAAAACTTTCTTGTAAGCTC
>JBNKFP010000200.1:0-5319 GCA_050289365.1 Cellvibrionaceae bacterium | reverse complement strand
ACCTGCCTGCTGCGGCACAGCGCCTACCGCGACCGCCTGCGCGCCATCGAGGTGCCGGAGTTCGACTACCGCCTGGCGGTGTGGGTCGTCCGCGGCCGCTACATCGGCTCCCTGGCGCTGGTGGTGTTTTTATGGATGTGGCCATTGTCACGAGACCTTGCCAAGCTGGAGAAGCAAACCCGGTTACTGGGTAAGGAACCGGTGCCGCCGTCTTTGCAGATCGGCCCGGCCTCTGCCATTTACGATGTGGCCACCGCTTTTCAACGTATGTCTGAGCGGATTCAGGAGTTGTTGGCGTCGCACAAGGAAATGACCTATGCCGTCTCTCATGAATTACGCACCCCACTGGCGCGGATGAAATTTGCCCTGGAGATCGCCACAACCTATCAGGATGTGCCGCGTATTTTGGCTAAGTTGGACGGGGTGCGTGAAGATGTTTCGGAAATGGATGCCTTGGTCAACCAACTGCTCGCTTACGCTGGATTCGAACAGGGTGAGCAGACCATGGATTTTCAAGAGGGAGACCTATTAGCTATGGTGGAGCAGTTGCTCGAGCGGGTTCAGTCCGGTAACCAAGACAGCAGTATCCAATTTAGGGTACGCAGTGAATTGCAGGGAGTGGTGCGCTGCGAGTGGTGTTTGATGGAGAGAGCGATCATCAACTTGCTGCTGAATGCTCAGCGTTTCGCGCGTACTCAAGTACGGGTGGACTTGTTTGAGGACGAACAGAATATCCGGGTGGTTGTGAACGATGACGGACCCGGCATCCCCGCCGACGATCGCCAGCGGGTGCTCAGCTCCTTCGTGCGCCTGACCAATCATACCAACTCGCAGGTTCGTGGTTTTGGTTTGGGTTTAGCCATAGTGCACCGGGTATTAACTTGGCACAAAGGCTGTGTGGAAATTGCCGAGGCGGATATCGGTGGCGCAGCGGTAGAGCTGCGCTGGCCGCGAGATTTGTAGCGGTGCCCTTAGCCTTGCAAATCTCCCTCATCGCCCAGCTCTGTTGCGAGGTCATCGGTGGCCTTGACCAGAGCGTCGACAATGCTGGGTTCATGCGAGGAGTGGCCCGCATCACGGACAATATGCAATTCTGCGTCTGGCCAAACATTGTGTAGTGCAAGAGCGTTGTCGAGCGGGCAGACCACATCGTAGCGGCCATGGATAATGGTGCCCCGAATGCCCGCCAATTGGCCGGCCTCTTCAACAATTTGATTGGGCTTAATGAAAGCTTTATTGACGAAATAGTGCGCTTCGATGCGAGCTAGAGAAAGTGCCATATGAGGGTCTGCGAAATCGGTCACTACATCGGGGTTGGGTCTAAGGGTCGCGCAGCGTCCCTCCCAAACGGACCAAGCTTTGGCGGCGGACATTTTTGCCAACTCATTGGAGCCGGTGAGGCGTCGATAGTAAGCCTTAATTAAGTCGTCACGCTCACCCTCGGGGATGCCACTGATGAAATCTTGCCAATAGTCTGGGAAGATGCGGTCTGCCCCAGATTGGTAGAACCAGCTAAGATCCCGATCACGGCATAAAAATATTCCGCGTAGAATCATGCCGATGATTTTATCTGGGTATTTTTCGGCATAGAGAAGGGCCAGCGTTGAACCCCATGAGCCGCCAAACAGAGCCCAGCGATCGATTTTTAAGTAGCAGCGAATCGCTTCAATGTCTTCTAGCAAGTGAGGGGTAGTATTGTTTTCCAGTTCTGCATGGGGTGTGGAACGGCCTGCACCACGCTGATCAAACAGGATTATGCGATAGCGTTCCGGATCAAAAAAGCGTCGCTCGTAGCGCCCACATCCAGCTCCGGGTCCGCCGTGGATAAGCAAGATGGGAATGCCCTCTGGGTTACCGCATTCTTCTATGTAAAGTTTATGGACGGAATCTACCGCAAGGCGGTGTTCAGCGTAGGTGCGAATATCAGGGTAAAGTGTTTGCATCTTTGGTTCCGCCGGAGCTCGTTATTATGAGACGTGAACAAACTTCCTACAGAGTAGGTGATTGCCGACAAGACATCAAGGGTGTTGAGCTCGGCTGCAATCCCATGCTGGCGAGGATATACTGGCCAGCCTTTGGCTGTTTCCCGATTCAGCAATAAACAAAACTCCATAGTTGGATTCAATACAAAGTCATTAACATTGAAAATCGCGATTGATGTGCACTATAACGAATACAGCGCTGTAGTGGCCGGCTTGGGCTTTACTGATTGGCGCGCTGCGCAAGCAGACCAGGAATGGGTTAAGTGTGTGGGTGGTATTGCAGACTACGAACCCGGTGCTTTTTATAAGCGCGAACTGCCTTGCATTTTGTCTTTGTTCGGTGACTTGAATACACCAATTGACACTATCGTGATCGATGGGTTTGTGACTTTGGGGCCCGCCTTGGCGGATGGTTTAGGTATGCATTTGTATCGTGCTTTAGGCGCGTCTGTGCCGATTGTGGGGGTCGCTAAACGGCCCTTTAAAGATACCCCAAGCCAATGTGAGCTGTTCCGTGGGGGCAGTCAAAAGCCTTTATTTGTGACCGCAGCCGGAATGGAAATGGATCGGGCGAAGGGATTTATAGCGGAAATGCACGGTTGCTTTCGGCTACCTACTTTGCTCAAAAGAGTCGACCAGCTCTGCCGTGCAGGTTAGACCTAATTGGGTCAAGGTTGCCCGGCCCGACTAATACGCCTGAATTGAATTTGAAAAAGGAACGATAAGTGAAATTTAACAACCGACCAAATGAATGTCTTATTTTAAAAAATGGTCGCGAGGTGTGGCTGTCCCGCAGTGTTGCGGTGTCGGCATGTATCGTGGTGATTTGCCGGCAGAGTGCTTATGTCTTGGTGAATCAGCGTGGGCCGGGTCTCCCCGATTTTGTTGGCCGCTGGAATATGCCCTGTGGCTATTTGGACTACGACGAAAGCATTGCGGAGGCGGTTTACCGCGAAGTTTGGGAGGAGTGTGGCCTTAACCTGGAGGCGTTAATGGGGGCGGCTTCGATAGCATTTATTGAGCGACCTTGGGATATTAGCTCTGCTCCGCGAGATGAGCGTCAAACCGTGGGTATCCACCATGGTGTTTTGCTGGAATTAGAATCACTCCCTGATATCTCCAATCATTATTGCGAGCCCGATGAAGTGGCAGAAGTTCGCTGGTTGCCTTTGACTGAAATACATTCCCTAGACTACGCATTTCACCACGACCAACGCATTTTGGCTTTTGCTCGTCATCTGCATCGTACTTTAGGCGATACCTGTCCGGCAGAAGTGAAAGCCGTGATTGGTTCTTAATAGCAACAATATTGTGTCTTTGGGGCCCAAACTCGATAGCCTACCCACGTAGGCGAGCGCCGAGTCGCTGCTCAGACCCTTTCTCCTCGTATCCATTCGGTTGCACAATTCTGTATGGCTGTTATCTTTAACTATACTAAGATCAATCCAAATTAAAATAATATGTTATCTAACTTGTTTTGACGGTCTTATAAAGAATAACAGGTTAATATTGTAGTTCTGATGATTATTCGAAATTAAAGACAGCCGTCTCCTGGTTAGTTGAGTGATAAAAATAAAGATCAAAAAAGTGGTCAAAGCTGCGGTGCCTAAATTGTTTTCGCAATTTTGAGTCGAAACTAAAATCTTCCGCCTTATGAGGTATTTCAATAAGGCCCTTTTGTGCGAGTTATTTGTGTTCGCGAATCGAGTGATTTTCAAAAGTAAAAACGGTATGGATAATAAAATTATTATTCATCGTCTGTGTTTGAGCCTGCTTACAACCTTATGTCTTTTTCTCTGCGGTACTGTGTGTGCTAACGAGCTTAGTGCGCCAGCGGATTCTATATTCGATTTAAATTTGAATGAACTGCTCAATATACGGGTGGTGGTCGCCGCCTCTGGCTTTGAGCAGCAGTTGGAAGATGCACCAGCATCTGTATCCGTTATTGAAGCGGAAGAATGGCAGGCGATGGGGGCCACAACGCTGTTGCAGGCTATAGACCGTGTGTTGGGTTTGCAGGTGAGTCTCGTGCAAACAGGGTTGATGTATGAAAAACCGATCCTGCGAGGTTTATCTGGCGCATTTGGTCAACAGGTACTGCTCTTGGTCGATGGTCTTCCATTTCGCTCCGGTCGAGACGGTGGAGCGCCTTGGGCGCAACATTTGCCCTTGCTTGGAATAAAACGCATTGAAATAGTACGTGGTTCTGGCTCCGCAATTTACGGTGCCGATGCGGTGGGTGGCATTATTAATTTGGTCTCCTATGAGCCGGGTGAAGTGCCTGCGCAAGTGAATTTCGGTATTGGTGAGTCGGGTAAACGTGAGTTTGAGTTAGCCAAAGGCGTTCAGTGGCATGAGCAAAATTTTCAGTTTGTTTGGTCCAGTCGCAGCTTTGATGGTGATGCTCACCGGATTGTCGATTCGGATTTTCAGAGCCTGATCGACTCGAATCTAGGCACACAAGCGTCATTGGCTCCCGGTCCTATGGTCAATGACTATGAATCCCACACGCTAAAATTAGCGTGGACGGCGGGACAATTCAAAGTCTCCTATTTAGATTGGTATGCGCCTCGTATTGGCACTGGTGCGGGTGCGGCTCAATCGCTTGATCCCAGCGGGAAAATGATACTGAGGGCCAAACAGTTACACGCGAATTATGATCTATCCCAGTGGGTTTCTGGAGCAATGAATTTGCGGTTTGCGTGGCACGATGCGAATCTCAAGGCTGACGCGAATCTATTTCCCCCGGGCAGCACTTTATTTTTGGATGGCGATGGTAACATAAATTTTCCCAGGGGCACTGCGAATGACCCCGAAGTGAGTTTAGTCCGTTTTCCCGATGGCGTAATCGGCATACCCGAGCACAGCGACCGCTCGGTGTCTCTGCAATTAAATCATGTTTTTGATGCCAACCATTCACATAAAATTCGATGGGCTATTGGTTTAGAGCGGAACAGTAACTCGGCGAGGGAGAGTAAGAATTTTGGCCCCGGCGCCTATGATGGCAGCTCTACAGTAGTGGATGGTAGTTTGACGGATGTCAGTGGCACGGATGATATATATTTGCCGGATAGCCGCCGCGAGAACTATTTTCTCGCATTACAGGATAATTGGTCTTTTGCCAAAGGTTGGAATGCGACTTTGGGCGTGCGTTTTGATGATTACAGTGATGTCGGTTCCACCACCAATCCCCGTTTGGGGTTGGTTTGGCATGCGCGCGAACAGTTGAGCATTAAAGCCTTTGCTGGCACCGCGTTTCGGGCCCCGTCTTTTCTCGACCTATACGCACAAAATAATCCTGCTGGAATAGGTAATTCAACGTTGGAGCCGGAATCTG